>NZ_CP094516.1:5038000-5352875 GCF_029909975.1 Bradyrhizobium sp. ISRA430
TCGTGGATGGCCTCGAGGCCATGACGCTCGGCCGCGGACATGCGTTCGGCGGCAAGCCCGGCGCACAGCGCCTCGAGCTCGGCCATCGCCTCGAACATGCTGGTCAGCCGTTCGATCGAGGGCTGCGCCACGACCGCGCCGCGATGGGCGCGGGCCTCGACGAGGCCGCTGGCCACGAGCTGGCGCAACGCTTCCCGCACCGGCGTGCGCGAAACGCTGAAGCGGCGCGCGATATCGGTCTCATCCAGCGGCGCGCCGGGAGCCAAAGCTCCGCGCACGATCTCGTCGGCGAGCTGCAGCCGCAGCTCCTCGGCGCGCGTGACCTTGTGCACGGTCGGGTGCGGCCGGTCGACACGCGGCACGACCGGCTCGGTCGGCAATGTCCCAGGCGGGAGGTCGTCGAGCGTCATGCGATCACGCCTCTTTCGGCTCGTCGATGATGCTGACATGGGCAGCTACGACGCGCCAGCCCTCCGGGAAGCGAATCCAGGTCTGCATCTGCCGGCCGACCTTGCCGGGCGCGGTGTCGCGATAGAACAGGGTGGAGGCGACCGCGGTGTCGCGGCCATAGCTGGTGATGACGGTTTTGGCGGTGCGGCGGTTGAGGCCGACCGGCGAGCGCGCGGCGCGGAAGCCGGAGATCGCCTCATAGCCGTAGAGGTTTTCGCCGATGCCGTAGCGCAGCGTGCGGGGATCGTTGCGAAAGAGCTCGCCGAGCACGGCGACGTCGTTGCTGACCAGCGCCGTCTCGTAACGCTCGAACGCGGCTTTGACTTCCGCGACCACGTCGGGAAGATCGATCTCCATTTCAAAATCCTCTCGGTGACGGCGCTGATACTACGCCCATTCGTTCCAGCGCATGCGCGACCCGCAGCGCGATGTCCTCGCGCCAGGGCGCTGTGATGATCTGCACGCCGATCGGCAGCGGCTCCAGCGGCACCGGCACCGCCACCACGGGCAGGCCGATGAACGAGATCGGTTGGGTATGGATGCCGATATTGGCGCGCACCGGCAATTCGACGCCGTCGAGTGTGAAATTCACCTGTCCGAGCTTCGGCGCCGTACAGGGCGTCGCGGGCGCGAGCAAAACGTCGACCGACCTAAACAGCTCCATGACCTGCGCGCGATACCAGCGGCGAAATTTTTGCGCACGATCGACCAGCGACGCCGGCACCATCGCGCCGGCGATCAGCCGGTCGCGCACCGCCGGATCGAAATCGTTCGGGCGCTTGCGCAGGCGATCGAGATGGAGCGAGGCGCCTTCCGTCGTGGTGATGACATAGGCCGCGGCGCGGGCGCGCGAGGCTTCGGGAACGTCCACAACTCGCGTCGCGCCGAGCGCCTTGGCGACGCGGCTGACGGCTTCGACGGCCTCGGGAAACACGTTCTTCTGGAAGTGGCCGCCGGCGATCGCGACGCGCAGGCCTGCGATGGATTCACCGAGCAGCGGCGTCACCGGCTCGACGCCGCGCGTGGTGCAAGCGGCATCGTCCGCATCCGGGCCCTGCATCGCGTCATAGGCCAGCGCGAGATCGGTGACGGAGCGCGCGAGCGGGCCGACATGGTCGAGACTCGCGACGAACGGGAAGGAGCGCGCTCGCGACAGCCGGCCATAGGTCGGCTTCAAACCGAAAATGCCGCAGAACGAGGACGGCACGCGGATCGAACCGTTGGTATCCGAGCCCAGCGCGATCGGCACCAGCGCGCCGCCGACGGCACTGCCGGAGCCGCCGGAGGAGCCGCCGCTCATCCGATCAATGTCATGCGGATTGCGCGAGGGACCATCGTGCACGTTCTCGCCGGTGAAATCGTAGGCGTATTCGCCCATGTTGAGCGCGCCGACCAGCACGGCACCCGCGGCTTCCATGCGCTCGATCAGGGTGGCATCGCGCTTGGCCTTCGGCAGGTCGCGGTTGATCTTCGAGCCGGCGTAGGTCCTCAGCCCAGCAACGTCGAACAGATTCTTAACCGCAAAGGGTACACCAGCGAGTGGGCCGACCTGCTTACCATCGGCAATGTCGGCGTCGATGGCGAGCGCCTTGGCGCGAGCTCGCCTGAAAGTGAAATCAGTAAAGGCACCGAGCAGGCCGTTGTATCGAGTGATGCGCGCCAGCGCCGCTTCGGTGACCTCGAACGCAGTCAGCTTCTTGGTGGCAATAGCTGCGGCGATCTCCGCGGCCGTCATTTCGGGATCAATCGTCATGGCGGCGTCAGGCCGTGAACACGGGCGCCGGCTCGGTCTCGTCCGGCAGCGCGAATTCGTCGACAAGGCGGCCGAGCCGCAGCGACACTTCGAGGTTGGCGCGCACCGCGGGCCGCCAGGCTTCCTCGATCGGCAGCGACAGTGCTTTCGACACGGCGTCGATATAGTCGTCCAGCGGTTCGGCCATCATGCTCCCACGAAAGTCTCTCAGTGAACCGGCAACGGCGGATGCGGAATCGCCGTCAACAGCGCCTTGGTGTAGTCGTCCTGCGGATCGCTCAGGACCTTCTCGGAAGACCCTTCCTCCACGATTCGACCCGTCCGCATCACAATGACACGATCGCACAGCAAGCGCACCACATTCAAATCATGCGAAACGAACAGGTAGCTCATGCGAAGCCGCTGCTTGAGGTCCTCCAGCAGATTCAGCACCACCGCCTGGACCGACACGTCGAGCGCGGCCGTCGGCTCGTCCAGGATAACGAGCTTTGGATGCAGCGCGATCGCGCGGGCGATGCCGACGCGGGCCTTCTGGCCGCCGGACAATTGGTGCGGGAAACGATCGAGCAGATCGAGCGGCAATCCGACCATTGCCGCCAGCTCCTCGCAGCGCGCGCGCAGCGCATCACGCCCCCGGACGTCGCCGAGTTGCAGAAGCGGGTCGACGATGGCGCGCGCGGCGGTGAAGCGCGGATTGAGGCTGTCGGTCGGGTCCTGGAACACCATCTGGATGCGACTGCGCAGCGGCAGCCGGGCAAAGGCGCTCGGCATGATGCTGCCGATCTCCTCGCCGTCGAATTGGATGCGGCCCGAGGTCTGGTCCAACAGCCGCATCACCATCATCGACGTCGTGGATTTGCCGCAGCCGGATTCGCCGACCAGGCCGACGCTCTCGCCATGGCCGATCGAGAAGCTGATGCCGTCGACGGCGCGGAACACATCCGGCTCGACCGGCGGCTTGCGGCCGAACAGCTTTCCGAGCACCGCGGTGGCGCCCTGGCGGGGATAGTCTTTCACGAGCTTTTCGACGAGGAGAAGGGGCTTGCCGCTCTTCTCCCTCTCCCCGCTCTTCGCGGGGTCGAGACGAGCTTCGCTCGCTCTGAGAGGGTTGGGGTGAGGGGCTGTTTCCTCGAGCTCGACTCGCGGAGAGTCCCCCTCACCCGCCGGACTCTGGCGCGCAAGTGCGCTGCCGAGTGCGTCGGCCTCTCCCCGCGCGCGGGGAGAGGCGAAGGAAGCTGCCGCGCTCCCGTCTTCCTCTGGCAACAAGTCTCTTAGCTGCACGCCGATCCGCGGCGTCGCACGCATCAATTTTCGCGTGTAGGGATGCTGCGGGCTGGCGAAGATGTCGGCGGCCTTCGCGGTCTCGACCACGCGGCCCTTCTCCATCACCACGACGCGGTCGCAATAGGCCGCAGCAAGGCCGAGGTCGTGCGTGATCAGGATGGTCGACATCGCGCGCCGCTTGGTCAGCTCGACGATCAGGTCCATCACCGCCTTCTGCGTGGTGACGTCGAGCCCGGTGGTCGGCTCGTCCGCGATCAGGAGCTGCGGATTGCACGCGAGCGCGAGCGCAATGACGACGCGCTGGCACATGCCCCCGGACAGCTCGAACGGATAGGCGTGATAGCGCTCGCGCGGGCGCGCGATCTTGACCTGCTCCAGCGCTTCGATCGCTTTCTCGCCGTGACCTGTGACTTGCGCCTGCTGCACATGGGTGCGCAGCACGTCCTCGATCTGGTCGCCCACTTTCCGTATCGGGTTGAGTGCGGCACGCGGGTTCTGGAAGATCATCGAGACTTCGCGGCCGCGCAGATCGCGCATCTGGTCTTCGGTCGCGGCCTTCACATCGATGCCGGAGAACATCACCGAGCCCTCGGCGATCCGCCCCGCGCGGTCGAGGATGCGCATCACGGCGTAGGACGTCACCGACTTGCCGGAACCGGACTCGCCGACGATCGCCAGCGTCTCGCCCTTGGCGACGGAGATGTCGACGTGCTGCACCGCTTTGACGATGCCGCGGCGGGTGGTGAATTCGACGGTGAGGTCGTGGACGTCGAGCAGGGGCTGAGCAGTCATGAATGCCTCCCACTCAAAAATCGCGAAAACAACCCCATGCAAAGTAGAACGGGGTTGGATTCATTGGACAATTTCCGCGGTGGACTTAGGCGCGAGGCGGGTACAACTCTCTCGCTCCCTCCCCCACGCAACCGGGGTGTACCCCGGTTGCGCATCCTTTGTTTGCGCAAGTCGGGCAGGCCCGACTTGCGACGGGGGAGGGTTGGGGAGGGGGGTAGCCCCAAGCGAGGTCTGAGTTCGTGGCTACCCCCCTCCCTGCCCCTCCCCCGCAAGGGGGGAGGGAATGAGAGGATTGTGCGCTCCTCACATGTGAGCCTCGCGTTGCTCACCACACACTCGAGCCCAACCATCGCTCACGTCCTCCGCTGCGGGTCGACGATGTCGCGCAGACCGTCGCCGAGGAGGTTGAAGCAGAACACGGCGATCATCAGCGCGAGGCCCGGGAACAGCGCGATCCACCATTCGCCCGACACCATGAAGCCGGCGCCCTCGGCGACCATGATGCCCCATTCGGCGGTCGGCGGGCGCACGCCGAGGCCGATGAAGGAGAGGCCGGCGGCATTGAGAATGGCGTAGCCCATGGTCAGCGACATCTGCACGATCATGATCGGCATGATGTTGGGCAGGATGTGCACCAGGAGGATGCGGAATTCGCCGTTACCCGACAGCCGCGCCGCCTGCACGAAGCCGGCATCGCGGCGGACGTTGGCTTCGGCGCGCGCGACGCGGGCATAGAGCGGGAAGTTCACGATGGCGGTCGCCAGGATGATGTTCTGCACGGTGTTGCCGAGCGCCGCCACGATACCCATCGCCAGCACGAACAGCGGAAAGGCCATGATGGTATCGGCGATGCGGCCGACGACGCGGTCGGTCCAGCCGCCAAAATAGCCCGCCGCGATGCCGGCGAGCCCACCCATCAGGAACACCAGCGCAACCGATGCGACCGCGATGAAGACGTCGAGCCGCGTTGCGACGATGACGCGACTGAAGATGTCGCGGCCGAGCTGGTCGGTACCGAACCAGTGCGCCGCCGATGGCGGTTTTAACGCAGCCGCGGTGTCCGAGGCGAGCGGATCGTGCGGCACGATGGAGGGACCGAACAGCGCCGCGCAGATGATGAGCAGGAGCAGCGCGAAGGCAAAGCCCGTGACCTTGTTCTCGCCGAGCACATAGCGGGTGTGCTCGAACATCGCCGCGAGTCCCGAGGTTCGCGCCGGACCGACCGGTTCAACAGCAGGCGCAACGGTGCTCATGATGGCACTCTTTCTTGGAGCATGATCTTGCCGGAAAACCGGTCTCCACTTTTCCGGATCATGCTCTACCCTTCCAGCCGCACGCGCGGATCGATCACGCCGTAGAGAATGTCGATCACGAGATTGAGCAGCACGTACATGACCGCCATGGTCAACACGAAACCCTGCACCGGTGCGAAGTCGGACGCGATCAGCGCTTCCACCGCGTAGGAGCCGATGCCAGGCCAGGCGAAGACCTTTTCCACCAGCACGTTGGCGCCGAGCAGGAACGAGAACACCATGCTGAGCGTGGTGATCACCGGAAGCATCGCGTTGCGAAAGGCGTAGGTGACGATGACGGTTGCCGGCGACAGGCCGCTGGCTCGCGCGGTGCGGACGAATTCGGAGGCGAGCACCGCCAGCATCGAGGCGCGCGTCATGCGCGCGATCGGCGCCAGCGAGAAGATCGCGAGCGTTGCCGCCGGCAGGATGAGCTGGCTCAGCGCCGAGCGAAACGCCTCAAAGTCACGCGCGATCAGGGTGTCGATCAGATAGAAGCCCGTCACCGTCGCCGGCGCGCTGTAGAACACATCCAGCCGGCCGAGCGGCGCCGGCGACCAGCCGAGCCGGAAGTAGAAGACATACACCAGCACGAGGCCGGTGAAGAATACCGGCAGCGACACGCCCGCCGTCGTCGTCACCCGGCAGAGATGATCGATCCACGAGCCCGGGCGCGTTGCCGCCAGCACGCCGAGCGGAATCGCAATAGTGATGGAGACGATGAGGCCGAGCAGCGTCAGCTCGGCGGAGGCCGGCAGGCGATTGCGAATCTCGGTCGCGACCGGCTGGCCGGTCGTCAGCGACGTGCCGAAATCGCCATTGGCGAGATCACTCGCGTAGCGGAAGAACTGCTCGACCAGCGGCTTGTCGAAGCCGAGTTTCCTGCGGATCTGCTCGACGGCTTCCTTCGTCGCGGCGGGACCGGCGAAGTAGGCAGCGGGATCACCCGGCAGCGCGCGCGTGAGCAGGAAGGTGACGATGACGACCCCGATCAGCGAGGGGATCGCGAACATCAGCCGCTTGCCGATCAGGGTCAGCATGGCGCGGCACTCCAGCATGACAAACAGCTCTCGCTGGTTCGCGAGGCTGTCGCCACTTGCCCCGCTGCGTTCCCTCCCTCCTTGCGGGGGAGGGCTAGGGAGGGGGGTGGCCCCAAGCGAGGTCGGAGTTCGTGGCTACCCCCCTCCCTGCCCCTCCCCCGCAAGGGGGGAGGGAATGAGAGAGGAGTGCCTGCCTGACTCAGATCGAAGAGAACGACGAGACTCGTAGATGCTGATGCGTCATCGAAGAGTGCCTTCTCGATAGTTGGCGAATGCGCCGCCGCACGCTCCGCTGCGCTCCCTCCCCCCTTGCGGGGGAGGGCTAGGGAGGGGGGTGGCCCCAAGCGAGTTCGGAGTTCGTGGCTACCCCCCTCCCTGCCTCTCCCCCACAAGGGGGGAGGGAATGAGAGAGGAGTGCTCGCCTCACTTGGGAAGGCGCTTGCGCGTGCGAATGGCAAATAGCGAATGGCGAATAACTGGTCGCTGCCGTGCATATCCATTCGGTGCTCCCTACTCACTACTCGCCACCCGCTATTCGCCCCTCACCCCTTCGCCATCGCGCGGTAATCGAGCCTGCGGTGAAACCAGTATTCGTAGCCGGAGATGTTCTTTTGCATCGCGACGTTGACGAAGGGCTGGTAGAGCGGGATGCGAGGGATGTCGGCGTAGGCGAGATCGACGAAAGCCTTCACGTCGGCGTCGTAGGTGGTCTTGTCGCCGGTCGCGGCAGCAACGCGCGCGCCGTCGATGAGCTTGTCCATCTCCGCCGACTTGTAGCTCATGGTGTTGAAGACGGAATTGTTGCCGTGATAGCACCAGTAGAAGAAGTACTCGGGGTAATCGAGCCAGCCCGAGAACACGTTAGTGAAGAGCGGCATCTCCTTCTTGTTGAGCTCGGTGCGCCAGTTGGCGCCGGGCACCTTGTTGATGGTGGTCTTGATGCCGAGCTGCGCCAGTGATTCCTGCACCAACACGCAGAGCGGCTCGTTGACGCCGGCAAAATTGAGGTCGAACGAGATCGTGGTCTCGAAGCCGTTGGCGTAGCCGGCTTCAGTCAGCAGCGCCTTTGCCTTCTCCATGTCGGTGTTGAATTTGTGCGGCTGCGGCCAGGCCACTTCGGTGGCCTTGTCGTTGGGCGCGCCGAACATGGGATTGCCGAGGCCGAACAGCACGGCGTCCATGATCTTCTGATACGGCATCGCATAGGCCATCGCCTGCCGCACCTTCGGATTGTCGAACGGCGGCCTGGTCACGTTCATGCCGATGTACTGGATGCCGTTCGAGAACGGCAGCGACACCACGTTGAGCTTGCCGTTCGCCTTCATCTCCTGGAAATCCCTAAACGGCAGCTCGTAGGAGATGTCGGCATCGCCGCGCTCCAAGAGCGCGCGGCGGTTGCCGGCCTGCGGCACCATGCGCCAGATCACACGCTTGATCTTCGGCAGCGGACCGCAGGCCCAATCCTCATTGCGCTCCATCACCACTTCGGTGCCGGCGGTCCACTTCGTCACCTTGTAGGCACCGGAGCCCGCGGTCTGCTGTTTTGTGAATTCCAGGCCCCACGGATCCTTCTCGCTGGCGTTCTTCTTCACCAATTCCGAGTTGACCACGCAGGGCACGATTACCGCGAGATCGGGGATGGTGAGGCGATCCTTCCTGAGGAAGTCGACGCGCACCGTATAGTCGTCGACCGCCACGAACTGCTCGGGCTTGGTCAGCGAGCCCGCGCTCATCTGGAAGGTCGGAAAGCCGCCGACGCTCACGGCGCGGTCGAGCGACCATTTCACGTCCTTCGCGGTGACCGGCGTGCCGTCGTGGAATTTGGCGTTCTTGCGCAGCTTGAACGTGACCGACATGTCGTCGATCTTCATGTCCTCGGCGAGCTCGCCCTTGAACTTGTCGCGGTCGTAATAGGGCACGCCGCCGGGACCGCTCTTCATCTCGTGGCTGATCAGGCGGTCGTAGCAATTCCAGGACACCTCATAGCCGGGCACGTTGGTGCCGACGCCGTGGATGTCGAGATTGTTCGGCCCGCCTTCGGAGACGATCAGCAGCGTCTCGGAGCGCGCATCGGCCCCGGCCGGAGAGATCACCGCAGGCATCGCCGGAAGCGCCGCGCCTGCGGCCAATCCAGACACGGACTTGAGGAAATCGCGGCGCTTCATGCAATGGCTCCAACACAAACGTTCTTGGTTGGAGGTGGCATCGCAAGGTTCGTGCCAAGGCTTAGCGGAGCATTGGCGGCAGGCTAAGGTATTGGCATTGCGGGAGAATGCAAAAATATGGGCCACTCGCCGCCGATACGCGCGCTCTCCCATTGCATACAAAGATGTACATTTGCTCATGAAATGAGCTGAATGAAGATCGCGCTCATTTGTTGAGCTGACACAAGCAGCGCCCCAATCAACGCTGTCGTCCTGGACAAGCGCAGCGAAGCGGAGCGCCGATCCAGGACGACCGTGGTGATTGGGTCACCACTGTTTCCACCGTCATTGCGAGCGCAGCGAAGCAATCCAGAATCCCTCCGCGGCGACAGTCTGGATTGCTTCGCTGCGCTCGCAATGACGGATGTGGCGAGGCCGGCGCCCCACCGCGCACCTACCGGTCCGGGCTGGCGCGCTCGAACTGGCGCAAGAGCTTGTTGCCGCGCTCGACGGCGGAATCGAGCGCGGCCTGCGCGCCCTTCTTGCCGGCAAAGGCCTGCTCCAGCTCGTCCTCGATCGCGCCGCGGATCAGCACGAAGGAGCCGAGCCGGATGCCCTTGGAATTCTCCGTCGGCGGATGCAGCGTGATCTCCTCGAACGAGATCGCCGAGCCCGGGTTGCGTTCGTAGAAGCCTTGCGCGCGCGTCAGCTCGAAGGCGGCGCGGGTGATCGGCAGATAGCCGGTGTTCTGGTGCCAGGCCGCCTGCACGCCGGGCTGCGACAGATAGGCGAAGAACCTCGCAACGCCCTTGTATTCGTCGCGCGGGCGGTCGCGCAGCACCCACAGCGTGGCGCCGCCAATGATCGAGTTCTGCGGCGCGTCGTTCACGTCCGGCCAGTACGGCATCATGCCGTAGCCGATCTCGAATTTCGAATTCGCCCTGATGTCGGCACGCGTCGCCGAAGAGCCGATGAAGATGCCGCACTCCCCGTTCTGGAAGCGCGGCTCGGCCGACTGCCCGCGGCCGCTGTAGTCGAACACCTTGTCCTTCTGCCATTCGGCGAGCTGGGCGATGTGATGGACGAGGGCTGCGTTGTTGATGGTCAATTCCGCGTCGAGCCCGGCAAAGCCGTTGGTCTTTGTCGCGAGCGGAAGGTTGTGGAAGGCGGAAAAATTCTCGACATGGATCCAGGACGGCCAGGACGTGGTGAAGCCGCACACCGCGCCGCGCTCGCGCAGGCGTTTGGCGGCAAGCCCGAGCTCGGGCCATGTCTTCGGCGGCTTCTCCGGATCGAGGCCGGCGCTGCGGAACATGGTCTTGTTGTAGTAGAGGATCGGCGTCGACGCATTGAACGGGAAGGACAACAGATTGCCGCTAGCGTCGGCATAGTAGCCCGAGACCGCAGGAAGATAGACCTCAGGCCTGAACGGCTCGTTCAAATCCCTCATCAGGCTGAACACCGGATAGATCGCGCCCTTGGCTGCGGTCATGGTCGCGGTCGCGACCTCGTTGACCTGGACGATCGCAGGCTGGCCGCGCGAGCGGAATGCGAAGATCGCCGCCGTCACGGTCTCGGTGTAGCTGCCCTTGTAGCTCGGCAGGATCCGATAGTCGGATTGCGAGGCGTTGAAGTCGGAAGCGAGCTTCTCGAGCTGCCGGCCGAGCTCGCCCGACATCGCGTGCCACAGCGCGATGTCGGTGGCGGCGCGGGCCGGCGAGACCAGGGCAACCACCGCGGCAACGGCAAGGACTGGCAAGAGGCGCGAGACTGACATCACGATTCGCTCATCCCGTCGGTTGCGAAAAAAAGCGACTTGCGTTCGCTCGTGCTTAAGCCCCGGCATCTCCGGTTTCAACCGGGAATAAGGCTCGGTCGCACCGCACAATCGAAGGCCGGTCCGCGCCGGGATGGCCTTCCCTTAACCATCTGCTAGATTGCATTGAACCTTTTAGTCCTGCCATAGACTTCATCACTGAGGGGTTGAGTGTGCCAGTGTTGAGCCGTGCCGAACTCTCGCGGACCGGGGTGATTTTCGTCGTGCTTTTGTTCGCGATATGCGCGACCGAGGCGTTTGCGCGCGAATTTCGCGCCGCCGACACCCAGAGCGAGGACTACCCGACCGTGCAGGCGCTGCGCTACATGGGCGCCCTGATCGCGGAGCGCACCAACGGCCGGCACGAGATCAAGGTGTTTCACTCCCGCCAGCTCGGCGAGGAGAAAGAGACGATCGAGCAGACCCGGGCCGGCGCGATCGACCTCAACCGGATCAATGTGGCACTGATCGGCAACTTCGTCCCGGCGATGAATGTGCTCGCCATGCCGTTCCTGTTCCGCTCCATCGAGCACATGCAGAAGGTGACGGACCGGCCGATCGGCCGTGATCCCGCCGCGGCGGCCCTGATCGAACGCATTCGCAAGGTGGAGTGAGGCGTCTTGGCCGAGCCCGCACGCAGCGAGCACGCAGACAGGCAGCCCGGCCCCGTCGGGCGGCTGCGCGCGCGCCTGGTCGGCGCGTTGCGGGCGGTGCCGATCCGCTGGCGCATCCTGTCGATCGCAGCGCTGAACTCCGCCGTGGTGGTGGTGCTGGTCGGACTGATCTGGAACGGGTCGCAGGTGCTGGGCTCGGCCTGGGACGATGTGCGCCAGGTGCGCGAGTCCGACAAGATCCTGGCGCTGCTCGAAAGCGAAACCGGGCGCCTGCAGAACCTGATCCACCGCTACATCAACCAGCCGAGCCCGGACCTGTTCGCCGAAATCCTGCTGTTGCGCGAGGCGGTGCTGGGCACGCTGACCAACCGCGCCGCCAAGGACCCGATGCTATCAGGCTCGGTCGAGGAGCTGGAGCGCACCACCGAGCGCTTCCTCAACGGCTTCGGCGAACTGCGCAGCGTGCAGGCGACCATCGCCAAGACCTATGAGGAGCAGGTGCAGGGCCCGGCCAAGGACATGGCGGGCCTCTATTCGATCATCGAGGGCGCCACCGGCCACCGCGACGCGCTGATCTGGCCCTCGCTCGGCAAATCCCGCGAAGCCTTCACCGCCATGCTGGTCGCGGCGAACTCCTATTACCTGTCGCTGTCACCGGCCGCCGCCGACGACGCGCGCCGCAACACCGAGACGATCGAGAAGACCATTCCGGTCATGATCGACCTCGCCGACAACGACCTCCAGCGCATGGCGCTGCAAAGGCTGGAAGCGCGCACCACCGCGATGCGCGAGGGGTTTGCAAAGCTCTCCGAGCAGCTCACGAGCCGCACCGAGCTGCTCCGCAACACGATCGATGCCAGCCAGGCCGAGGCGATCGGCGCCATCGACGACCTCTCGACCAAGATGCGCCAGCGCGAGCAGAAGGCGCAGGAGACGTTCGACCGCACGCTGGCGGACATTTCGCGGCGGGTGCTCTCGATAGCGGTGATCTTCCTTGGCATCATCCTGAGCGCCGGCGTGCTGATCGCGCTGTCGATCCGGCTGCCGCTGCAGCAGATCATGACCGCGATGCGCGCGATCACGCTGGGCGATCTCGATCGCGAGGTGCAGGGCATCAAGGCGCGCGACGAGGTCGGCGCCATGGCACGCGCGGTGGAGGTGTTCCGCGAGAACGCGATCGCCAAGCGCAAGGCCGAGGACGAGCTGCGCGCGTCCAAGGAAAAGGCCGAGAGCGCGCTGCTCGAGCTCAACACCGCACAGCAGAACCTGATCGATGCCGAACGGCTTGCGGCACTCGGCGGCCTCGTCGCCGGCGTCGCCCATGAGGTCAACAATCCCATCGGCATCAGCCTGACCGTTGCCTCGAGCTTCGCCCGGCGCAGCGACATCTTCGAGGCGCAGCTCAAGGGCGACGGCGGCTTGCGCCGCTCGCAGCTCGAGGAGTTCGTGCAGGCCTCGCGCGACGCCTCGCAGCAGCTCGTCGCCAACCTCACGCGTGCCGGCGAGCTGATCCAGTCGTTCAAGCAGGTCGCAGTCGACCGCTCGCACGCCGAGCGGCGGCAGTTCTCGCTGAGCGAGGCCACCGACCAGATCATCGCGAGCCTGCGCCCGGTCCTGAAACGCTCGCCGATCACGCTACAGGTCGACGTGCCCGAAGGGTTGCTTCTCGACGGCTATCCCGGCTCCTACGGCCAGATCCTGACCAATCTCTTCCTCAACGCCGCCAACCACGCCTTCGGCGACGGTCGCGCCGGCACGATCGCGATCTCGGCAAGGCCGCGCGGCTCCGACGACATCGAGATCATCTTTGCCGATGATGGGGCCGGCATGACGCCCGACGTGCAACGTCAGGCCTTTGACCCTTTCTTTACCACCCGGCGCAACGAAGGCGGCACGGGTCTCGGCCTCCATATCGTCTATAACCTGGTCACCCAGCAGCTCGGCGGGCGGATGATGCTGGAATCCAAGCCGGGACAAGGCACTACCTTTCGGATTATCATGCCGCGGGTCGCCAAGGGCGGCGCGCAAAGCACAGAGACTGACGGGACTTCTCAATGGCCGAACAGGACGATGTCCTCCACCTGATCGACGATACCGGTACCGCGTCGGAGGATACCAACGCGAGGAAGTGGAAGATCGCCGTCATCGACGACGATCCGGCCGTGCATGACGGCACCCGCTTCGCGCTGTCCGACTACAGCCTCAACGGCCAGAGCCTGGAGATCCTCTCCGCCCATTCCGCGGCGGAAGGTCGCAAGCTGATGGCCGAGCACCACGACATCGCCGCCGTGCTGCTCGACGTCATCATGGAGACGGACGTCGCGGGCCTCGAACTCGTCGAGTTCATCCGCAACGAGCTCAAGAACGAGACCGTTCGCATCATCCTGCGCACCGGCCAGCCCGGCCAGGCGCCCGAGCGGCGCGTGATCGTGCAGTACGACATCAACGACTACAAGGCCAAGACCGAGCTCACCGCGGACAAGCTGTTCACCTCGCTGACTGCGGCGCTGCGCTCCTATCAGCAGCTCGAGCGCATGGTGCAGACCAGGCGCGGACTCGAAATCATCATCGATGCGGCCTCGACGCTCTACGACTTCAAGTCGATGCAGCGCCTCGCCGAGGGCGTGCTGACCCAGCTCGCTTCGCTGCTCAATGTCGACTGCGCCGGAATACTGGTCCTGCGCGACAATGGCGGATCGGACGCCGAGCTCTCGGTGCTGGCGGGCAGCGGCTGCTACAGCCGCTTCATCGGCACGACCTCCTCGAAGGCGCTCGATCCCGATCTGCGCGCGATGGTCGAGGCCGCGTTCCAGCGCCGCAAGAACGAATTCGCCGACCATCGCAGCGTGATCTATCTGCGCACCGGCAGCGGCCGCGAGGTCGTGGTGCTGCTGCAGGCCGAGCGCGAGCTGTCCGAGACCGATCGCTCGCTGGTCGAGATATTCTCCAGCCGGCTCTCGATCGCCTTCGACAATGTGATCCTCTATCAGCAGCTTCAGGACGCCAACACGCAGCTCGAGGACCGCGTCGCCCAGCGCACCCGCGCGCTGATGCAGGCCAACCGTCGCCTCTCGGCGCAATGGCTGCGGCTGCAGCGCGCCAACGGCTTCAAGAACGAGATCCTGGGCACGGTCGCGCACGACCTGAAGAATCCGCTGGGCGTCATCCTCGGCCGCACCGAGATGCTGAAGGAGCTGATCTCGACCGGCGCCTCCGAGGGCGGCGTGGTCGCGCAGGTCGACCACATTCGCGACGCCACCAAGCGGCTGACCACGATGGTTGATCATCTGATCTCGGACGCGATGGCCGATGCCTTCGACATCACGATTCGCCGCGAGCCCGTCGACGTCGCCGCGCTGGTCCAGGAGGTCGCCGAGGCCAACCAGCCGCTGGCGGTCAACAAGCAGCAGGCGATCACCGTCGCGGCGCCGCCCAACATCGTCACCATGTGCGACACCGACCGCATCCGCGAGGCGATCGACAATCTGATCAGCAATGCGATCAAGTACAGCCCGATCGGCGGCAGGATCACCGTGGCAGTCACGCACGAGGGCAATGACACCGTCGTCCGCGTCACCGATGAGGGCGCCGGGCTGTCGCCGGAGGATCTCGGCCGCCTGTTCGGCCGGTTCCAGCGGCTGTCGGCAAAGCCAACCGCGGGCGAGAGCTCGACGGGCCTTGGGCTCTCCATCGTCAAGCGTATTATCGACATGCATGGCGGGGAGGTCACCGCCGAGAGCAACGGCCCCGGCAAGGGATCGACCTTCACCATCACGCTGCCTGCGACCGAAATACCCTGATCTGAACGCAAGAATCAGAACGACAATATCTGTACGCCAAGATCTGTACGCCAAGATCCGAACGCCAAGATCCGAGTAACATGACCCAAAGCCAGCACATCATGATCGTCGACGATGAGGCCCCGGCCCGGGAAATGGTCGGCGATTACCTCAAGATGCACGGCTTCACCGTGACGCTGTGCGACGGCGGCAAGTCCTTACGCGCCGCGATCGAGGGCAGCATGCCCGATCTCGTCGTGCTCGATCTCAACATGCCCGAGGAAGACGGGCTCTCGATCATCCGCGACCTGAAGAGTCGCATCAACGTGCCGGTGATCATGCTCACGGCGACCGCAAGCCCGATCGACCGCGTCGTGGGCCTCGAGCTCGGTGCCGACGATTACGTGGCCAAGCCCTGCGAGCTGCGCGAATTGATGGCACGCATCCGCTCGGTGCTGCGGCGGAGCGCGCCGGCAAAGGCGGCACCGGAAGCCGCGGCGGCGAAGTCGGACAAGGATCAGCTCGTGCGCTTCGGCACCAAATGGCTCGACCTCGAAGCCCAGGCGTTGCGCGACGACGAAGGCAACGAGCATCCGCTGACCGCGTCCGAGTTCGGGCTGCTGAAAGTGTTCGCGGCCAATCCGAAGCGTGTGCTGTCGCGCGAGCGTCTGTTGGAGTTGGCCAATGCGCGCGATGCCGAAGCGTTCGACCGCGCCGTCGACCTGCGCATCATGCGCATCCGCCGCAAGATCGAGCCCGACCCGACCAAGCCCGCCGTCATCCGCACCATCCGCGGCGGCGGCTATCTGTTCTCGCCGGCGGGCGAGAAGGCGTGAGGCGCGCGTAGGCGTACACGCCACAACGCGTCCTGGCTTTCGCCAGGACGACAGCGGAGCGCGTGGCGCGACCAAACGTGGCAACCCGAAATTCGTTCCGCCCAGTCCAAGTCCGCAGTACCGTATTTTCCGCACATTGAAATTGCACGATTTTTTGCCCCGAATGTTTCGTCGTGCCTCTTCCGACGAAACAATTTGGCGGCCCACGAAACCATTTTCCGCTTGTCGCGCAGACGTCCCGAAACGCTGGCTCATTAACACTTTCACCCAAGGAAACGCCGCTCGGTTGCGGCGCTACGGGGAGCCATTCATGCAGAACGTCGTCGCCATCAACGCCGAAGCCAGCCAGGGCATCATTGCTGCTCAGGCGACCTCGGACGACATGCTCCTGGAAAGCATCGCCGACGGCAACCGGACGGCCATGCACATCCTCTATTGCCGGCATAATGTGCGGGTGTATCGCTTCATCCTGCGCATCGTGCGCGACGCCACCACGGCCGAGGACCTCGTCAGCCAGGTCTTCCTGGACGTGTGGCGGACCGCCAGACAATTCCAGGGCCGCTCGCAGGTCTCGACCTGGCTGCTCTCGATCGCCCGCTTCAAGGCCCTGACCGCGATGCGCCAGCGCCGCTTCGAGGACATCGACCAGGAAGACGTGCGAGAGATCGCCGACGAGGCCGACACGCCCGAGACCTCGCTCGACCGCAGCGACACCAGCGCGATCCTGCGCGCCTGCGTGGCCAAGCTGTCGCCGGCGCATCGCGAGATCATCAACCTCGTCTACTACCATGAGAAGTCGGTGGAGGAGGTCGGGGCGATCATCGGCATCCCGCAGAGCACGGTGAAGACGCGGATGTTCTACGCCCGCAAGCAGCTCGCCGATTTGCTTAAAGGAGCCGGCGTCGACCGCTTCGCCGCGTAAAAATTCGAGATTTCAACGGGATAGGACCTCGGCTTTGGCGCCGTCCCGCTCGCGAAAGCGTTACCGGGCTCGAAACAATTGAAACAAACCACAACATCAGGCGGAAAAACTTCGTCCCTATAACGCTTTCATACGGTTTTGCCTAAACCTCCCAAGGACCTCCAGCGACCCGGACGGGATGCCCCCCTCCGGGTCGTTTTGTGTTTGGGCGATGTAGCGTCTCGCCCGTCCGCGTGATTAAGCGTCAGGACGGGCCACGAACCCAGCGTTGGTGGCTGCACTTAAGTGAGGCGGGCACCACTCCCCCCTTGTGGGAGAGGGGCAGGGAGGGGGGTAGCCACGAACTCCGATCTCACCCGGGGCTACCCCCCTCCCCAGCCCTCCCCCGCAAGGGGGGAGGGAGCGCACCGTCATTGTGGCTCGTAACGAACGCGTGACGCTGCGTAACGACCGACGCATCCGGCTCGAAGCAACCTCGTGACCCATTCACGAGTGGCCCGATGCTCGACCTGATTTTCGCTGTGCTTGCCGGCATCCTCACCATCGCCGCGCCCTGCACGCTGCCGATGCTGCCTATCCTGCTCGGCGCCTCGATCGGACGCACCTCGCATTTGCGCCCTGTCCTGATCGCGCTCGGCTTCGTGATCTCGTTCTCGGCGACGGCGCTGCTGCTCGGTGCCCTCACGCGGCTATTCGATTTCGATCCCAATGTGCTGCGCTCGGCCGCGGCGATCCTGCTGATCGGATTCGGCCTGTTGATGCTGTGGCCGGCGCCGTTCGAGTGGCTCTCGATCCGGCTCAACGGCTGGCTCGACCTCGGCGCATCCAGCGCCGCGCAGCGCGAGGGCGCGGTCGGCGGGCTCGTGCTCGGCACCACGCTTGGCCTCGTCTGGACGCCCTGCGCCGGCCCCGTGCTCGGCTCGATCCTGACGCTGGTTGCGACGTCGAAGAACCTGTCCTGGGCCGGCACTCTGCTGGTCGCCTACGCCATCGGCGCCGCGATCCCGATGCTGGCGATCGCCTATGGCGGGCAGGCCGCGACCACGCGCGTGCGCAGCCTCGCGCGCATCTCGCCACGCCTGCAGCAGGGCTTTGGCGTCGTCGTGATCGCCTTCGCGCTCGCCGCCTACTTCCAATACGACACGCTGATCGTGGCGTGGCTCACCGGCTTCTATCCCACCGGCCAGATCGGCCTGTGATCATCCCTCATTCCACCGGAGGACGCTTCCATGACGCTAAAACTGCCCACTGTGTCTGCTTCGCTGATTGGCTTCGCCCTGACCGGCGCCGTGATCCCCGGCATCTGCGACGAGGCCTCGCCCGCAAGACCGATCGTCACCGCTGCCGCGAGCCAGCAGACCGCGCCCGACTTCGCCGGCATCAGCAACTGGTTCAACTCCAAGCCGCTCAGCCTTGCCGATCTCCGCGGCAAGGTCGTGCTGGTGGACTTCTGGACCTATGGCTGCGTCAACTGCGTCAACACGCTGCCGCATGTCACCCAGCTCTACGCCAAATACAAGGACAAGGGCCTGGTGGTGGTCGGCGTGCACACGCCCGAATTTCCGTTCGAGCGCTCGGCCTCCAATGTGCAGGCCGCGCTGAAGCGCCACGGCATCACCTATCCGGTGGCGCAGGACAACGACTCCCGGACCTGGAACGCCTACCGGAACCAGTATTGGCCGGCGCAGTACGTCATCGACCAGAACGGCAAGATCGTCTTCCAGCATGCCGGCGAAGGCAGTTATGACGAGATCGACCGGACGGTGGCACGCCTGCTCAGCGCCAATAGCTGAGGCGGCGCGGACGTCGCGCGGCTGGTTCCGCCCGTCGCTATTGTTGCTTGACTCCACGGATTCGTCCGTGGAGTTTCGTGCCGACGGAATCAGCCGCCCGCGATGGACGAAGCGCCCCCCAGCAACGACATTCGCCTTCGTGAAGGCTCTTCAATTGCGCAGCGGCTGGTCATGGCCGGCTTTGCGGCAGCCGTTTCCCTCTGCTTCACGCCAGGCCTGTTCACGCACGACTACCTCGAGGTGATCATCTCCGTGGTCGCGCTCCTCTTGGGGGCCGCGTTCATCGGCGCCGTCATGCTTGCACCGGCCGTGGTCTGGATCATCACGCCGAATGAAATCCTGATCGGGCGACAGCGACCGTTCGGACGGCTCCGCAGCAGGATCGTCGCGAAGGACGACGTAGCGGAGCTGCGGGTCCCCAAAAGCAAGGTTTCCAGGGCGCGCTTCCATCTGGTCTTCACGCTAGCTTCGGGCGAGCGCCTGACGTCCCCGCCGATCTCCGACGTCACGCATGTTCGCGAAACGGTTGCCCGGATCGCGACCCAATTCGGCGTTGCCAACGTCGAGGCGCCGGTCAATCCGCTCGATGCCAGCAATCCCGAGATGCATCTTGGCGAACCCGTCGAGCCGTTTAGCGAGAGGGACGTTCGGATCGTTGCAGTGATCGTCGTCGCATTGTCCGTCGTTCCCTACGCCTACAAGCTGTGGCGCGGTTTGTCGCCCGGCCCCATCGACATCATGCTGTTGCCGATTGGCGCGATCGCCGCGTTTGCCGTTCACCGATACGCCAATCTCGTGACCGGTGCCTTCTGGATCATCCGGCAGCGGGATATTCGCATCGAGCGCCTATCGGGCGATGGCAAGCTGCGCGCCGACCATATCGAAGGGCGCGACGTGAAGGCGATCACGGTCGAGCGCCGCGGTCGATCCGAGGACGAGCACTGCATCGTTGTCATCAGATTGCGGTCCGGGCGAAGGTTTCGCAGCCCCCGCATCGGCTCGAGGAACGAGGCGCGCGCCGTGGGTGCCGAAATCGTCCGGCGGCTCGCCATCGCGCCCGAAAGCAACCAGATCTGAGGCGCCCTCCCGCCCGCTGAGGATGTGGGGCGACTGCTTTTCGCGCCATCCCCTGTTTTTGGCGTTGCCGCGCCTCGTCAAAAAACCAAAGCATTCTCGTGACATACCTGCTGGGCGCGCCATGACCTTGCCATGAAGCTGCCCCTGAGTTCTGATGGTTCCGAATGATTTGCGCTGTGGCAGCGGGGAGAGCTTGAAATGACGGATTTTCGTCGCCTGACCGGGATGTTTATGGCCGCGATCGGGCTGATCCTGTCCGGGCCTTAGGCTTTCGCCCAGCAGCCCGACCGCGGCGACGAGCCGGGCCTGATCGCCGACGACAGCTACCAGCTCGATCCGGAATGGCAGAAGCAGGTCGTTTACTTCCGCACGACCGAAGCGCCGGGCACGATCATCATCTCGACCGCCGAGCGTCACCTCTATCTGGTCCAGCCCGGCGGGCGCGCGATCCGCTACGGTATCGGCGTGGGCCGCGACGGCTTCCAGTGGCAGGGTCTGCTGAACATCACCAACAAGAAGGAATGGCCGGACTGGACGCCGCCGCCGGAAATGATCCAGCGCCAGCCCTATTTGCCGCGCTTCATGGCCGGCGGCCCCGGTAATCCGCTCGGCGCGCGCGCCATGTATCTCGGCACGACGGTCTACCGCATCCACGGCACCAACCGGCCGGACACGATCGGCACCAAGGTGTCGTCGGGCTGCTTCCGCCTGGTCAACAACGACGTGGCCGATCTCTATGATCGCGTCCCGGTCGGCACCAAGGTGGTGGTGCGGCAGAAGCCTGAACTCTGAGAGTTATCGTTTGAGCATGATCTTTTCGGAAAACCGCTTCGCGCTTTTCCGGATCATGCTCCCCGCCTCCGTCCAAATTCCTTTTGCCGATTATTTCGAGAGAGAGACATCATGCGCACATTTCGAGGCGGCCTGCTGATCGGGCTCGCAGTCGCCGTACTGGTCGGTGCCCTGGCCGTTACCTATGAGTTCTACGACACCCGCACCTTGAAGCGCACGATCCGGCGCGGCGAGGTGCTGTGCGGCGTCAACAAGGGCCTGCCGGGCTTCTCGATCCCCGACGACAAGGGCAACTGGACCGGCTTCGATGTCGATTTCTGCCGCGCGGTGGCGAGCGCCATCTTCAACGATCCGAGCAAGGCGAAATTCGTTCCGCTCGACGCCAGCGAGCGCTTCAAGGAATTGCAGAGCCGGAAAGTCGACATCCTCTCGCGCAACTCGACCTGGAGCATGGCGCGTGAGCTCGACTACGATCTCTACTTCCCGGCCGTCGCCTATTACGACGGCGCGGGCTTCATGGTGCCCCGCTCCCGCAACAAGGAAACCTCGCTGGACCTGAACGGCAGCAAGGTGTGCGTGCAGGCCGGCACCACGACGCTGCTCAACCTCACCGACTACTTCCGTGCCAACAACATGAAGTATGAGGAGGTCAAGCTCGACAAGCTGGACGACGTCGTGAAGGCCTACGACGCCGGCAAGTGCGACACGCTGACCGCCGACGTCTCCCAGCTCTATGCGCTGCGGCTCAACCTGTCCAAGCCCGGCGACCACATGATCCTCCCCGACATGATCTCCAAGGAGCCGCTGGCCCCCGTCGTGCGCCAGCGCGACGACGACTGGATGATGATCGTGAAGTGGACGCTCTATGCGATGATCAACGCCGAGGAGTTAGGGGTCACCTCGGAGAACATCGACGAGGCGCTGAAGTCGAAGAAGCCCGAAGTGATGCGGCTGGTCGGCACCGAGGGCAATTACGGCGAGCAGCTCGGCCTCACCAAGGACTGGGCCGTGCGCATCATCCGCCACGTCGGCAATTACGGCGAGATGTACGAGCGCAATATCGGCGAGAAATCCAAGCTGAAGATCCCGCGCGGCATGAACCAGCTCTGGAACGCCGGCGGCGTGCAATACGCGCCGCCGATGCGGTAACGGGACTCTCCGCCGTCATTGCGAGGAACGAAGCGACGAAGCAATCCAGACTGCCGCCGCGGAAGGATTCTGGATTGCTTCGCTTCGCTCGCAATGACGGGCTTGGGGCGAGCATTCTCCATTTTTCTGGTGTCATCGCCCGCGAAAGCGGGCGATCCAGTATTCCAGAGACGCCTGACGTATGCGGAAAGGCCGCGGCGTACTGGATCGCCCGGTCGAGCCGGGCGATGACGCCTGAGGGTGAGGCGGCGTTCCCGCGCCTCACTCCGCCTCAATACCCCCTTGCCCGCGCGAGCTGCTCGGCGTGGTAGTTGGCGTCGCCGAACAGCTCCTCGCAGACCCGCGCGCGCTTCATGAAGAAGCCGATGTCGAACTGGTCGGTCATGCCCATGCCGCCGTGCATCTGTACGCCTTCCTGCACCGCGCGCGTTGCGGTGGTGCCGGCGCGCGCTTTGGCCACAGCAACGGCTGACGCGGCCTTGGTCACGTCGGCATCGAGCGCCTGCAGCGCCTTCATCACCGCGGCGCGCGTGATCTCGATGTCGACATAGAGCTGGGCGGCGCGGTGCTGCAGCGCCTGGAATTCGCCGATCAGCTTGCCGAACTGCTTGCGCTGCTTGAGGTACTCGGTGGTGCGGCCGAACACCTCATCGCTGAGACCCACCATCTCGGAGGCCACCGCACCGCGGCCGATATCGAGCACGCCGTCAAGCAGGCCGGCGCCCTGATCGACCTCGCCGAGCACGCCATCGGCATTGACCTCGACATTGGCGAGTTCGATCCGCGCCGCGTTGTGCGAATCCACCATGATGGTGCGCTCGATCGCAACGCCCTTGGCTCGCGGGTTGACCAGGAACAGCGTCAGCCCCTCGCGTTCGCCGGCGGAGCCCGCGGTGCGCGCGGCGACGATCAGAAGATCGGCAACGTGGCCGTCGACGACCAGCGCCTTGGCGCCGGAGAGCTTGAAGCCATTGCCGGCGCGCACCGCCTGCAGGCTGGTCTGGAGCGGCCGGTGCTTGGCGCCCTCGTCGATCGCGAGCGTCGCGAGCAGCGAGCCGCTGGAGATCTTTGGCAGATATTCCGACTTCTGGGCGGCATTGCCGCCGCGCGAGAGCGCTGAGGCGGCGACCACGCTTGTCGCCAGAAACGGCGAGGGCATCAGCGTGCGGCCGATCTCCTCCATGACGACGCCGGCTTCGACATAACCGAGGCCGCTGCCGCCGAACTCTTCCGGCACGAGCAGGCCGGCAAAGCCCATCTCGGCGAAGGATTGCCAAAACTCCTTGGAGAATCCGGTCGGATCCTTGGAGTCGCGCAGGTGGCGCAGATGCGATACCGGCGCTTTGTCGCTGATCAGCCCGCGCGCAGAGTCGCGGAGCATCGATTGTTCTTCGGTGAGGACGAGGGCCATGGTGGTGTTTCCGATTCGAAATCTATCTGATCTTCGTCATTCCGGGATGCGCCGTAAGGCGCAGGCCCGGAATCCATACTCCCGATTGGTGGATATGGATTCCGGGCTCGCCGCTATCGGCGGCGCTCCGGAATGACGTGCTGCGAAAGTGTGCCTCACGCCCCCGGCAGATCGAGGATGCGCTTGGCGACGATGCCGAGCATCACTTCGGATGTGCCGCCCTCGATCGAGTTGGCCTTGGTGCGCAGCCAGGCGCGCGGACGGGCGCCCTGCTTGGAGCGCTCGCTCTCCCATTCCAGCGCATCGACGCCGCCGGCCGACATCAGGATCTCGTAGCGGCGCTTGTTCAGTTCGGTGCCGTAATATTTCATGGCCGAGGAAAATGCCGGATGCGCCTGCCCCGCCTTGGCGAGATCGACCGCGCGCTCGGCGCAAGCCGCAAGCGCGGCTTCATCGACCTCGAAGGTCGCGATCTGGCTGCGCAGGATCGCATCGTCGAGGCGCCCCACCGCATCGGTGCCGATCGAATCCGCAGCGATCTGGCCGAGCGGACGGCCGACGCCGCGCTCGCCCATGCCGGAGATCATCGCGCGCTCGTGCTGCAGCAGATATTTCGCGACGTCCCAGCCGCGGTTGACGGTGCCGACGACATGCGACTTCGGCACGCGGACATTGTCGAAGAAGGTTTCGCAGAACGGCGAGTAGCCGGAGATCAGGAGGATCGGCTTGGTCGAGACGCCCTTCGAGGTCATGTCGAACAGGATGAAGCTGATGCCGTCGTGCTTCTTCGCCGCAGGATCGGTGCGTACCAGGCAGAAGATCCAGTCGGCGTAGTTCGCATAGGACGTCCAGATCTTCTGGCCGGTGATGACGAAGTCGTCGCCGTCACTCTCCGCGCGGGTCTGCAGCGAAGCGAGATCGGAGCCGGCGTTCGGCTCGGAGTAGCCCTGGCACCAACGGATCAGGCCGGCCGCAATCTTCGGCAGATGCTCTTGCTTCTGCGCCTCGGTACCGTATTTCAACAGCGCCGGCCCGAGCATCCAGATGCCGAAGCTCGACAGCGGCGGACGCGCACCGATCTTCGCCATCTCCGCGCGCAGCACCTTGTGCTCGGCGGCACTCAAGCCACCGCCGCCATATTCCTTCGGCCAGTCCGGCACGGTCCAGCCCTTGTCGCGCATGCGCTCGAACCAGACGCGCTGCGGCTCGGACGAGAACTTTGCGTTGCGTCCGCCCCAGAACACGTCGGCGTCTGATGTCGCGGGCTTGCGCATCTCCGGCGGGCAGTTGGCTTCCAGCCAGGCGCGCGTCTCGTTGCGGAATTGTTCGAGATCCGCCGCCTCGGAATCTGTGGTCTTAGAGTCGCTCATGGGTCGCTTCCATCACTCAAAATCAACTTGTTGCCGGCGACTCTGGGCCATCGCACCGCGGAATTCAACCACTTCCGTGCGCTCCGGCTACTCACAACGTGAGGCATCAGGCTATAGTGGCGGCCACGGCGACGCTAAAAAACAACGAGGAAACAACGATGCGCCTCAAACTACTTTCGCCTGACGAAATGAGCGACAACCAGCGGCAGACCTATGAGGAGTCGATTGCCGGAAAGCGCGGCAAGCCGCCGGCACCGATGATGGCCTGGCTGAGCAGCCCCGACATGGCCCGCCACGCCACGCGGCTCGGCGAAGTCCTGCGCTTCGACACCGTCTTCCCCGCAAAGCTCTCGGAGATCGCGATCCTGGTGACGGCGCGGCACTGGACGGCGCATTACGAATGGTATGCGCATAAGCGCCTCGCGCTGCAGGGCGGCATGAAGATTGAGATCATCGAGGCGATCCGCGACCGTCGCACGCCGGAGTTCGATGATCCCAAGGGCAAGATGATCTACGACGTTGCGAAATCGCTGCATGAGGGTCACGGCCTCGAGAAGGGCCTCTATGACGACGCGGTCAGGCTGCTCGGCGAACGCGGGCTCGTCGAGGTGATCGGGCTGTGCGGCTACTATACGCTGGTGTCGATGACGCTGAACACGTTCGAGTTCGGCTTGCCGGAGGGCGAGGTATCAGAGCTCT
Organism: Bradyrhizobium sp. ISRA430; assembly: GCF_029909975.1. Lineage (NCBI taxonomy): Bacteria > Pseudomonadati > Pseudomonadota > Alphaproteobacteria > Hyphomicrobiales > Nitrobacteraceae > Bradyrhizobium > Bradyrhizobium sp. ISRA430. The sequence goes on from NZ_CP094516.1 coordinate 5,063,014, forward strand.
CGTAATTACGCATCCGGGTGCGCAATTGCGCATCCGGAAACGCTGGGTTTCGAGATAGGCTGATAGCACGGTCCCGAAGCCCGGCTTATGTGGAGTTGGTCAACGGAGCAATCACATGTCGCAAAGCCCAGCCGTCAATGCCGGCACCCGGATCGGCCACGTTCACCTCAAGGTCGCCGATCTCGATCGCGCGCTCGGCTTTTATTGCGGCGTGCTCGGCTTCGAGCTGATGCAGCGCATGGGCTCCGGTGCCGCCTTCATCTCGGCCGGCGGCTATCACCATCACATCGGGCTCAACACCTGGGAAAGCAAGGGCGGCTCACCGCCGCCGCCCGGCACGACCGGGCTCTATCACACCGCGATCCTCTATCCGACACGTTCCGCTCTGGCTGATGCACTGCATCGCGTGCTCTCGGCCGGCATCGCGCTCGACGGCGCCAGCGATCACGGCGTCAGCGAAGCGCTCTATTTGCGCGATCCCGATGAGAACGGTGTCGAGCTGTATTGGGACCGGCCGAAAGAGCAATGGCCGTTTGCGCCGGACGGGAAGCTTGCGATGTTCACCAAGCGGCTGGATCTTGAGGATTTGTTGAAGCAGCGGGGGGCGTGAGCTCCGCTGGATCCGCTTACTCCGTCATTGCGAGCGCAACGAAGCAATCCAGACTGCCGCCGCGGAAAGATTCTGGATTGCTTCGCTCCGCTCGCAATGACGAAGTGTGTTGAAGCGCCGTCGCGCCTCTATGACGCCTTCGCGTTGCCACCGCGCACCATGATCAGCACCGCGGCCGTCACCTCCAGCGCGATGCAGACATAGAACGGCAGCGCGTAGCCGCCGGAGAGATCGCGCAGGAAGCCGACCACGCCCGGGCCGAATGCGTAGGTGACCTGGTTGATCGCGGTGTTCAGGCTGATCAGCACGCCAAACGAACGCGAATCGAATTCCTGCTGCATGATCAGCGACGGCAGTGTGATGAGGTTGCCAACGGAGAAGCCGAACACCGCGCAGGCGGCGATCAGCACGTAGTCATTGTGCAGGTTGATCACGACGAGGAGCGCGGCCGCCTGGCTCAGGAACGACAGCGCGGAGGCGAGCCGCTGATTGAGACGATCGATCACCATCGAGAACAGCACGCGGCCGACCACGGCCATCGCCGTCAGCACCGCGACGGCAACGGCGGCGCGCTCGCGCCCGATCACGGGATCGAGGAACGAGATGAGATGTACGATGAAGCCGACCTGCGCGAACAGCACAAGCGCAAACGCGACCGTCACCGTGAGGAAGCCGACATCGCGCACCGCGTCCTTTCGGATCTGCGCCGATGATCGCGCCTTCGCTTTTGTCGCGGCGTGCCAGCCGTGGCGGTCGGGCGGATGACCGACGACGATCAGAATCACGGGCAGGAGCAGCACCAGCATGGCGCCGGCGGCAGTGAACATCGCGCTCGCGAAGCCGACATGGCCGATCATGGTCACCAGCAGCGGCACGCCGGCGATGCCGCCGAAGCTGGCGCCATTGAGCGCCAGGCTGATGGCCATGCCGCGCTTGTGGTCGAACCACAGGCTGATCGTGTTGGTGATCATCGCGAGACTCGTGCCGGCCCAGCCGAAGGCGAGCACGGCATCGGCGAGATAAAGCTGCCAGGGCTCGCGCACCGCGCCGATCGCAACCGCGGCCGCCGCCATCGCCAGCGTACCGGCGATCAGGCAAAGCCGCGGGCCATATGTCCGGATCGCCTCGCCGACGAAGACGACCAGCAGCGCGCCGAACAGGTAGAAGAAGGTCGTGCCCGAGGAGATCAGCGAGACCGGCCAGCCATGCGCGCGCTGAAGCTCGGCGACATAGACGCTCTGCCCGTAGAAGCCGAGCCCCCAGCCGAAGGTCGCGAGCAGGAAGCAGACCGCAACGATGCGCCAGCCTTCGTAACGGAGGGAGGATTCGTCGATGGCCGGGGACTGAGGATTGTCGAGCATTTTCTTGCTTGCCGGTTGTTTTGCTCCGTCATTCCCGGGGCGTCCCGGGCATCCACGTCCATCCTCGCGCCAAAGATGTGGATGGCCGGGACATTTGGCGTGAAGACGCGCTTCGCGCTTTCGCCCGGCCATGACGACATCGTCTAGCAATCATCGCAAGGCGAACGCTTCGATGCAAATCGAAGCGTTCAGACTGCTGCCAGGCTCCTGCCAGCCTCAGATCGCGTCGGGGAATTCGCCCATGGCCGCCTCCAGCCGCTCCTTGCGGCGGCGGGCCCAGGAGGCGAGCGAGAGGACGACGAGGCCGAGCAGCACCGGCGGGAACACCACCATGTTCACTGCCGACCAGCCGTAGCTCGCGAGCAACTGGCCGGAGGAGAACGAGCCGATCGCCATCATCCCGAACACCAGGAAATCGTTGAAGGCCTGCACCTTGTTGCGCTCCTGCGGGCGGTGTGTCTCCAGCACCAGCGCGGATGCGCCGATGAAGGAGAAATTCCAGCCGACACCGAGCACGATCAGCGTAGCCCAGAAATGCATCGCGGTGATGCCGGAGAGACCGATCGCGGCCGCACCCGCTTCCAGCAGCAAACCGGCCGCGACGATTCTCGGCGCGCCGAAGCGTGCGATCAGCGAGCCCGTGAAGAAGCTCGGCCCGTACATGGCGACGATGTGCCATTGGATGCCGAAATTGGAATCGCTGACGCTGAGGCCGCAGAGCTTCATGGCCAGCGGCGCCGAGGTCATCACCAGATTCATCATGGGATAGGAAATGACGCCGCACAGCGCCGCGGCAATGAAGCGCGGCTGGGTCACGATCTGCATGAGCGGCCGCCCGCCATGGAGATCGGCCGCCGCGGGCTTCGGGATATCGACGCCGGCGACGATGCCCATCGCCACCAGCGCGACCGCGGCCTGGATCACGAAGCTGAACGCGAACAGATAGGGCGGCCAGACGTCCATGGTCCATTGCACGAGCTGCGGACCGAGCACGCCGGCGAACACGCCGCCGGCCATCACCCAGGACACCGCCTTGGGCCGGTACGCTGCGCTGGCGCCGTCGGCGGCCGCGAAGCGATAGGATTGCGCCACCGCGCCATAGAGGCCGCCGAGGAAGGTCGCCAGACAAAACAATGGAAACGATGCGTGCAGAATCGCGAACGCGCCGAGCAGGCCGGTCAGCGTGCCGCAGGCCGTGCCGATGATGAAAGCTGTGCGGCGGCCGAAGCGGCGCGAGATCGCGCCGGTCGGCAGCGTGCCGGCGGCAAGCCCGAGCACATACATCGACAGCGGCACGGTCGCGAGCGACATGTCGGGCGCGAGCGTCGCGCCGACGATCGAGCCGGTGGCGAAGATCACGGCGGAATTGGCGCCGGTCAGGGCCTGCGCGGCCGCAAGGCGCACCACATTGGCGCGCGCTCGGGCGTCGTCGGCGATCTCGTCGGCTGCAGTCACATCTAGCATCGGTATTTTCGCCCCGCGGCGCTCTGGTGATTCGCGGCACTATGGAGACAGCGGCGTAGGCGGGCAACCGGCGCAAATGAGCGCAAGCCATGCCCCTGACGCAATTGCACGGAGTATAACGGGGTCGCGCGGCTTCCCGCTTGCGCACGATCAAGCCGAACCCTGCGGCCCGATCTGTTGGAGATCCGATCATGTCCGTCGACGACAGGCCTACGCTCGAAGCTCCGGACAATGATCCCTGGCTCTGGCTAGAGGAAATCGAAGGCGCACGGGCGCTCGACTTCGTCGAACGGCAGAATCGCCTGACGCTGGACAAGTTCGGCGGCGCGGCCTTCGAACGCGACCGCGACACGCTCGCCGCGATCTACGATCGCCCGGACAACATCCCCTATGTCAGCCGCAGCGACGGCCTGCTCTACAATCTCTGGAAGGATGCAAGCCATCCGCGCGGACTGTGGCGGCGCACCACGATCGCGGAATTCCGCAAACCCAATCCGTCCTGGGAGACCCTGCTCGACATCGACCAGCTCGCGGCGGAAGAAGGCGAGGACTGGCTGTTGAACTGGTCGAGCTCGCTGCCCGGGAAAGCGCCGCAGACGATGCTGAGCCTGTCGCGCGGCGGCAGCGATGCCGTCACCTTGCGCGAATTCGACCTGAACACGAAGAGCTTTGTCGCCGGCGGCTTCACGCTGCCGGAGGCCAAGGGCGGCGCGGTCTGGATCGATCCCGACACATTGCTATTGTCCAGCGCCTATGGCGGCGACGACATGGTGACGAACTCGGGCTATGCGCGGACGGTGCGCCTATGGCGCCGTGGCGAGCCGATCGAGCAGGCGCGTGTGGTGTTCGAGACCACGTCCGATCGGATGAGTGTGTATTGCGACGTCGACCGGACCGGCGAGACGCCGCGGGTCTGGTTCATCGACCGGCTGGATTTCTTCAATCTCGACCTCTGGCTCGGCACCGAACATGGTGCCACCGTCAAGCTCGACGTTCCCTCCGACGTCTGGATCGAAGCGCATCGGGACTGGTTTGCGATCAAGCTCCGTTCCGCCTGGACCATCGCCGGCACGACTTACGGCCCGGACACTGTGCTCGGAATGTCGCTGTCGGCGTTTCTCGCCGGCAAGCGCGATTTCGCGGTCGTGTTTGCGCCGGCGCCACGCCGCGCGCTGCAAGGTTGGTTCTGGGCCAACGGCAAGCTCATCCTCTCGATCCTCGACGAGTTGCGACCGGTGTTCGAGATCTGCACGCCGTCGGCGGCGGGCTGGAGCAGCACACGCCTGCACGGTCTTCCCGGGATCGGCGTCGTCGACGTCTGGCGCTTCGATCACCACGAATCCGAGAGCAATGGCGATCTGCTCGCCAACGTCCAGGACCCGCTCACGCCGCCGTCGCTGATGCTGATCGAGCCCGATGTCGCAAGCCCGACTGTCCTGAAGCAGGCGCCGCGAACGTTTACCGCGGATGGGCTCATCGTTACCCAGCACGAGGCGATCTCGATCGACGGCGAGCGCATCCCCTATGTGCAGACCGGCCCCGCTCGGGAGACCGGCGACGCGCCGGTTTACATGAGCGCCTATGGCGGCTTCGGACATTCGGTGAAGCCCTACTACAACTCCGCGCTCGGCAAGCTGTGGTTGGAGCGCGGCGGCACCATCGTGCAGGCGAATTTGCGCGGCGGCGGCGAGTTCGGCACGCGCTGGCACGATGCCGGCCGGCTCGCCGGCAAGAGACTGTCGCATGACGATTTCGCGGCCGTCGCATCCGACCTCGTCCGCCGCGGCGTCACGAGGCCGAAACGCATCGCGGCGCAGGGCGGATCGAACGGCGGCATCCTCATCACCAACATGCTGACGCGCTATCCCGAGCGCTTTGGTGCCTTGTTCTGCACGATCCCACTGATCGACATGCGCCGCTACACCAAGCTGCTCGCGGGCGCGAGCTGGATCGCGGAATATGGCGATCCCGACAACGTGGAGGAGTGGGAGTGGCTGAAGACATATTCTGCCTATCATGCCGCCAAACCCGGCCAACCCTATCCGCCGATCCTGATCGCCACCACGCGGCGCGACGATCGCGTCCATCCCGGACATGCGCGCAAGATGGCCGCCAAACTCCAGGCGATGGGCTATGAGGCCTATTTCTACGAACCGGCGGCCGGCGGCCACGGCTACGGCAAGGACAACAAAGAGCGCGCCGGCTTCGAGGTGCTGGGCTTCCGGTTTTTGAAGGACAGGGTTGGCTGGCGGGACGGCGAGGCGTGATGGGCTTGTGTCTTCAGGTCAGGGCGCCGGATTTGAAAGACCGTTTGGCGGCCCATCCCTCGAGATGCTCGCCATTGCGACACTTCAGGATGAAGTTCGCTCGCACAGGCCCCTTGTAAGGCGGGCACTGTTCTCTCATTCCCTCCCCCCTTGCGGGGGAGGGGCAGGGAGGGGGGTAGCCACGAACTCCGACCTCACCCGGGGCTACCCCCCTCCCCAACCCCCCCCGCAAGGGGGGAGGGAGCGCACCTTCTTCCTGGCCAGTTCAGATCTCATCTCATCGCGCCTCACGCGCGCGCGAACACCAGCGTCAGGTTGTTCGCGGGCATGTCGATGACATCGACCAGGCGGAGGCCTGCTGCCTGCGCGAGCGTCTCGACGTCGGCGACGTCCCGCACGCCCCATTCGGGATTGCCCTCGCGCAAGGAGGTGTCGAACACGGCATTGCTGAGCGCGGTGTGCTTGCCACCGCGCTTGAATGGGCCGTAGAGGAACAGCTTGCCGTCGGCCCGCAAGTAGCGGCCGGCCCCGGCGAACAGGCCCTCGGCCACGTTCCATGGCGCGATGTGGATGACGTTGGCGCAGAAGATCGCCGCAAGGTTCGCCGGCCCCTCGCCGCTCTTCATGTCCGGACACCAGTCCGGGTCGGACAGATCGATCCGCAACGGCGGGCGGATGTTCGGCAGGCCGGCATGCGCGCGCCAGGCTTCGATGCTCCTCAGGTGGCGCTGATTGAGGTCGCTGGGCCACCAGATGAGCCCGGGCGTATGGCGGGCAAACTGGACCACATGCTGACCGGTTCCGCTGCCGACCTCGACCACATGGCCCGAAAGGCCTTTGAGGTGCTTTTCCAGGGCCGCCCAGATCGGTTCGTGATTGCGATGAAACGCCGGTGCATCAAGGCGCCCATCGGGCTCGACCCGCCCGCCGTCCCTGCCAAATTCAACGAGATATTCAGCCAATTGAGGTCCCCGAAAACGAGAAGACAAGGAAAACGAAGCTGAAGTGCCGAAACGCCTCAAAAAATTGGCCCGCGCCCAGGCCGCATCCGCCAAAGAGATAATCTCTGGGTTGCAATGCGGCGGATATTAACGCCATTTTGGGGCGTGCATAGTCTTGATTGTCAGGCGATGCCCTTTGTGCTTTGAGCATTGTATTTCCGCGAACGAGATCATCGACATAACGGTTTGGAACGACCCTTGCCCGCCCTCCCCCGGAAGCCTTCCCTGACGTTCATGCTGGCCCTGCTGGCCGGCCTTGCCGTGAGCCCGGCGCGGGCGCAATCAGCTATGGCCGAGGGCCAGAAGCTCGCCTTCGACCGCGGCAAGGGCAATTGCCTCACCTGCCATGTCATCAGGGGCGGCGACCTGCCCGGAACGATCGGCCCCGAGCTCAAGGACATCAAGAGCAGGTATCCAGACCGCAACGAGCTGTTCGCGATTCTGTTCGATGAGACCAAGCGCAATCCGCAGACCATGATGCCGCCGTTCGGACGGAACCGGATTTTGACCGAGCAGGAGATCAACGCGATCGTTGATTTCCTGCAAACCCTGTGACGGCCGGCACGCCAGGAGACCTTAAGATGACGACCGTCACCGGCCCTCTCGCGACGCGGCGCCTGATCCTTCGGGGCGCGGTTTCCGTCGCGCTGATCGGCCTCGGTAACCTGCCGTTCGCCACTGAACCCGCGCGCGCCGCCGCCAACGACAAATATCCGGAAGAGGCGTTCAGGCAGAAGAGCGAGGCCGACGCCATCAAGGCACTCTACGGCAAGACCGCCGAGCCCTCCGACAAGGTCAAGTTAGACGCGCCCGAGATCGCCGAGAACGGCGCCGTGGTGCCGATTGCCGTGACGACCGCGCTCGACAAGGTGACTTCGATTTCGTTCTTCGTGGCCGAGAACCCGAACGCGCTCGCAGCTTCCTACAAGATCCCGGACGGCACGGTGCCGAGCGTCTCCAACCGCCTGAAGATGGCGAAGACCACCAAGGTCGTCGCGATCGTCGAGGCCGACGGCAAGCTCTATAGCGCGACCAAGGAAGTCAAAGTCACCGTCGGTGGCTGCGGCGGTTAAGGAGAACCGAGATGGCATCCACCATTCGCGTACGTGCCACCACCAACGGCGACATCACCGAGGTGCAGGCGCTGGTCCAGCACCCCATGGATTCCGGCTTCGTCAAGGATTCCAAGGGCGAGCTGATTCCGGCGCATTTCATTCAAGAGCTCAAGTTCGAATGGAACGGCAAGGACGTCTTCGTCGCCGATTGGGGCCCCGCCGTCTCCAAGGACCCCTACATCAAGTTCAGCTTCAAGGGGGCTAAGAAAGGCGACGACCTCAAGATCTCCTGGGTCGATAACAAGGGTGCGTCGGACACGACCACCGCGAAGATTTCGTGATGAAGGCCCGATCTGCAATCCTGCTCGGCTCCGCGCTGGTCGCGGCCGCCCTTGCGTCCTCGCAAGGGATCGCCGCCGACAAGGTCGATCCCGCCGCTGACGCCAAGGCGTTCCAGAACTTCTTCTTCCAGAAATTCCCGACCGTAAAGCACGAGGATTTCGTCAACGGTCCCTATTCCATGAACGAGGACATGAAGCGGCAGTGGCAGGAGAAGGAGGAATTCCCTCCTTACGAGTTCGCGCTCGATGCCGGCAAGGAGATGTTTTCGACGCCGTTCAAGAACGGCAAGACCTATGCCGACTGCTTCCCGAACGGCGGCATCGGCATCCGCCAGAACTATCCTTATTTCGACGAGAAGGAAGGCAAGGTCGTCACGCTGGAGCTCGCGCTCAACCGCTGCCGCGAGGCCAATGGCGAAGCGCCCTATTCCTACGTCAAGGACGAGATGGCCTCGCTGACCGCCTATATGGCGTACACCTCGCGCGGCAAGCCGATGGACATCAAGATTCCCGATGACCCGCGCGCGCTTGCCGCTTTCGAGAACGGCAAGCGCTATTTCTACTCCCGCCGCGGCCAGATGAATTTCTCCTGCGCGAGCTGCCATGTGCAGAGCCCGGGCGAGCGCATCCGCGCCGAGATCCTGGCGCCGGCGCTCGGCATCCTCAATGCGATGCCGATCTACCGCTCCGAATGGAGCGGTATGGGCACGATCAGCCGCCGCTTCATCACCTGCAACAGCCAGACCCGCGCGGTTCCGCTCGAGCCGCAGTCCGATGAGTATCGCGACGTCGAGTATTTCCTCTCCTACGTCGCCAACGGCCTGCCGATTTCCGGACCGGGAGCACGGCCATGAAGCGGTCACTTCCTCTCGCCATGCTGCTCGTCGTGAGCTTCGCGCTGCCATCGGCGCGCGCGGCAACCGAAGCTGACTACAAGGCGGCCTATGCTGCCGCGGAGGCCGCCTCCAGGGAGGCGGCCGGCTTGCGCAACCAGTGGACCACGACCATCTCGAATTTGACGGCAGCGAAAAAGGCGGCCGACGGCGGCGATTTCGACCGCGCCGTTGCCGCAGCGAAAGAAGCCGAGGCGTTGGCGAAGGCGTCGATCTTCCAGGCCACGTCCGAAAAAGAAGCCTGGAAGGCGCTGGAAATCCGCTAAACTGGGCTTCCTTGGAACCGTCGGACTGTCGTCAAGGGGCGCGGAGTACTCAAGCATGGCTATCCGCCGCCGCGATTTCCTGAAGAGCGCAGGCGCCATTGCCGCAACAGCCGGCCTGCCGCGGCTTGCGCGCGGCGCCGAGACGGCCAGCATCTACGACCTCGAGCGTTTCGGCAATGCGCGGATCCTGCACATCACCGACACGCACGCGCAGCTCAATCCGGTCTATTTTCGCGAGCCCAGCGTCAATATCGGCATCGGCGAGATGGCGGGACGGCCGCCGCATCTGGTCGGCCGCGCATTCCTGGACCATTTCGGCATCCGCTCCGACAGCGCCGATGCCTATGCTTTCACCTGCTTCGAGTTCGAGAAATCCGCGCCACGTTTCGGCAAGCTCGGCGGCTTTGCCCATCTGAAGACGCTGGTCGACCGCTTGCGCAGCGATGTCGGCGAGAAGCATTCGGTGCTCGTCGACGGCGGCGATCTTTGGCAAGGCACCGGGCTTGCCAACATCATGCAGGGCCGCGACATGGTCGAGGTCGCCAATTTGCTCGGCATCGAGGCGATGACCGGGCATTGGGAATTCACCTATGGCGAGCAGGTGCTGCGCGACAATCTCGAGCGCTTCAAGGGCGAATTTCTGGCGCAGAACGTGTTCCTGACCGAGGAAGCCGCGTTCAACGACGCTCTCGCCTTCGACAAGGCCACGGGCCGCGTGTTCAAGCCTTCGACGATCAAGGATCTCGGCGGCCATCGCGTCGCGATCATCGGCCAGGCGTTCCCTTACGTGCCGATCGCACATCCCAAGCGGTTCACACCGGATTGGACCTTCGGCATCCGCGAGGAGGAATTACAGAAGCATGTCGACAGCCTGCGCGGCCACGACAAGGTGGATGCCGTCATCCTGCTGTCGCACAACGGCATGGATGTCGACCTCAAGCTCGCCAGCCGCGTCACCGGCATCGACGTTATCCTCGGCGGCCATACCCATGACGCCGTGCCGCGGCCGGTCGCAGTGAAGAATGCGAGCGGCACGACGCTGGTCACCAATGCCGGCTCCAACGGAAAATTCGTGGCGGTGCTCGATCTCGTGCTCGACAAGGGCAAGGTTGGCGACGTCCGATACCATCTGCTGCCGGTCTATTCCGAGCTGTTGAAGGCCGATCCGGCGATGGCGGAATTGATCGGCCGGGTGCGCGCGCCGCATGTGACGGACTGGTCGGAGAAGATCGCAACACCCGACCGCCTGCTCTATCGCCGCGGCAATTTCTCCGGCCCCGTCGATCAGTTGATCTGCACCGCGCTCCGCACCCAGCTCGACGCCGAGATCGCGCTGTCGCCGGGCTTCCGCTGGGGCGTCACCACGCTATCCGGCCAGGCGCTGACCATGGAGGACGTGCTCGCGGAAACCGCGATCAGCTATCCCGAGACCTATGTGCAGGAGATGACCGGCGCAGAGATCAAGAACGCACTCGAGGATATCTGCGACAATCTCTTCAACGCCGATCCCTACTATCAGCAGGGTGGCGACATGGTCCGCGTCGGCGGCCTCACCTACACCTGCACGCCGACGGTCGCCGTCGGCAGCCGCATCTCGGAGTTACAGCTCGATGGCGGCAAGGCGCTTGCCGCAAGCAAGCGTTACAAGGTTGCAGGCTGGGCCTCGATCAACGCCCAGCGGGGCGCACCTGTGTGGGATGTCGTCGGCAAATATCTGCGCTCGGGCCGGATGCCCGAGCCGTACCACTCCGGCGTCAGACTGCAGGGCGTGGAGGACAATCCGGGCATCGCAGGACAGGGATGATGGGCTTGCAAACGTTTCGCGCGATGATGCTGGCGCTGTTCGCCTTTGCTTCGGCGGCGCCGGCCGCAGCCCAGCAGGTGCCGCTCCAGGACAAGCCGTTCGCGGAGCACAAGATCGTGCTGCAGCTCTCCGACGGCGATGCCCGGAAGCAGGCGCTGGTGCTGAGCGTCGCCAACAACCTGTTGAAGTTCTACGACCCCGACAAGGTTGCGATCGAGGTGGTGGCGTTCGGTCCCGGCATCGACCTCCTGCTCACCGGCAGCGACCATCGCAAGCAGGTCGAAAGCCTGATCGCACAGGGCGTGCGCTTCGACATCTGCCTCAACACCGTCGATACGATCGAACGCGACAGCGGCAAGCGGCCGGACTTCATCCCCGCCGCCACTCCGGTCCAGGTCGGGGTCGGGCAGATCCTGTTCCTGACCGAAAACGGCTACACGCTGGTCAGGCCGTAACTTCTCTCCTGTCATCCCGGGGCGGTCCGCAGGACCGAACTCGGAATTCGTGGCACGTCCCCCTGCAACACATTCGCCGTCCTCGCCCGCGAAGGCGGGCGATCCGGTATTCCAGAGACAGCGAAGGTACGGAGAAGCCGCGGCGTACTGGATTCCCCGCATTCGCGGGGAATGACAGCGGTAGCTGGGGCGACGCTACAGCGTCCACGACCGCCTTTGAGCTTTCCGGGTTCGGCTCTGCGAGCCGCCTCGGAATGACGACTAAGTAAAATAATATTCCCTATTTCCCTCCCAACACAGTGACTTGCTTCTCCTTTTATCCCGTGGCGTAGTAGAAACTGCAATCAGCTCACGCGGGTCCTGCCATGATCTTTCGCCAGCTCTTCGACAGCGTTTCGGGCACCTACAGCTACGTGCTTGCGAGCCGCCCCGGCGGCGAGGCGCTGATCCTCGATCCCGTGCTGGAAAAGGTCGATCGCTACTGCCAATTGCTGCGCGAGCTCGACCTCAAGCTGGTCAAGGCCGTCGACACCCACCTTCATGCCGATCATGTCACCGGCCTCGGCGAGTTGCGCGACCGCACCCATTGCATGACCATCATGGGCGACCAGAGCAAGGCCGACGTGGTGGCGATGCGCGTCTCCGACGGCGACAAGGTGACGATCGAGGGCCTGTCGCTCGACGTGATGTACACGCCCGGCCACACCGACGATTCCTATTCCTATCTGATGGGCGACCGCGTCTTCACCGGTGACACGCTGCTGATCCGCGGTACCGGCCGCACCGATTTCCAGAACGGCTCCTCGCGCGCGCAATACGAATCGATCTTCAATCGCCTGCTCAAGCTGCCGGAGGAGACGCTGGTCTTCCCGGCGCATGACTACAAGGGCGATACCGTCTCCACCATCGGCGAGGAGAAGCGCTACAACCCGCGCCTCCAGGTGCGCTCGGTCGACGAATATATCGAGCTGATGGCCAATCTGAAGCTGCCCAATCCGAAGATGATGGACGTGGCGATCCCTGCCAACATGCATGTCGGACTGCATCAGGAAGAGCTGGAGAAGGAAGGCCGCGTGCTCAGCGCGGTCGAGGCGATCCGCTCGCTCGGCCGGCCCGATATACTCTTGGTCGACCTGCGCGAGAGCAACGAGCGCGCCAAGCACGGCATGCTCGAAGGCGCGCTGCATACGCCCTACCCTACTGTCGAGGAGAGCCTGAAGCCCGGCGGCATGCTGCGCGAGGTCGCGGCCGCCACCGGCCGTCGCGTCGTGTTCTTCTGTGCCTTCGGCGAGCGCTCGGCGATGGCCGTGGCCGCGGCGAAAGAAGCCGGCCTTGCCAACACCGCCCATATCGCCGGCGGCCTCGACGCCTGGAAAAAGGCCGGCGGCCCGGTGGTGCCAGCCTGACCCATCGGCGGCTTGAGATAAGTCAGGAACCCTCGGCAGTTTCCGGCTAAAATCGGATGCAGCATCACCATCCGGAACCAGCCATGGCCAAGACCGGCAAGACAAGCGAGCCGCCGAAAAAGGCGGACGACAAGGCGAAGAAGCCGCGGCCCCCACGCGACACCGACGACGACTGCGAAGACGGCGATATTGCCACGCCCAAGCGGGATCGTTACGGCCCGGATGACGAGCCGTTGTGAGGGTGGGGGCGGCGCGTTGTGATGCACGCTTTCGCACATCCTCCAGTGTCGTCCCGGCGAAGGCCGGGACCCATGCCCCCAGGGAGGAGTTTGGCGGAAGGTCGTCGTTCGGTTCTACGATCATCCGCAACTGATGGATTCCGCGGTATGGGTCCCGGCCTTCGCCGGGACGACATTGGGGATAGAGTCTGCCCGCACTGCTACAGACTTTGCGGGACGACGGTGGGAAAAGCCCCACCCCGCACTACCTGCCATGCGCCGCCGTTCATGGACAAATAACCGCCCTGGCCGATAGTTTGCGCATCCCTCGGGACGCAACACGGAACTGCAATGGCCGATGTTCTCGCCGCATCGCAGCAAGGTAAAGCGGACAGCGCGCTGCGCACGCTGACCGGAATTTCGATCGCGCATTGGGTCAGCCATTTCCATCTGCTGGTCCTGCCGATGCTGTTCCCGTTCCTGAAGAGCCAGCTTGGCGTCGGCTATATCGAGCTCGGCTTCGCGCTCACCGTGTTCGCGGTGGTGTCCGCCCTGACCCAGGCGCCGACGGGCTATCTCGTCGATCATTTTGGCGCGCGAAAAATCCTGCTGGCAGGACTGGTGCTGGGCGGCTTCGCACTGATCCTGCTCGGCCTGCACCTCAGCTACGCCTCGCTGATTGCCTGCGCCGTGCTGCTCGGGCTCGCCAACAGCGTCTATCACCCGGCCGACTACGCGATCCTGGCCGAGCACATGGATGAGGCGCGGATGGGCCGCGCCTTCTCGATTCACACCTTTGCCGGCTTTCTCGGCGGCGCGGTCGCGCCAGCGATCGTCGCGGCCCTCGTCACCGTCTCCGGCGGTGTCGGCGCGCTGATCGCATCGGGCGCGATCGGCGTACTGGTGGCGCTGCTGCTGGTCCTCATGAACATTCCCGACGCCGGCGCGCACAAGAAGAAGCCGGGCAGCACGAATGCACCGAAGCAGGCCGTCATCACCCCGGCGCTGATCATGCTGACGATCCTCTTCACGTTGCTCAGCCTGTCGGTCGCCGGCATCAACAATTTCGGCGTGGTGGCGCTGATGAGCGGCTATGGTGCCTCTTACTCCACGGCCAACGTCGTGCTGACGGCGTTCCTTGGCGCAAGCGCCATCGGCGTGCTTGCGGGAGGCTTCCTCGCCGACCACACCGAGCGCCATGGCCAGGTCGCAGCGGCCTGCTTTGCCGCGAACGCAGCGATCGTGCTGCTGATCGCACTGGTCGCGCTGCCCACCTGGGCTCTCGCCGCCGCGATGACGGCCGCGGGCTTCCTCTCTGGCGTGATCGCACCCTCGCGCGACATGCTGGTGCGCAATGCCGCACCTCCCGGCGCCGCCGGCCGCGCCTTCGGCATAGTCTCCACCGGCTTCAATCTCGGCGGCATCGTCAGCCCGCTGCTGTTCGGCTGGATCATGGACCAGAGCGCCCCCCACTGGGTCTTCGGCGCCTCCGTGATCTTCATGGTCGCGACCGTGGTGCTGTCGCCGTTCACGGAACGGAAGCAGCAAAGCAGTTCGTGAGCCCAGCGGCTCAAGCACAAACTCGACTGTCGTCCCGGGGGCGCGACAAAAGTCGCGAGCCCGGGACGACGTAGAGATAACCACAACAACAAAACGGGAAGAAACATATGACCAATCCTGATCTCGTGATCCGCGGCGGCACGATCGCGGATGGCCGCGGCGGCGAGCTGTTCGAGGCCGATGTCGCCATCACCGGCGGCAAGATCAGCGAGGTCGGGAAGGTTGCTGCAAAGGGACAAGAGGAGCTCGACGCGCGCGGCAAGCTGGTGACGCCGGGCTTCGTCGACGTCCACACGCACTATGACGGCCAGGTCACCTGGAGCCAGGACATCACGCCGTCGTCGCAGAACGGCGTCACCACCGCGATCATGGGCAATTGCGGTGTCGGCTTTGCGCCGTGCAAGCGTGAGGACCACACCCGCCTGATCCAGCTCATGGAAGGCGTCGAGGACATTCCCGAGCCGGTGCTGAGCGCCGGCATCCCCTGGGCCTGGGAGAGTTTTCCGGACTACATGAACTGGCTGTCGAAGCGCGATTTCGACATCGATGTCGGCGCGCAACTGCCGCATGCGGCGCTGCGCGTCTATGTCATGGGCGAGCGTGGCGCGCGCCGCGATCCCTCGACCGCCCAGGACAATGCGGCGATGGCAAAGCTTGCAGGCGAGGCGGTGCGATCAGGCGCGCTCGGCTTCTCGACCTCGCGCACGCTCAACCACCGCACCTCGACCGGCGATTTCACGCCGACGCTGAAAGCGGGCGAGGACGAGCTCACCGCGATCGCCGGCGCCATGCAGGCTGAGGGCCGCAGCGTGCTGCAGTTCGTGCTCGACCTTTCGACCATCCACGAAGACCTGCCGATGATGCTGCGGGTCGCCGACAATACCAAATGTCCGATCTCATTCTCGATCACGCAGAACGACAAGTCGCCGCGGCGCTGGCGCCAGACGCTGGACGAGATCAATGCGGCGGCAAAGCGCGGCCTCTCCATCACCGCGCAGATCGCGGCGCGGCCGGTCGGCCTGTTGCTCGGGCTCGAGCTGTCGCGCAATCCGTTCCAGACCCATCCGAGCTACAAGGCGATTGCGCATCTGCCGCTACAGGAGCGGCTGGCGCGGTTGCACCAGATGGAGGTGCGCAAGGCGATCCTCTCGGAGACGGCGACCGCGACCGATGATCCGCTGTTCTTCCGTCCCGACTACGACAAGATGTTCTTGCTCGGCGATCCCCCGGACTACGAACAGCCGCCGGAGAACGCGCTGGGCCCGCAGGCGCGCAGGCAGGGCCGCCAGCCGGAGGAGCTCGCCTATGAGGCGATGCTGTCCGATGAAGGCCGCGGCATGCTCTACGTGCCCTTCCTCAACTATTCCGACGGCAATCTCGATGCGACGCGCGAGATGCTGATCGATCCGCAATCGGTGCCCGGCCTCTCCGACGGCGGCGCGCATTGCGGCATCATCTGCGACGCGAGCTTCCCGACCTATCTGCTGACGCACTGGACACGCGATCGCAAGCGCGGCGAGAAGCTGTCGATCCCCTTCGTGGTCGCGGCGCAGTCACGCAAGACCGCGCTTTCGGTCGGGCTGACCGATCGTGGGCTCGTTGCGCCCGGATATAAGGCCGACGTCAACGTGATCGATTATGACCGGCTGCACCTGCATCCGCCGAAGGTGCATTACGACCTGCCGGTCGGCGGCCGCCGTCTGCTGCAGGATGTCGACGGTTACGAGGCCACCATCGTCTCCGGCGTGGTGACGCGGCGGCAAGGCGAGGCAACCGGACGCCGACCGGGGAAGCTGATCCGCGGCGCGCAGGGGGTGGCGCAGTAGCGCAGATTGCGTGTGAGGCGAGCAGGCCGCCTCAACTACTCAGCGTCGTCCCGGCGAAGGCCGGGACCCATACCCCCAGGGAAAAGTTTGGCTAAGACTCGGAGTGAGAGCTTCGCGCCACAACTCAATCCTGTGGTTATGGGTCCCGGCCTGTGCCGGGACGACCGTAGCATTTGTGGTGAGCAGCAATGGCCCCCTCACGTCGGCGACACCACGCCCTTCAGCGCGCTCGCCTGCGGGACGGCGCCGCGGGTCAGCCTGGCGCGCTCGGTATTCGGCCACAGCAGCAGGAGGCCGAGCAGGCCGGAGCCGACCATGACGGCGGCGTTGATGGTGAAGCCGGTCATGTAGCCGCCGAGCATGCTGCCGGCGCGCTGGATCACCGTGCCCATCACGCTCGGCGCGATGATGCCGGCGAGCGTGTACAGCGCGCCGTAGATCGCGATGATGGCGCCGCGCTGCGACACCGGCGTGAACTCGCCGAGCATGGGCGGGCAGACGACGTAGATCGCGCCGCACAGGCCCGTTCCGACCACGAGCAACGCGAGCTGGAGGCCGGCTCCTTCGACATGCGGCATCAAGGCCAGGATCAGACCGCCGATGACCAGCGGCACGGAGCCGAGCACGCCGCGCGCGATGCGCGTGGTGGCGCCGCGCGCCATCATCACCTGCGAGATCCAGCCCGTCAGGATCACGATGGTGGCGCCGAATATCCAAGGCATGGTCGAGATCCAGCCGGCATCGCTCTGCGAGAAGCCTAGTCCCTTGATGATGAAGGGCGTGAACCAGGTCAGCCCGAGCGACAGCGCCCAATAGGCGCCGAAGGTTGCGGCCACGCAGCCGACAAAGGTGCGCGAGGTGAGGAGCTGGAGATAGGGAATCTTCTGTTCGGTGACCGCCAGGACCTGCGTATCCTCCAACGGTCCTTCCCTGCCGAGGGCGAGCCAGGCCGCGACCCAGATGAGGCCGACGACGCCGAGCGCGCCGAACGCATAATGCCAGGAATGATTGACGATGATCCAGTTCAGCGCCGGCACCGCCAGGATGACGCCGAAGGCGGAGCCCTGCGACAGGATCGCGGTCGGCAGCGTGCGCTTCTCATCGGGAAACCATTTGTAGATGGCGTGCGCGGCAACCGCGAAGGCCGGCCCCTCGCCGGCGCCCAGCACGATGCGGCAGATCAGGAGCGTGGTGAAGCTGACGGTGCCGACCATCGGAAACTGCGCCAGTGCCCAGATCACGGCGAGCGTCAGCAGCACCCAGCGTGTCGCCACCTTGTTGACGATGAAGCCGACTACGATGGCCGAGATCGAAAACAGGAAGAAGAAGGACGAGCCGAGCAGGCCGAATTGCGCGGGCTCGAGCTTCAGATCGGTCATGATCGGCACGCCGGCGAGACCCACGACGATCTTGTCGGCGAAGTTGACCAGCATGAACAGAAACAGGAGAAATGTGATTGTCCAAGCGCCCTTCGGAGTTTGCTTGCCGGCTTCTCTGGACGTCCCTGTCGTCTTGCCCGCCGCCATTGGCGTTCCCTGAGCGCTCATCGTTCTCCCCGCTGTCTTTTGGCACTTTTTGATTTGGCCGTTTTGGAGCTAACAACGGCTTTGAAGCCAACGCAACCCCGGCATTTCCGCACCGAGTGTGCTACGCAGCATTCCGGTTAATTCCATCCGGCGCCATTCATCGTGCTCAACATCAAAAATCTCTCCAAGAGCTTCTCCTCGGCCGGCGAGCCGGTCCGCGTGCTGCGCGGCGTCGATCTCGACCTTAAGGCCGGCGAGCGCGTCGCGCTGACCGGGGAATCCGGCAGCGGCAAGAGCACGCTGCTGCATCTGATCGCGGGGCTGGATGCCGCCGACGGCGGCTCGATCCGGCTCGAGGACACCGAGGTCACCGCGCTGTCCGACGCGGGGCGCGCAAGGCTACGGTGCGACCGGATCGGCCTCGTCTTCCAGCAGTACAACCTGATCCCGAGCCTGTCGGTCGAGGACAATCTCGCCTTCCAGGCGCGGATCGCCGGTCGCCATGATGCGGCCTGGAGCAAGGAGCTGGTCGAACGGCTCGGGCTCGGCAGCCTGCTCAAGCGCTATCCCGAGCAATTGTCCGGCGGCCAGCAGCAGCGCGTTGCGATCGGCCGCGCGCTGGCAACGAAACCTTCGCTGCTGCTTGCGGACGAGCCGACCGGCAATCTGGACGAGGCGACGGCCGATGACGTGCTGGCGCTGACGCGCGACCTCGTCGCGCGGACCGGCTGCGGCTTCCTGATGGTGACGCACAGCCTGCATCTCGCCGCCACGCTCGATCGCCATGTCACCCTGCATGCGGGGCGAATCACATGAGGCGCGCGCTGTGGGTCCTCGCGGTGCTCCTGAGCCATTGGCGGCGGCACAAGATGCAGTTCGCGACGCTGCTGATCGGGCTGATCGCGGCGACCGCGTTGTGGAGCGGCGTGCAGGCCATCAACCAGCAGGCCCGTAACGCCTATGATCGCGCGGCGGCGACCTTCGGCGGCGTGCGCATGGCGATGCTGGTCGCGCCGAACGCCGCGACCTTCTCGCAAGACCTGTTCGTCAAGCTGAGGCGGGCCGGCTGGCCGGTCTCGCCGGTGCTCGAAGGCCGCGTCCAGCTCAACGGGCATTCGTTGCGCCTGCTCGGCATCGAGCCGGTGACGCTGCCGGCCGATGTCGGCAACGCGCCGCGCCTCGGTGCTGCGGATTTGACGCGCTTCGTCGCGCCGCCAGGACAAACGCTGGTCGCACAGGAGACGCTGACCGATTTGCAGGAGCAGGAAGGGACGGCTCCGCCGATCAGCAGCGGCGCAAAGCTGCCGCCGCTGCATGTGCAGCCTCAGCTCGTGCCTGATGTGCTGGTGGTCGACATCGGCGTGGCGCAGCGGCTTCTGAACAAGCCGGGCCAGGTATCGCGGCTCCTGATCGGCAAGCCGAAGGGCACGCCGGCGCCGCTTCAAAGCGTCGTCGGCGACAAGCTGCAGCGCGTCGAGGCGACTGCGGAGACCGAGCTGGAGCGTCTGACCGACAGTTTCCATCTCAACCTCACCGCGTTTGGCCTACTGTCGTTCTTCGTCGGCCTCTTCATCGTCAACTCGGCCGTTGGCCTCGCCTTCGAGCAGCGGCTGCCAATGCTGCGCACCCTGCGCGCCTGCGGCGCCTCGGCGCGGCTCGTCAACACGGTGCTGGTGCTCGAGCTGGTGGTGCTGGCGCTGATCGCGGGCCTGATCGGGCTCGTCTGCGGCTATTTCATCGCGGCCGCACTGCTGCCCGATGTCGCGGCGTCGCTGCGCGGGCTCTATGGTGCGCAGATTCCGGGACAGCTCACGCTACATGCCGAGTGGTGGTTCGCCGGCATCGGCATCAGCATCGCCGGTGCGATGGTGGCGGCGGCGACCAGCCTGATCAAGGCGATCCGGATGCCGGTGCTGGCGACGGCGCAGCCGCGCGCCTGGCAGCAGGCACAGCACCGCTGGCTGATCCTGCAAAGCGCCGCCGCCTGTGCCGTGTTCGCGGTCGCGCTGCTCGTGCTTCGCTACGGCGAATCGCTGATCGCGGGGTTTGGCCTGCTCGCCGCACTAATGCTCGGCGCCGCGCTGATCCTGCCGGCTTTCCTGGAAATCATCCTGCTCGCGGGCCAGCGCCGCGCGCGCGGACCGCTCGCGCTGTGGTTCTGGGCCGACAGCCGGCAACAGCTCTCCGGACTGTCGCTGGCCTTGATGGCGCTGTTGCTCGCGCTTGCCGTCAATGTCGGCGTCTCCACCATGGTGGAAACCTTCAGCCGCACTTTCATCGGCTGGCTCAATGGACGGCTCGCCGCCGACGTCTACATTAGCGCATCCGACAACGCGCAAGCTATTGCGATCCGGAACTGGCTGAAGGACCGCGGCGAGGTGCAGGCGATCCTGTCGGGCGGGCGCGCCGAGACGCAAGTTCAAGGACAGCCCGTGGAATTGCTCGGACTGCCCGATCACGCGCTCTATCGCGAGCGCTGGCCGCTCTTGGAAGCCGCGCCACGCGGCTGGACCCGGCTCATACCGGGCAATGCCGCTTTCATCAGCGAACAATTGAGCCGCCGCCTGAACGTCCGCGTCGGCGATGTGGTCGAGGTCCCGGCGCCGGGCGGCCCCTGGGAGCTCGACATCGTCGGCATCTATGCCGACTACGGCAATCCCAAGGGGCAGCTCGCCGTGAACGTCGCGGCGCTGATCCGGCAGTTTCCGCAGACGCCGCAGACGCGGATCGGGCTCATTGTCCCGCGCGAACAAATCCCCTCGCTGAACGCAGCATTGCAGCAGCAGTTCTCGCTCGACGACCGCAGCGTCGCCGACCAGGCCACGGTGAAGGCGGAATCGATCCGCATCTTCAACCGGACCTTCGCGGTCACCTCCGCGCTGAACGCCTTTACGCTCGGCGTCGCCGGAATCGCACTGCTGACCAGCCTGCTGACGCTGGCGAACTCGCGCCTGCCGCAGCTCGCGCCGCTCTGGGCGATCGGCATCACGCGACCACGGCTCGCCGCGATCGAGCTGACCAAGACGCTGTCGGTCTCGCTGTTCACCGCGCTCCTGGCACTGCCGCTCGGGCTGGTGGTGGCGTGGTGCCTGATCGCAATCGTGAATGTGAAGGCATTCGGCTGGCGGCTGCCGTTCCACGTATTTCCGCTGCAGCTTCTCGAACTGGTGGCGGTGGCGCTGTTCGCTGCGCTGCTGGCTGCGCTCCTGCCCGTCGCGCGGCTCGCGCGGATGCAGCCGACCGACCTCGTCAAGGTGTTCGCCAATGAGCGCTGAGATGATCTCGCGGCGCGCCTTCGCCGGTGGCATCGCCGCACTCAGCTTCGCCCGCCGCGCAGGTGCGCAGGGCTATGCCGGCCTCGGCGATACCGCCGACGGTTTTGCGCCGGTCACGCCCGGAAAAGTGTTCACTTTTCCGGCCGATCACGGCCCGCACCCTGAGTTTCGCATCGAGTGGTGGTATCTCACGGCGAACCTCACCGACGGCAGTGGCGCGGCTTGCGGCCTGCAATGGACGCTGTTTCGCCAGGCGACGCGGCCGGGACTGCAAGAAGAAGGCTGGGCCAATCAGCAGGTGTGGATGGGACACGCCGCCGTGACGCGCGCTGAGACCCATCGCTTCAGCGAGCTGTTTGCACGCGGCGGTGTCGGGCAGGCCGGCGTCGAAGCAAAACCGTTCATGGCCTGGATCGACGATTGGGAAATGAAGGGCGCCGCGCGCACCGACGATCGGACATTGGCACCGCTGACGCTGAAGGCCTCGGGCACCGATTTCAGCTACGCGCTGACGCTTGAAACTGATCGTCCCGTGGTGCTGCAGGGCTATGCCGGCTACAGCCGCAAGTCCGATCGCGGCCAGGCGTCCTACTATTACAGCCAGCCGTTCTTCCGCGCCCGCGGCACGCTCACCATCGACGACAGACCGGTCGACGTTTCGGGGCAGGCCTGGATGGACCGCGAATGGAGCAGTCAGCCGCTGGCGTCCGACCAGACCGGCTGGGACTGGTTCTCCCTGCATCTGCCTGATGACGAGAAGCTGATGCTGTATCGCCTGCGCCAGAAGGACGGCCGCGACAACCTGCTCGGCAACTGGATCACGCCGGATGGCCGCTCGGTCGAGATCGCCGCGCCCGGCAACAGCCTCACGCCACTGGCGATGACCGAGATCGACGGCCGCAAGCTGCCGACCTCTTGGCGCGTGAACCTTCCCGCCCGCGGCCTCGCGATCGAAACCACGCCGCTCAACCCGAAGGCCTGGATGGGTACCGGATTCTCCTATTGGGAAGGCCCGATCCGGTTTGCGGGCAGCCACGCGGGAATCGGCTATCTTGAGATGACCGGATATTGAGACCAGCAACGAGGAAGTGCCTGCAATGTATCATGACACCGCGATCGTGACCTGCCTCGCCGTCGCATTCTACTTCTTCACTTCGACGCAGGTCGCGCGTGCCCGCATCCGCTATGGCGTGATGCTGCCGTCGATCTCCGGCAATGCGGATTTCGAGCGCATGTTCCGCATCCAGATGAACACGCTGGAATGGATGCCGATCTTCCTGCCGTCGCTGTGGCTGTTCGCGATCTATATCAGCGATGTCATCGCGGCGGCGCTCGGCCTCGTCTGGATCCTCGGCCGCATCGTCTACTTCGTCGGCTATCGCGAGGCGGTGGCCAAGCGCAGCCCGGGATTCGCGATCCAGGCCTTCGCCTGCATCATCCTCTGGGCGGGCGCGACCGGCGCCGTGGTGTGGCGGCTGGTGTGAGGGGCGCTGCGGCAGCAACTCCGATCTCGGCCGTCGTCCCGGACAAGCGCAGCGAAGCGGAGCGCTGATCCGGGACCCTAACCACAGAATGCGGTTTGGCGAAGATTGGTAACCACGATCTCGCGCCACAACTTCTCCCTGGGGTTATGGGTCCCGGCCTTCGCCGGGACGACACGGAGGTTGTGGCGCGGGCGTTGCCTTTTCCCGCTACTTCGTCAGCGGGCAGCCGCTTTCCTTGGCGCTGAAGAATGCCTTGTCGCCGGGGACGGTGGCCAGCAGCTTGTAATAGTCCCAGGGCTTCTTCGACTCCGAGGGCTTCTTCACCTCGAACAGATACATGTCGTGGACCATGCGGCCGTTCTCGAGCACCTTGCCTTGCGCGAAGGCGTCGTCGACCGGCAGCTCCTTCAGCTTCTTGGCGACGGCGTCCGGATCCTTGGTGCCGGCCGCCTTGACCGCCTTGAGATAGCTCAGCGTCGCCGAATAGGTGCCGGCGTGGATCATGCTCGGCATCCGCCCGGTGCGCTTGAAGAAGCGCTCGCCGAGGCTGCGCGTCTTGTCGTTGAGATCCCAGTAGTAGCCCTCGGTGAGCACGAGGCCTTGCGCGGCCTGGAGGCCAAGGCCGTTGACCTCCGCGAGTGTCATCAAGAGGCCCGCAAGCTTCTGGCCGCCGGTGACGATGCCGAACTCGGCGGCCTGCTTGATCGAGTTGGTGGTATCGAGGCCGGCGTTGGCGAGCCCGACGATCTTGGCCTTCGAGCTCTGCGCCTGGAGCAGGAAGGAGGAGAAGTCCGACGAGTTGAGGGGAACGCGGACCGAGCCGACCACCTTGCCGCCATTGGCGGTGACGATCTCGCTGGTGTCCTTCTCCAGCGCGTAACCGAAGGCGTAGTCGGCCGTGAGGAAGAACCAGGTGTCGCCGCCGGCTTTCGTCAGGGCGCCGCCGGTCCCGACCCCGAGTGCGCGGGTGTCATAGGCCCAGTGAAAGCCGTAGGGCTGGCAGGCATCGCCCGTCAGGCGCGATGTTGCGGCCCCCACGACAATGTCGATCTTCTTTTTTTCCTTCGAGAGCTCGTGGATCGCGAGCGCGACCGAGGACGTCGTCAGCTCCGTGATCATGTCGACGTTCTCGACATCGTACCAGCGCCGCGCGATCGAGGTCGCAAGGTCCGGCTTGTTCTGGTGATCGGCGGTGACGAGCTCGATCTTCTGGCCTAAAACTTCGCCGCCGAAATCCTCGATCGCCATCTTGGCGGCTTCGACCGACCATTTGCCGCCGTAATCCGCATAGACGCCGGACTGGTCATTGAGAATGCCGATCTTGACGCCCTGTGCGGACGCCGGCGCCGCCAGCAATACGGCAGAGGCCGCAGCGGCCAAAAGTGCTGATTTCATATTTTAACTCCCAGCAGTCTTCTGTTGTGAAATCGGGCGGATACTAGTGAAGAACCCCGCCCCTGCCCATCCATTTCGGCCTCAGCCGTTAGTATGGCGGGTGTGCGCTAAATCCAATGCCGTCGTCCCGGCGAAGGCCGGGACCCATAACCACAGGATTGGGTTTGGCGATGACTCGCGGTTACCAGCTTCACGCCACAACCACTCCCTGGGGTTATGGGTCCCGGCCTTCGCCGGGACGACACCGTGATTGTGGACACGTCAGTGGCCGCCACACTGACGCGCAATCACCCCGCAATCTCCGCCTTCTTCCCGCGGCCATCGGCTAGATTGCGCACGACCACGTAGAAGATCGGCGTGAAGAGCAGGCCGAACAGGGTGACGCCGATCATGCCGAAGAAGACGGCAACGCCGACGGCCTGGCGCATCTCCGAGCCCGAGCCGGTCGAGATCACCAGCGGCAGCACGCCGAGGATGAAGGCGAAGGACGTCATCAGGATCGGCCGCAGGCGCAGGCGGCAGGCCTCGATCACGGCCTCCAGCCGCGGCTTGCCTTCCAGCTCGATGTCGCGGGCGAACTCGACGATGAGGATCGCGTTCTTCGCAGCTAAGCCCACCAGCACGACGAAGCCGATCTGCGTCAGGATGTTGACGTCCTGCCCCATGATGCGCACGCCGATGGTGGCGGCGAGCAGGCACATCGGCACGATCAGGATCACCGCAAACGGCAGGCTCCAGCTCCCATATTGCGCGGCGAGCACGAGATAGACGAACAGCACGCAGATCGGGAACACGAACAGGCCCGCATTGCCGCCGGTGACCTGCTGATACGACAGGTCGGTCCATTCGAACGAGAAGCCGCTCGGCAAGGTATCGTCGGCGAGCTTCTTGATGGTGTTGAGCGCGGTGGTCGAGCTCGTGCCCGGTGCCGGCTCGCCCTGCAGTTCGGAGGCCGCATAGAGATTGTAGCGCGCGACGCGGTCGGGACCCGAAACGTCGCGGAAATCGACCACGCTACCGAGCATCACCATGTCGCCGGACGCGTTGCGGGTGCGCAGCCGCGACAGATCGCTGGTCTCTTTCCGGAACGGCAGGTCGGCTTGGGCTGTGACGTGGTAGGTGCGGCCGAACAGGTTGAAGTCGTTGACGTAGGTCGATCCGAAATAAGTCTGGATCGTGTCGTTGATGCTGGCGATGGGAACGCCGAGCTTCTGCGCCTTGGTGCGGTCGATGTCGACGAAAAGCTGCGGCGTGTTCGCCGTGAACGGCGAAAACACCGAAGTCAGAGTGGATGCCTTGCGCGCGGCGGCGACCAGCTCGTCGGTCGCAGCGGCGAGCATTTCCGGTCCGCGGCCCTGGCGGTCCTGGATGCGGATCGTGAAGCCGCCGCCGGTGCCGATGCCAGGCACGGCCGGCGGCGGAATGACGATGATGAAGGCGCCCTGGATCGCGGCGAGCCGCTTGCGCAGCTCGGCGGTAATGGCGTTGGCGGACAGGCCCTTCTTCAGGCGGACCTCGGGCTCGTCGAACACCGGAAACAGCGCCGCAGCATTGCCGGCCTGGGTGCGCGTCGCGCCCGAGAAGCCGGCGAAGGCAGCGACGCGAACGATGCCCGGCGTATCCAGCGAGATCCGCTCGATCTCGCGCACCACCTCGGTGGTGCGCGCCAGCGACGCCGCGCCCGGCAATTGCACTGAGATGATGACGTAGCCGCGATCCTGTGCCGGAATGAAGCCCTGCGGCGTGGTCACGATCAGCCAGCCGGCGCTGCCGATCAGCACGACGTAAATCAGCAGCATCACCACCGAATGCCGGATCACGAAATTGGCGGCGCCGGCATAGCCATGTGACAGCCGGTCGAACACGCGGTTGAAGACGCCGGTGAAGGCGCCCCAGCCCCGCGCGATGACATTCCAGGCCGCCGGCGGCCGCTTCTCTTCATGCGGCACCAGTATCTGCGAGGCCAGCGCCGGCGACAGCGTCAGCGAGCAGAAGCAGGAGATCGCGGTTGCGACCGCGATGGTGACGGCGAATTGCTGGAAGAACTGTCCGGAAATACCTCCCAGGAATGCCGTCGGCACGAACACCGCGCACAGCACCAGCGCGATCGAGACCAGCGCGCCGCCGACCTCCTCCATGGTCTTCAGCGCGGCATCGCGCCGGCTCAGGCCGTGCTCGAGATGGCGCTCGACATTCTCGACCACCACGATGGCATCGTCGACCACGATGCCGACGGCGAGCACGAGGCCGAACAGCGTGAGATTGTTGATCGAGAACCCGAGCGCCGCCATCACCGCGAAGGTGCCGACCAGCGAGACCGGGATCGCGATGATCGGAATGATCGCGGGCCGCCAGCCCTGCAAAAACACCAGCACCACAATGACCACCAGCAGCATGGCCTCGTAGATAGTCTTGATCAGCTCGTGGACGGATTGCGCGATGAACTCGGTCGGGTTGTAGCCGATGTTGTAGTCGAGGCCCTTCGGAAAGCTCGCCTTGAGCCTGGTCATCGTATCGGAAATGTTCTTGGCGGTGGCCAGCGCGTTCGATCCTGGCCGCTGGGTCACCAGCATGGCGACCGCCGATTTGCGCAAGAGGAAGCTGTTGGTGGTGTAGGACAGCGCGCCGAGCTCGATGCGGGCAACGTCGCGTAAGCGCACCGTGCGGCCGTCCGAGCCGGCCTTGATCAGGATGTCCTCGAATTGCTTCTGATCCTTCAGTCGCCCCGTGAAGGTGAGATTCGGCTGGAAGGCGCGGTCCGCGATCGGCGGCTCCGCGATCTGCCCGCCCGCGATCTGCACGTTCTGCGCACGGATCGCCGCGAGCACTTCGGTCGAGGTCAGGCCGAGATTGGCGATCCGGTCAGGATCGAGCCAAAGTCGCATCGAATAGTCGCGTGCGCCGAAAATCTGGATATCGCCGACGCCGTCGAGCCGCAGGAGCTGGTCGCGAACCTGGAGCAGCGCATAGTTGGAGATGTAGAGCTGGTCGAACGTGTCGTCGGGCGACAGCATGAACACGACCATCAGGATGTCGGGCGAGTTCTTGCGCGTGGTGACGCCGTTGCGCTGGACTTCCTCGGGCAGGCGCGGCTGCGCGATCGCGACGCGGTTCTGCACCAGCACCTGCGCCTTGTCGAGATCGGTGCCGAGCTTGAAGGTGACGGTGATGGTGAGCTGGCCGTTCGAGGTCGCCTGGCTGTAGAGATACAGCATGTCCTCGACGCCGTTGATCTCCTGCTCGATCGGAGCAGCGACCGTGTCGGACACGGTCTGCGCGGAGGCGCCGGGATATTGCGTGGTGACGACGACGGTGGGCGGCACCACCTGCGGATATTCGGAGACCGGCAGCGTGGTGTAGGCGATCGCGCCGACGATCAGGAGCACGATCGACAGCACCATCGCCAAGATGGGCTGGTTGATGGAGAGGCGGCCGAGATTCATGACTTGCCACCGGCCTGCACTTGCGCTGTGTGCGGGTTGACCTTGGCGCCGACACGGGCGCGCTGGATGCCGTCGACGATGACGCGATCCTCGGCTTTGAGCCCTTCGCGGATCACGCGCAGGCCGTCATCGAGCGGCCCGAGTGTCACGGCGCGCGCTTCGACGGTGTCGTCCGGCTTGACCACGAACACGATCTTGCGGGACTGGTCGGTCGCGATCGCGACGTCCGGGATCAGGAGCGCCTCATAGGGCGCGCTGCCGATCAACCGCACGCGGGCGAATTGTCCCGGCAAAATCGAGAGATCGGTATTCTTGATCACGGCACGGCTACGCAGCGTGCCGGTCGAGACGTCGAGGCGGTTGTCGAGGAAGTTGATGGTGCCCTCGTGCGACGGCTTGGTTTCGCCGGCGAGCGTCACCTGGACCGGGTTTGCCGTGTCGCGCGAGCTCGGGCGGCGGCCTTCGAACCACAGCTTGCTGTACTTGATGAACGTCGCCTCATCCATGTCGAAATAGATGTAGATCGGATCGAGTGTGACGATCGAGGTGAGCAGCGTCGAGGAGCCGGCGTCGCTGCCCTGCACGAGATTGCCGGGGCTGACGAGATGACGGCTGACGCGGCCCGTGATCGGCGCCACCACATGCGTGAACTCGATATTGAGCTTGGCGGCCTTCAGCGCGCCTTCGGCCTGCATCTCGGCGGCGTGCGCGGCCTGCAGCGCCTGGCGGCGCTGGTCGACGACCTGTTCGGAGACGGCACTGGTCTGGACCAGGTTCAGGCCGCGGTCGAGCTCGCGCTTGGCTAGCTCCACCTTGGCACGCGCGTCCGACAACTGTCCCTCCGCCTGCGCGGCCACCGCCTCGAACGGACGCGAGTCGATCACATAAAGGAGATCGCCGGCATGCACGATGGCGCCGTCCTGGAATTCGACCGAGTTGACGTAGCCGCCGACGCGGGGACGCACCTGCACTTCCTCCACGGCCTCGAAGCGGCCGGTGAATTCGTCCCAATCGGTCACGGTGCGCTTGGCCGGCTGGGCAACTGTGACGGCGGGCGCCGGCGGGGCGGCGGCCTGCGAGGCCGGCTTCTCACAGCCGGCGAGCAAACCGGCAACGGCGAGCGCCAGGACCGCAGAAAGGGCAGGCGGCGCGGATCGCCTCCGAGCTGGGTGCAGTCCTCGGTTCGGCTCGCTCATGTCTTGCCCTCTTCCTTGGTGGCTACGGCAACAAACAGGGTAGCTTCTTACCCGCAGGCGGCACAAGATGGGTTTCGATGATGAAACCTTCAAGACGAGAAGAACACGCAATTTCTTGGGTGGATGATCCTAGCCGAGTGGACGGGTTGACAGAAGGAAGGTCGCGCGCGCACGCGGCGATAATCGGGCGGATGCGAATGAATTTACGCGCCGGGCTCCGGAATGGAGTGGCAGGTGCGAGGCCCACGAAGTGACCTTCCCCTGGAGGAGGGTCGGCACGCAATCGAGCAGAGCGAGATTGCGTGACGTGGTGGGGTGATCTCTCCGCCCGGACACCGTTCAACGCGGAGAGACCGTCACCCCACCCCGCTCGCGCTTCGCGCGTCGACCCTCCCCCTCCAGGGGAGGGTCAACTCAGCTCCAGCGTCTTCGCACATGACGCAGGCCATTGCGTCGGCTAGATTGTGCACACAAAAACAAGACGAATTGTCCGGGAGGACAGCCGTGCACCAAGGACGTGTCGTTTTCGGCGCGATCGAGGAGGTCGTGTTCGGCCATCCGGCCGCCGAGGCCATTCTGGCGCAGATGGACCGGTTGGGATCGAACCGCGCCTTCCTGATGGTCTCGGGCACGCTGAACCGGCAGACCGACGAGATCGCGAAGATCAAAGAGACACTGGGCGCGCGTTGCGCCGGCGTGTTCGATGCCATGCCGGCCCACACGCCGCGCGAGGCGGTGATCGCGGCCGCCAATGCAGCACGGGACGCCAGGGCGGATCTGATCGTCACCGTCGGCGGCGGCTCGATCACCGACGGCGCCAAGGCGGTGCAGCTCTGCCTTGCCAACGACATCGACGATATCGACGGCATCGAGCGCATCCGTGTGCACAAGGGCGTTGCACCGGAGATGAATGCACCCTTGGTGCGACAGGTCAGCGTACCGACCACGATCGCCGGCGGCGAGTTCAGTTCGATCGCAGGCGTGACCGACCGTAGCACGCATGTGAAGCAGATGCTGCGCCACCCGCTGATGGTGCCGCGCGCGACTATCCTCGATCCCGCCATCACCGTGCACACACCGGAATGGCTGTTCCTATCGACCGGCATCCGCGCCGTCGATCATTGCGTCGAGGCGATTTGCTCGCGCGAGACGCACCCTTATGCCGACGCGCAATCGATGAAAGGCCTTGCCATGCTCGCCGACGCGCTGCCGCGAGTGAAGGCCGATCCCGCCGACCTCGACGCGCGCATGGACGCGCAGCTCGGCACCTGGCTGTCGATGGGCGCGCTTTCGGCCGGCGTGCCGATGGGCGCCAGCCACGGCATCGGCTACGTGCTCGGCGCCGCCTTCGACGTGCCGCACGGTTACACCTCCTGCGTCATGCTGCCGGCGGTGATGCGCTGGAATGCGACTGCCAATGCCGAGCGCCAGCAGGTCGTCGCAGCCGCGATGGGCTTCCCCGGCCAGGATGCCGCCAACGTGCTCGACGCCTTCATCCGCTCGCTCGGCATGCCGCGCAGCCTCACGGAAGTGCGCGTATCGCCGGAGCATTTCGACGCCATCGCCGCGCAGGCGATGCGCACGCCCTGGGTGCCGCGCAACCCGCGCAGGATCGATGGCCCTGCGCAGGTACGCGAAATCCTGCTTCTCGCCGCATAATCCAAGCCGGAGGATCGATGTACACAGGTACGCATGCCCGCCTACGCCCGCTCCAGCCCGCTTTCATCATGGCCGGCACCGGCGAGACGGTGACGTATCGCGAGTTGGAGGCGCGCAGCAACCGCCTCGCGCATCTGTTCCGCAAGCAGGGCTTGAAGCGACTCGACCACTACTCGATCTTCATGGAGAACAATTCGCGCTATCTCGAAGCCTGCGGTGCAGGCGAGCGTTCCGGGCTCTACTATACCTGCATCAACTCCTTCCTTACGCCGGGCGAGCTCGCCTACCTGCTCGTCAACAGCCAGTCCAAGATCCTGATCACGTCGGTGGCGAAGCTGGACATCGCCCGCGAGGCGATTCAGGCCTGTCCCGACGTCAAGCTCTGCATCGTCGCCGACGGCCCAGGCGAGAGCGATCGCATCGTCGGGCTGGCCGAGATAACCGCCGATCTGCCGGGCACACCGGTCGCGGACGAGTGGCTCGGCACGGCGATGCTTTATTCGTCGGGCACGACGGGACGGCCGAAGGGCATCTTGCGGCCGCTGCCGCAGGAGCCGCCCAAGCACAACCTGCCGCTGTTCGATTTCCTGACGAAGCTTTGGCACTACCGCGAAGGCATGGTCTATTTGTCGCCGGCGCCGCTCTATCACTCGGCGCCGCAGGCCGCGGTCAACCTCACGATCCGCATGGGCGGCACCGTGATCATCATGGAGAGTTTTGACCCCGAGCGGTATCTCCAACTCGTCGAGAAATGGGGCATCACCCACACTCAGCTCGTGCCGACGATGTTCTCGCGCATGCTGAAGCTGCCGGAGGAGGCGCGCGGCCGCTACGACCTGTCCTCGCTCGAGATTGCGATCCATGCCGCCGCGCCCTGCCCGGCACTGGTCAAGGACGACATCATCAAATGGTGGGGGCCGATCATCCACGAATATTACGGCGCGACCGAAGGTCTTGGCTTCACCGCCTGCAATACCGAGGAATGGCTCGCGCATCGCGGCAGCGTCGGCAAGGTGCTGCTCGGTGACCTCCACATCCTCGACGAGAACATGAAGGAATGTCCGACCGGCACCGCTGGCACCGTGTGGTTCAAGACGGGATCGCCGTTCGAATACTTCAACGACCCCGAGAAGACGAAAGAGGCGCGCTCGCCCGACGGCAGCATGAGCACGGTCGGCGACGTCGGCTACGTCGATGCGGACCGCTTCCTCTATCTCACCGACCGCGCCACCTTCATGATCATCTCGGGCGGCGTGAACATCTACCCGCAGGAATGCGAGAACCTGCTGATCACCCACCCGAAAGTCGCCGATGCCGCGGTGTTCGGCGTGCCCAATACCGATCTCGGCGAAGAAGTGAAGGCCGTGGTACAGCCGATGCCGGGCGTGGTGCCGGGGCCAGCACTCGCCGAAGAACTAATCGCCTTCTGCGGCCAGTCGCTATCGCGGCAGAAGGTGCCGCGCTCGGTCGATTTCGAGAAGGAACTGCCGCGGCTGCCGACCGGCAAGCTTTACAAGCGGCTGCTGCGGGACCGGTATTGGGGCAACAAGGCGTCAAGGATTGTGTGACTCTTCGCCTCTGCCCGCTTGCGGGGAGAGGCCGGAATTCAAGCGAAGCTTGAATTCCGGGTGAGGGGGCGCTTCCGCGAGTCCAACTGCCACCGCCCCCGCGGAGACTCCCCCTCACCCCAACCCTCTCCCCGCAAGCGGGGCGAGGGAGCACTGCGCCGATGCGGCTACAGTGTCGTCCCGGATCTGCGCTCCGCTTCCCTACGCTTGTCCGGGACGACGAACTTGCTGACGCAGCCTACCCCAACATCTGCGTGTCACCACATATCGAGATCGCCTGGCCGGAAATGGTGCGGCCGCGCGGGCTGCACATGAACAGGATCTGGTCGGCGATCTGCTCCGGCGTGACGTAATCCTTGATAGATGTATAGGAGAACGCGATACGCTCCATTTCGGTGTAGGAGATGCCGCGCTGCTGCGCCTTGGCCTCTAGCACGCGGCGCTGGCGGTCGCCGGCGACGAGGCCCGGCAGGATGGCGTTGACGCGGATCTTGTCGGGGCCGAGCTCGATCGCCAGCGACTTGGTCAGGCCGATCACGCCCCACTTCGACGCCGCGTAGGGCGTACGCATGGCGAAGCCGACCTTCCCCGCCGCGGAAGAAATATTGACGATCGAGGCATTCTTGCTCTCGCGCAGCAGCGGCACGGCAAGCCGCGTGCAGTTGAACTGGCCGGTAAGGCAGACCTCGACGCAGCGGTCCCAGTCTTCCGGATTCATCTCCTCGATCTTCGCCGTCGGGCCGGCGATGCCGGCATTGTTGACGAGCACGTCGAGGCCGCCGAGCGCGCGGACCGCCGCGTCGAACATCGTCTTCACCGCGGTGCGGTCGGACACGTCGCATTGCGAGTGCGTCAGTGCGGGATCGCTTTTGGCAAGGGCGGCGAGCGCCATCTCGTCGACATCGCAAACATGCACCTTTGCGCCCTCGCCGGCGAAACGGCGGGCGATTGCAAGCCCTATGCCGCCCGCACCCGCGGTCACCAATACGCGCAAACCTTTGATGTCGAGATCCATGATGGCTCCAGTCGGTCCGAAATGCTAAGCGTGACCTTAGATCACAGCCCGCTTCGAGTTAAAACCGGGAGTTAAAGTCCATGGCCCGCAAAGTCATCATCACCTGTGCCGTCACCGGCGCGATCCACACGCCGTCGATGTCGCCAGCGCTGCCCGTGACGCCGCAGGAGATTGCGGATGCGGCCGTAGAGGCCGCGGAAGCGGGCGCTGCGATCGTGCATCTGCATGCGCGCAACCCCGAAACCGGCCAGCCGGATCAGTCGCCGGAGGCCTTTGCGCCATTCCTGAAGATCATCAAGCAACGTTCCAACGCGGTGATCAACCTCACCACCGGCGGCTCGCCGACCATGACGGTGGACGAGCGCGTGCGCCCCGCAGCGGTCTACAAGCCGGAGGTCGCCTCGCTGAACATGGGCTCGATGAATTTCGGCTTCTTCGGCATGCTCAACCGCTTCAAGACCTTCAAGCATGAGTGGGAGCGTAAGCATGTCGAGAACAAGGACATCGTGTTCCGCAACACCTTCCAGGACATCGAATTCGTGTTGAAGACGCTGTCGGAGACCGGAACGCGCTTCGAGTTCGAGTGCTACGACACCGCGCATCTCTACAATCTGCAATACTTCCTTGATCAAGGCCTGGTGAAGCCACCACTGTTCGTCCAGACCGTGTTCGGCCTTCAGGGCGGCATCGGCCCGCACCCGGAAGATGTGCTGCACATGAAGCGCACGGCAGAGCGGCTGTTCGGCGACAAGTTCGTCTGGTCGGTGCTGGGGGCCGGGCGACATCAATTGCCGATCGCGGCGATGGCGGCGGCCATGGGCGGCAATATCCGCGTCGGCCTGGAGGACTCGCTGTGGGCCGCGCCGGGCCGGATGGCGTCCTCGAACGCCGAGCAGGTGCGGCTCGCCCGCAAGATCATCGAAGGCCTCGGCCTCGAAGTCGCGACCTCGGATGAGGCGCGCGAGCTGCTGCACCTGAAGGGCGGGGACACGCTGCAGGTGTAGGCTCGAGACGCTCGCAACGACGAGCGGTGTCTAAGCGAGATATCTCACCAACGTCGTCCTGGCGAAAGCCAGGACCCATACCGCGGAATCCATCTGCGGAGCGTACGGTGCAAGTCCCAAACGACCAGTCTTCGCCAAACTATTCCCTGGGGTAATGGGTCCTGGCTTTCGCCAGGACGACATGGGGAACCTCTCACATTATGCGGGAGCGCCGTGCGACCTTACGTCATCCGAATTACCAAGGCCGCAGAGGGCCTTCGCCGGTTGCCTCCCTCCGCCCGCGTCGCTATCGTCACGATCAACAGGCCGCAAAAGGCCGGTGTCCAGGGAGGATGAGCATGCGGAGCGTGTGGGCGCTCGCCGCAATGGCGGCGCTATCTGTGCTGACGACCTCAACCACAACGCTCGCCGGCGAGCCCAAACAGGGCGGCATTTTGCGGATGTATCACCGCGACAGCCCCGGCAACGCCTCGATCCACGAGGGCGCGACCTATTCGCTCAACGTTCCCTTCATGCCGGTCTTCAACAACCTCGTCATCTACAAGCAGGACGTGGCGCAGAACAGCATGGACACCATCGTCCCGGAACTCGCGGAGAGCTGGGCGTGGGTGAACGACAACAAAACGCTGACCTTCAAGCTTCGCCAGGGCGTGAAATGGCATGACGGCAAGCCGTTCACCTCGGCGGATGTCAAATGCACCTTCGACATGCTGATGGGCAAGTCGCAGCAGAAGTTCCGGCAGAACCCGCGCAAGGCCTGGTACAACGAGGTCAACGACGTCACGACCAACGGCGATCTCGAGGTCTCCTTCAACCTGAAGCGGCCGCAGCCCTCGCTGCTGGCGCTGCTCGCCTCCGGCTATACGCCGGTCTATCCCTGCCACGTCTCGCCCGCCGAGATGCGCACGCATCCGATCGGCACCGGCCCGTTCAAATTCGTCGAGTTCAAGGCCAATGAATCGATCAAGCTGACCCGCAACCCCGACTATTGGCGCAAGGGTCGGCCCTATCTCGACGGCATCGAGTTCACGATCATTCCGAACCGCTCGACCGCAATCCTCGCCTTCGTCGCCGGCAAGTTCGACATGACCTTCCCGACCGAGGTTTCGATCCCGCTGCTGAAGGACGTCAAGTCACAGGACCCGACGGCGGTGTGCGTCGTCGAGCCCAACAACGTCTCGACCAACATCATCGTCAATTCGACCGCACCGCCGTTCGACAATGCCGATGTCCGCCGGGCGATGGCGCTGGCGCTCGACCGCAAGGCTTTCGTCGACATCCTCTTCGAAGGCCAGGCCGACATCGGCGGCACCATGGAACCGGCTCCCGCGGGACTCTGGGCGATGCCGAAGGACATGCTGCAGAGCATCCCGGGTTATGGTCCGGATGTAAAAGCCAACCGCGAGGAGGCGAAGAAGCTGATGCAAAAAGCCGGCTACGGACCGGACAAGCATCTCGCGGTCAAGGTCTCGACCCGCAACATCCCCGTGTACCGCGACCCCGCGGTGATCCTGATCGATCAGCTCAAGAGCATTTACATCGACGGCGAGCTCGACGTCGTCGAGACGGCGAACTGGTTCCCGAAAGTCGCGCGCAAGGACTATATGCTCGGTCTCAATCTGACCGGCAATGCCGTCGACGATCCCGATCAGTCCTTCTACGAGAACTATTCCTGCGGCTCCGAGCGCAACTACACCAATTACTGCAACAAGGAGATCGAGAAACTGTTCGACGTGCAGTCGCAGGAGACCGACATCAACAAGCGCAAAAAGCTGGTGTGGGAGATCGACAAGAAGCTCCAGGAGGACGTTGCCCGGCCCATCATCTTCCACGCGCGCACCGGCACGTGCTGGAAGCCCTATGTCAAGGGCGTGACGGTCATGTCGAACAGCTCCTATAATGGCTACCGCTACGAGGACGTGTGGATGGACAAGTAGCGCAGGCGGCGGGCGGCTGACGAGCTCGGCAGGAGGCGGAAGATGTTTGCCTATCTGGTACGACGCCTGTTCCTGATGCTCGTGACCCTGTTCGGGATATCGATCGTCATCTTCTTCCTGCTGCGCATCGTGCCCGGCAACATCGTCGACATCCTGTTTGCTGCCGCCGGCTATGTCGACCCCGCCGACAAGGCCAATCTGGAGAAGGAGCTCGGCATCGACCAGCCGCTGGTGGTGCAATATCTGCACTGGATCGGCGGCTTCCTGCGCGGCGACTTCGGCTACTCCTATGTCTCCGAGAAACCGGCGCTGCAGGAGATCCTGCCGCGGATCCCGATCACGGCGCGGCTCGCCGGGCTTGCGCTGCTGTTCTCCGCCTCGATCGGCATTCCACTCGGCGTCATCAGCGCGGTGAAGCAGGGAACCAAGCTCGACTACGGCTTACGCGTGGTCAGCCTCAGCGGCTTGTCACTGCCCTCGTTCTGGCTCGGCCTGCTCATCCTGACCGCGTCGGTGGCCATGTTCGGCCAGATGCCGATCTTCAATCCCAATCCGCAGACCTGGCTGGAAGCGTTCGCGACCTACGCGGTGCCGGCCGCCGCAGTCGGCTTCCGCAGCGCCGCGCTGACCATGCGCATCACCCGCTCCTCGATGCTGGAGGTGCTGCGGCAGGACTATATCCGCACCGCCCGCGCCAAGGGCGCATCCGACGCCGCGGTGAACTATCACCACGCCCTGAAGAACGCGATTCTGCCCGTCATCACCGTGATCGGCATCGAGGCGGCCTTCCTGATCGGCGGCCTCATCGTCACCGAGACCGTGTTCAACATCCCCGGCGTCGCGCGCTTCCTGGTCGAGGCGATCCGCTGGCGCGACTATCCGATCGTGCAGAATCTCGTGATGTTCATCGCGGTCGTCGTGGTGTTCGCGAATTTCACCGTCGACATGCTCTACGCCGTGTTCGACCCGCGCATCCGGTTTACGGATTGATCGTATGATCCTCACTCGCACAGCGCATGCACGTTCCTTCACCTCTCCCCGCTTGCGGGGAGAGGTCGAATTCGCGCGCAGCTCGAATTCGGGTGAGGGGGACTCTCCGCGAGTCCAGCTCTCACCACCCCTGCGGAGAGCCCCCCTCACCCCAACCCTCTCCCCGCAAGCGGGGAGAGGGAGAAGGTAGGCATATGGCCACGATCGACTATGATCTCGAACTGAGGCGCGCTGGCGCCCATGCGACCGGCGGCTGGCGGCGGGTGCTGTTCCTGGCGCAGCGCCATGTGCTGGGCGCAGCGGGGCTCATCATCATGACGGTATTCGTGTTCACGGCCGTCTTTGCCGACTTCATCGCGCGCTATGATCCGCTGACGGTCGATGCCGCGCGTGCGCTGGCCCGCCCCAGCGCCGCGCACTGGATGGGTACGGATTCCTTCGGCCGCGACGTGTTCAGCCGTATCATCCACGGCGCGCGGATATCGCTCGCGGTCGGCCTCGGCTCGACGGCGCTCGGTGGCACCATCGGCGTGATCGTGGGATTGACCTCGGGCTACCTCTCCGGCTGGTTCGACCTCGTATTCCAGCGCGTCTCCGACATCCTGCAGGCACTGCCGCTGCTGGTGCTGGCCCTGGTGATGACGGCCGCGCTCGGTCCGTCCTTGCCGAACGTCATCATCGCGATCGCCATTCCGCTGATCCCGACCGTCGCCCGCGTGATCCGCGCCAATACGCTGGCGCTGCGCGAGCAGCCGTTCGTCGAGGCCGCCAAATCGATCGGCATGAGCGAGATGCAGATCGCGGTCCGCCACGTGCTGCCGAACACGCTGGCGCCGTTGATCGTGCTTGCCACCGCGCAGCTCGGCTCGACCATTCTCACCGAAGCCTCGCTCTCCTTCCTCGGCCTCGGCATTCCCGAGCCCTATCCGTCCTGGGGCCGCATGCTGTCGGAATCGGCCGCCGAATACGTCCGCACCGCGCCGTGGCTGGTGATCTTTCCGGGCATCGCGATCAGCCTTGCCGTGTTCGGCACCAATCTGTTCGGTGACGCCCTGCGCGACATTCTGGATCCGAGGCAGCGCGGCTGATGACGAAAAAATCCGATATCGTGCTCGATGTGAAGAACCTGAAAACGGTGTTCTTCACGAATTCCGGCCTGTTCAAGGCCGTGGACGACGTCTCGTTTACCGTCAGGCGCGGCGAGACGCTGGCGATCGTCGGCGAGTCCGGGTGTGGCAAGAGCGTCACCGCGCTGTCGCTGATGCGGCTCGTGCCCGATCCGCCGGGCCGTATCGTCGGTGGCTCTGTGACGCTCGAAGGCACCGATCTCCTGGCGCTGGATGATGCGGCCATGCGCGCGATCCGGGGAAATCGCATCTCGATGATCTTCCAGGAGCCGATGACCTCGCTCAATCCGGTGATGCGGATCGGCGACCAGATCATCGAAGCGGTGCGGCTGCACCGGAACATGCCGGCCAAAGAGGCCCAAGACCTCGCGATCGAAATGCTGCGCCTGGTGCGCATCCCGGAGCCGGCGCGGCGCGCACGGGAGTATCCGCACCAGCTTTCGGGCGGCATGCGCCAGCGGGCGATGATCGCGATGGCGCTTGCCTGCCGGCCGGCGCTGCTGATCGCCGACGAGCCGACCACCGCGCTCGACGTCACCATCCAGGCGCAGATCCTGGCCTTGATCCTCGACTTGCAGAAGGAGCTCGGCACCGGCCTCGTGCTCATCACGCACGATCTCGGCGTCGTCGCGCAGACGGCGCAACGGGTCATCGTGATGTATGCGGGGAAAAAGGTGGAGGAGGCGACCGTCGAGGCGCTGTTCGCCGCACCCAAGCATCCCTATACGCGCGGGCTGATGGCCTCGATCCCGGCGGTGCCGGCGTCTGGCGTCGCGACGCAGGCCCGGCTCAACGAAATTCCCGGCACCGTGCCCTCGCTGGTGCGCCTGCCGGCAGGCTGCGCTTTCGCGCCGCGCTGCAAGCTCGCGATCAAGCGCTGCGAGGAATATCCGCCGCTCCTGGATCAGGGCGGCGGCCATCTCGCCGCCTGCTGGCGCGCGGCTGAAGTCGCGGAGGTCGCATGACCGAAGCGCTGCTCGAGGTCACTGACCTGAAGAAGCACTACCCGGTGCGCGCGGGCGTGCTGCGCCGGCAGGTCGGCACCGTGCATGCGGTCGACGGCGTGTCGTTCGCGCTCGGTGTCGGCGAGACGCTCGGCCTCGTCGGCGAATCCGGCTGCGGCAAGTCTACGGTCGCGCGCAGCGTGCTGCGGCTGGTCGAGCCGACCTCGGGCCGGATCCGCCTTGAGGGCGAGGACATCACCCATCTCTCCAAGACCGATCTCAGGCCGCATCGCCGTTCGATGCAGATCGTGTTCCAGGACCCGTTCGCCTCGCTCAACCCGCGCATGACCGCGGGCGACATCGTCGGTGAGCCGCTGGCCGTGCATGGGCTGGCCAGCGGCAAGGCGCTGGAGACGCGCGTCGCAAAGTTGTTCGAGCAGGTGGGCCTGCGGCCCGACCAGATGCGCAACTTCCCGCATCAGTTTTCCGGCGGCCAGCGACAGCGCATCTGCATCGCGCGCGCGCTCGCGCTTGAGCCGCGGCTGATCGTCTGCGACGAGCCGGTCTCCGCGCTCGACGTCTCGATCCAGGCGCAGGTGATCAACCTGCTGATCGACCTGCAGCGGCAGCACGGTTTCTCCTACCTCTTCATCGCGCATGACCTGGCGGTGGTCGCCCATATCAGCCACCGTGTCGCGGTGATGTATCTCGGCCGCATCGTCGAGATCGCCGACAAGGACGAGCTGTTCCGCAATCCGCGCCATCCCTACACGCAGGCCCTGCTCGCCTCGGTGCCGATCGCGAACCCGCATGCCAAGAAGATCGCGCCGCTGGTCGAGGGCGACGTACCGAGTCCAGTCAATCCGCCGTCCGGCTGCGCGTTTCACACGCGCTGCCGGTTTGCGATGGAGCGATGCAGGACGGAGCGGCCGGCGCTGCTACAGGCGGGTGAAGGGCACAGGGTGGCGTGTCTGCTGAATGAGGGGACGGGGCGGGGGCAATAGAATTGTAGGGTGGGTTAGCGAAGCGTAACCCACCGCTTTTCTCATCGCGGATACATAAAGTGGTGGGTTACGCTTTCCGCCTTCGCTTGTGGAAGCTTCGGCGCACGTAGTTGGCTAACCCACCCTACGATTGCGGTGTTTGCGGCGCTAACCCGCCTCGATCTCCACCACGATCTTCCCCGTGGTGACCTGCTCGCCCTCGGTGACATCGATCGCGGAGACCACACCGTCGATGCCGGCCTTGTGGACGTGCTCCATCTTCATCGCCTCCAGCGTCATCACCGGCTGGCCGGCGGTGACGCGGTCGCCGGGCTTGACCAGCACGGCGACGACGCGGCCGTTCATCGCGGCGCGGACCTTGCCGTCACCGCCGTTTGCTGCGGCGGCTTTCGGCGCAGCAAGGGTCAGATCCGTTACCGCAAGCGGGATGCCGCGATGCCCAAGGTAGAGCCGGTCGCCATCGCGCAGGAATTTTGCATTGTCCATCACACCGTCGTGGCGGAAGCGAACGGCGTCGGACTCGAGCTGATCGATCTCGAACCTGTCTTGTCGGCCATCGCCCGCCACCGTATAGCTGCCGTCGCGCTCGCGCGTGACTTCGAGCTCGTGGACGCGACCGGCAATCTCGATCCTGACCGGCAACGGAAACGTTGCTGCGAGACTCCGCCCGCCGCGCCATGATGGCGCATGCGGATCGGTGACGTAGAGCAGGAGGCCGGCGAGCGCTGCCTCAAACGCGCTGGCCTTGCCGGGCGCCAGCAATTCGTCGCGATGCGCTCCGATGAACGCTGTTGTCGCCTCGCCCCTGGCAAAGCCGGGATGGCGCAAGCAGGACATCAGGAAGGCCTGGTTGGTAGTCACGCCGAAGGCCGTGAGCTGCTCCAGGCCGCAGATCAGGCGGCTGCGCGCCTCTTCACGCGTCGCACCATGGGCGATGACCTTGGCGATCATGGAATCGTAAAAGGGCGGAATCTCCGAGCCCGACTGCAGCGCGTGTTCGACCCGGATGCCTTCCGGCACCTGCCAGCGCGCCATGCGGCCGGACTGCGGCATGAAGTCGTGCGCGGCATCCTCCGAGCACAGCCGTACCTCAATGGCGTGGCCGGAGAACCTGACGTCCTGCTGCTTCACCGGCAGCGGCTCGCCGCGCGCGATGCGCAACTGCAGCTCGACGAGATCGAGCCCGGTGATCGCCTCGGTCACGGGATGCTCGACCTGGAGGCGCGTATTCATCTCCATGAAGTAGAATTCGCCGTTCTCATCGAGCAGGAATTCAAGCGTGCCGGCGCCTTCGTAGCGCAGCGCCTTCACGGCGGCGACGGCCACCTCGCCCATTTTCGCGCGCAGCTCGGGCGTGACGGCAGGCGACGGCGCCTCCTCGATCAGCTTCTGGTGCCGCCGCTGCACCGAGCAGTCACGCTCGCCGAGGTGAATGGCGTTGCCGTGCGCATCGCCTAACACCTGGATCTCGATGTGGCGCGGGTTCTGGATGGCGCGTTCAAGGATCACTGTAGGATCGCCAAATGCAGCTTTCGCCTCCGACCGCGCGCTGCGCAGCGCGCCGGGAAACGATGCGGCGTCGGCCACGAGCCGCATGCCACGTCCGCCGCCACCAGCGACCGCCTTGATCATCACGGGAAAGCCGATCCTCCCGGCTTCCCCGAGCATCACCTCGTCGTCCTGCTCCGCTCCCTGATAGCCGGGCACGATGGGCACACCGGCCCTCTTCATGAGTTCCTTGGCGCCGGCCTTGTTGCCCATCGCCTCGATCGCCTGCGACGACGGGCCGATAAAGACGAGACCGGCCTCCTTGCAGGCTTGTGCGAACTCCTCGTTCTCGGCAAGAAATCCATAACCGGGATGCACGGCGTCCGCGCCGCTCGCGTTCGCCGCGGCAATGATCGCTGATATGTTGAGATAGGATTGCGCCGGCAAGGCTTCGCCGATGCGCACGGCCTGGTCTGCCTGCCGCACGTGCAGAGCATCGCGGTCCGCGTCCGAATAGACTGCAACGACACCGAGGCCCAGCCGCCGAGCGCTTCGCATCACCCGCAACGCGATCTCGCCGCGGTTCGCGACTAGGACCTTGAAGAACGGCCGCTGCTGCGCTGATCCGTTCCTCATGGCCGGGCCACCGAGAATTGCATGCGCTGGGGGTTCCGTGCATCGCCCTCGCGGCAGATCGCGAGCACCTCGGACAGGACCGCCCGCGTGTCGCGCGGGTCGATCACGCCGTCGTCGAGCACGCGGGCGCTGGTCGAGAACACGTCCATCTGGCCGTCGAAGACGCCGACGATCTGCGCCTTCATGGCCTCCAGCTTGTCCTTCTCGATCGGTTTGCCGCGCCGTGCGGCCGCGGCCTCGGTCACGATCGCCATGGTCTCGGCGGCCTGCTCGCCGCCCATCACCGCGGTCTTGGCGTTCGGCCAGGAGAAGCAGAAGCGCGGATGAAAGCCGCGGCCGCACATGCCGTAATTGCCGGCGCCGAAGGAGGCGCCGCAATAGATGGTGATCTGCGGCACCGTCGCCGATGTCACCGCCTGGATCATTTTCGAGCCATGCTTGATCATGCCTGCTTCTTCATAGGCTTTTCCGACCATGTAGCCCGTGGTGTTGTTGAGATAGAGCAGCGGCGTGCGGGTCTGGCAGCAGGCCTGGATGAAATGAGTCGCCTTGTTGGCGCCGGCGGGATCGAGCGGGCCGTTGTTGGTGATGATGCCGATCGCCTGACCCTCGATGCGGGCATGGCCGCAGACGGTGGCCGGACCGTAGTTCGGCGCCATCTCGGTGAAGTCGGAATCGTCAATGATGCGTGCGATCACCTGCTTCATATCCACGGGACGCTTGTGATCCATCGGCATGATGCCAAGCAGCTCGTCCTGGTCGTAGCGCGGCGGCTTGAACTGCGCAGCCACCCTGCCCGGCCGCTCCCATTGCATAGCCGCCATGATCTCGCGCGCGATACGCAGCGCGTCGCGATCGTCCTCGGCGAGATAGTCGCCGAGCCCGGAGATCTGCGTGTGCATCTCGGCGCCGCCGAGCTCCTCCTCGGTCGCAATCTCGCCGGTCGCGGCCTTCAGCAGCGGCGGCCCGGCGAGGAAGGCCCGGGTGCGACCCCGGACCATGACGATGTAGTCGGACAGACCGGTCTGGTAGGCGCCGCCGGCAGTCGATGAGCCGTGCGTCACGGTGACGACCGGCAGGCCCGCCGCCGAGAGCCGCGCGAGGTTGCGAAAGATGTTGCCGCCGCGGACGAAATCCTCGACACGGTAGCGCAGGAGGTTGGCACCGGCGCTTTCGACGAGCTGAACGTAAGGCAGCTTGTTTTCAAGCGCGAGCTCCTGCACCCGCAGAGTCTTGTCGAGGCCATAGGGCTGGAGCGCGCCGGCATCGATGCCGGCGTCATTGGCGCTGACCATGCAGCGGATGCCCGAGACGAAACCGATGCCGGCAATCACGCCGCCGCCGGGCACGCTCTTGTTCGCATCCGGCACATCGAACATGTAGCCCGCGAGCGTCGAGAGCTCGAGGAAAGGCGCGCCGGGGTCAAGCACCAGCGCGACCCGCTCGCGCGGCAGGAGCTGGCCGCGCTTGTGGAAGCGGTCCTTTGCGGCGGCTGATGTGGCGCGCGTGCGCTCTTCCAGCGCGCGCATGCGGTCGATCAGCGCCAGCATGCCGTCGCGGTTGGCATGATAGGCGGCGCCGCCGGGGGAGATGGTGTTTTCGAGAATGGACATAACTCTATCCTATTGCGAGGAGCGAAGCGACGAAGCAATCCAGGCTGTTTCCGCGGAGAGATTCTGGATTGCGTCGCTTCGCTCGCAATGACGGTTGAGGCGTAACCTTACCGATTCGTCCCAAAGATCTTCCGCGCCTCGGCAGGGCTCGCGATCTCGCGCCCGGCGCGACGGGCGCAGGCGGCGACCGCTTCGATGAGCTGGCCGTTCGACGTCACCTTCTTGCCGTCGGCGAGATAGAAGGTGTCCTCGAGCCCGGTGCGCAAATGGCCGCCGAGCTCGGCGCAGCGCTGGTGCAGCGGCCAGATCTCTTCGCGGCCGATCGCGGTAACCTGCCAATGCGCCTCGGGGCGCTTCAGCTTGAGCAGGATCGGCAGCAATTCGGGATCGGACGGCATGCCGGAGGCAACGCCCATCACGAAGTTATATTCCAGCGGTCCCTTGTACATGCCGACTTGGGTGTACATGCCGACGCTGCGGACGATGCCGACGTCGAAGCATTCGAATTCCGGGATGGTGCCGACCGCGTTCATGACGTCGAGATAGTCCTTCACCTTCTCGACCGCATTGTCGAACATCATCGGCGGCCAGGCCCAGGTGTTGTCGGCCTTCACTTTGAGATAGTTCAGCGAGCCGGCGTTGCAGGCGGCGATCTCGGGCCTGGTCTCGCGGATGCAATCGAGCGCGCCGCTGTAGTTCGGCCCGGAGACCCCCGAGGTGTGGTTGATAATCACGCCGGGGCAGGCCTCGCGGATCGCCTGCTGGATCTCCTTGCTGACGCTGACTTCCCAGGACGGCAGGTGCCCCTTGTTCGGCGCCTGCTGGCGGAGATGGATGTGCATGATGCTGGCGCCGGCATCGAACGCGGCCCTGGCCTCGCGCGCCATCTCTTCCGGCGTGACCGGCACGTTGTGCTGCTTGGGGTCGGTGAGCACGCCGTTCAGCGCGCAGGTGATGACGGCCTTGTCGCTCATGCCTTGGATGTCTCGCAGAGGTGAGAGTGCAACGTTGGCGATCATGTGATGCGCGACATGCGGCTTCTTGCGCGGAGAAGCTAGAAAAAACGGCACTGCCGTAGGGTGGGTTAGCCGAAGACGTAACCCACCACTTCCATCCCCGCAGAAACTAAAGAGGTGGGTTACGCTTCGCTAACCCACACTACGGAAG
Organism: Bradyrhizobium sp. ISRA430; assembly: GCF_029909975.1. Taxonomy (NCBI): domain Bacteria; kingdom Pseudomonadati; phylum Pseudomonadota; class Alphaproteobacteria; order Hyphomicrobiales; family Nitrobacteraceae; genus Bradyrhizobium; species Bradyrhizobium sp. ISRA430. The sequence goes on from NZ_CP094516.1 coordinate 5,108,012, forward strand.
ACGATGCTAGCTCGCTTCCGCGAGCCGCACCGTCTCGCTGCTGCGATAGATCGCAAGATCGCGCGAGCCGACGAAGATCGCGCGCGGCTTCAGTCCATAGAAGCGCCGGATCGAATGGCTGAAATGGGTCGAGTCGGGATAGCCGATGTCCTGCGCCAGATGGGCGAGGTTGAGGTCCTGGTTGGCGTAGTGCAAGAGGTGCCGAGCGCGCTTCCAGGCGCGGAACGAGCGGAAGGAGATGCCGGTCTCCTCCTTGAATAGGTGCAGGAAGCGCGAGGCCGAGAGACCAGCTTCCGCGGCACAGGTATCGGCCGTCACCGGCTCGCCGGAGAAGCGCTCGATGCGCGCGACGGCGCGCGTCACGCGCGCGTCGAGCACGCGGCGCGGCAGCGCCTCGCCGAAACACATCTCGTCGAACTCGGCGGTGGTGATGTCGCCATAGCGGCGCTGGCGCAGCAGCGCGTAGGCCGCGAGGATCTTGCGGGCATAGGCGGCGCTATCCGGTCCGGTCAACCGCTCGGCCAATGCCTCGATCACACCGTCCGGCATGCTTTCCGGCTCGAGCGTCACGCTGATGGCAGTGCGATAGTCGCTGGCAATGGAATGCCGCTGATTCGGCAGGGTGACGAACAATTCGCCGGTGGCAGGGACGTCATCAAGCGTCAGATGCAGGCTGCCCTTGACCGCGACATAGACGTGGCAGCAACCGGGCGTCCGCTTGCGCGGGCGGCCGAGCAGGCCGGCATAGAACACCCGCTCGGGCGTGATCAGCATCAGATGGTCGGATTCGCGACCCTTGTCTTCCATTGGCGGTCCTCCTCGCGCGGCTCTCTGGCCGCTGCGGACGGAGGTCACCTTAGCGGAAATTTGGGCGCTGTCACGACGGGATAGCGCTGTCATGGAGGTGCAAAGCATCGTCGTTCCGGGACGGTCGAGGGACGAACCCGGAACCCCTCACACCGTCGTCCTGGACAAGCGCAGCGAAGCGAAGCGCTGATCGAGGACCCGTTACCCCAGGGATAAGTTGCGGCGCGGGACTGGCGACCACGAGTCTTCGCCAAACTGCTCCCTGTGGTAATGGGTCCTGGCTTTCGCTAGGACGACAAAAATAAAGCTAAGCCCTTACCCGCGGCGCGACGTTCTGCTCTATCCCGGCCTTCTGCTCTGCCGCCACCGCGCGTTTGAAGCCGTCGCGTTGCTGCAGGCGCGCCCAATAGGCTGCGACATTTGGCCCAAAATCCTTGGCGAGCCCGATGGCGTCGGCGAGCCGGAGCGCGTAGCCGATCACGATATCAGCGGCGGTGAAGCGGCCGGCGCACAAGGTTTCGGCATTCGTGGTCGCTGCCTCAACGGCGCGCAATCGCCCTAAGAACCATTTCGCATAATCGCCGGCGACCTGCGGGTTGCGGCGTTCCTCCGGCTCGAGCTGGGTGTATCGGAGCACCAGCGTCTGCGGGAAGGTTAACGTGGCGTCGCTGAAATACATCCAGTTCAGGAACGCACCGTAGGCGGGATCCTCAGGGCCAACCATCAGCGGCGTCGGTCCGTAGGTGATGCCGAGATAGTGGCAGATGCCGGAGGACTCGGTCATCCGCGTTTCGCCGTCGATCATGAATGGAATTGTCCCGAGCGGATTGATGCCGAGATAGTCCTTGGCGAAGACCCGCGGCGGGAACGGCAGCATCTTCAGCTCGTATGGGAGGCCCATCTCCTCCAGCATCCAGAGCGGGCGGAACGAACGCGCGGCGTCGCAGTGATAGAGCGTGATCATCAGGCATTTCCTCTGCTGCCGGGCAGCGTGCCCATCATCTTGCACAGGACCATCAGCATGACCTCGTCGGCGCCGCCGCCGATCGAAGTCAGGCGGCTGTCGCGATAGGCGCGGCTGACCGGCGTCTCGTTGGTAAAGCCCATTCCGCCCCAATATTGCAAGCAGGCGTCGGTGAGCTCGCGCCCGAGCCGGCCGGCCTTCAGCTTGGCCATGGTCGCAAGCCTGGTGACGTCCTCGCCAGCGACCAGCGCCTCCCCGGCACGATAGACCAACGCGCGCAACAGCTCGACCTCGGTCTGCATCTCGGCAAGCTTGAAGTGCACGACCTGATTGTCGAGGATGCTCTGGCCGAAGGCTTTCCGGTTGCGGGTATATTCGATGGTCTCGTTGATGATGTATTCATGCGCCTTCAGGCAGGCCGCAGCGCCCCACAGCCGCTCCTCCTGGAACTGGATCATCTGGTAGGTAAAGCCCTTGCCCTCCTCACCGATCCGGTTGCGTTTGGGCACGCGGACATTGTCGAAGAAGATTTGCGCCGTGTCGGAGGAGCGCATGCCCATCTTGTCGAGCTTGCGCGCGACAGTGACACCCTTGGCCTTCATGGGCACGCAGATCAGCGACTTGTTGCGATGAACCGGTCCATCGCCGGTGTTGGCGAGCAGGCAGATCCAGTCGGCCTGCGTGCCGTTGGTGATCCACATCTTGCCGCCGTTGATGACGTAATCGTCGCCGTCGGCGCGCGCATTGGTCTTGATCGAGGCGACGTCCGATCCCGCGCCGGGCTCGGAGACGCCGATGCAGGCGACATAATCGCCGGCGATCGAGGGCGCCAGGAATTCGCGCCGCACCTCGTCGGAGCCGAACCGCGCCAGCGCCGGCGTCGCCATGTCGGTCTGCACCCCGATCGCCATCGGCACGCCGCCGCAGGTGACGGCCCCTAGCTCCTCCGCCATCATCAACGCGTAAGAATAATCAAGACCCGAGCCGCCGAACTCGACCGGCTTGTTCAGCCCGAGGAAGCCGAGGCTGCCCATTTTCTTGAACAGCTCGTGCGCCGGAAAGATATCGGCCTTCTCCCAGTCATCGACATGAGGGTTGATCTCGTTGGTGATGAATTTTTGCAGGGAGCGGCGGATGTCGTCGTGGTCGGCGGTGAACAGCATTAGCTCTCAGCCTCGTCATTCCGGGACGCGCCCCTTGGCGCGGGCCCGGAATCCATAGCCACGATCGTGAGTATGGATTCCGGGCTCGCTCCGCTTCGCTCGCGCCCCGGAATGACGCGAGGAGAGAGAATTCATAGACCCATCTGCCTGCTCGCGAGATCCTTCATGATCTCCTCGGTGCCGCCGCCGATGGCGTTGACCTTGACCTCGCGGTAGATGCGCTCGGCCTTGATGCCGCGCATGAAGCCGGCGCCGCCGAAGATCTGCACCGCTTCCGAGGCGCAGAACGCCATGGTCTGCGTCGCCTGGTTCTTCATCATGCAGATCTCGGCGACCGGGCTTTCGCCTTGCTCCAGCCGCCAGGCCAGCATCTCCAGCATAGCCTGGCTTGCTGCGACCCTCTGCGCCATGTCGACGATCTTGTGGCGGATCACCTGGTGCTGCGCGAGCGGCTTGCCGAAGGTCTTGCGCTCCTTGGCGTAGGCGATCGCCTCATCGACGCAGACCCGCGCAAAGGCGGTGCAGCCCGCCGCCATGCCCATGCGCTCGCTGTTGAAATTCCGCATGATGATCTTGAAGCCCTGGCCCTCCTCGCCGATCAGGTTCTCGGCCGGCACGCGGCAGTCGTCGAAATGCAGCGTCGCGGTATCGGAGGCCCACCAGCCCATCTTCTTGAGCTTGATGCGTGATAATCCCGGCGTGTTGCCCTCGATCAAGAGCAGGCTGACGCCGCCGGCGCCCTCGCCGCCGGTGCGCACCGCAACGGTCAGATAGTCGGCGCGCACGCCGGAGGTGATGAAGGTCTTCTCGCCGCTCACGACGTAGTGATCACCGTCCCGCCGCGCCTTGGTGCGAAGGTTGGCGACATCGGAGCCGCCGCTCGGCTCGGTGATCGCGAGCGCGGAAATCTTCTGCCCAGTGAGAATTTGCGGCAGCACTCTTGCCTTGATCTCAGGCCGGCCTGCCCGTGCAATCGGCGGCGAGCCGATGGTATGGCTCATCAGGCTCGCGCTGACGCCGCCAGCGCCGGCCCGCGCCAGCTCCTGGCTCGCCACGATCTTCATGAACTGGTCGGCGGGAATACCGCCATATTCCTCGGGAAATCCCAGCCCCAGCAGCCCGATCTCGGCGGCCTTGCGATAGAGCGCGCGCGGGAATTCGCCGGCCTCGTCCCATTCATGGGCGTAAGGCTCGATCTCCTTCGCGACGAAGCGGCGCATCACGTCGCGGAAGGCATCATGCTCGGCGGTATAGAACGGGCTCTTCATTGCGCGCCTCGCTGACGGCGATTCTTCGCATGTACCATGGCCGGAACATTGGCGGCTCACTTGCGCGGAGTGGCTGACCGGACAGAGCTGCTCCGAGCAGGCCATGACCTAGCAACTGAACGCAAGACAGTTTTCGTCCCTCGCGGACCAACTCCGGGTCAAAAAAGACTTGGTGCACAAACTCCGGCTGGCCTCCCAGGGCCACGCCGGGCCTGGTGCACGGCAACAAGAATGCAGGCGGCAAAAGCCGCCGAGGGAGGGAGTTTTGGCCGTTCGTTATTACGACTGGATCGCTCATCATGCCCGCCGCACACCTGGCAAGGTCGCGGTCATCGACCTCGCGAGCGAGCGCCGCTTCACCTATTCGCAGTTCGACGCCCGCGTCTCGCGCCTTGCCTCGTTCCTGCGCGATGCGCTGCAGATCTCGCGCGGCGATCGCGTTGCGGTGCTGGCGCTGAACACGACGGACACGCTGGAAGTGCAGTTCGCCTGCGGACGGCTCGGCGCCATCTTCGTGCCGCTCAACACCCGCCTCACCGTCCCCGAGCTCCAGTTCATCGTCGGCGATTGTGCGCCGAAGGTGATGATCCATGACACCGATCTCGCCGAGACCGCGCTCACCGTGGCGAAGCTCTGCAACGTCGCGACCAGCCTGCTGCTCGCCGCGGGCGGCACCTATGAGGCCGGCATCGCCGCGACAAAGCCGCTCGATGCAATCGAAGAAGTCACGCTCGATGACGTCTCGACCATCATGTACACATCGGGCACCACGGGCCATCCGAAGGGCGCGACCATCACCCACGGCATGACCTTCTGGAATTGCGTCAACCTCGGCGGTCCCGCCTGTATCGGTCCGTCCTCGGTGCTGCTCACCGTGTTGCCGCTGTTCCACACCGGCGGGCTGAACTGCTACACCAACCCGGTGCTGCATGCCGGCGGCACCGTGCTGATCATGCGCGCCTTCGATCCCGGCGCGGCGCTCGGCCTGATCAACGATCCCGCCCAGGGCATCAACGTGTTCTTCGGCGTGCCTGCGATCTACCAGTTCATGGCGCAGCATCCGGCTTTCGTAACCACCGATCTTACTCGGCTGATCGTCGGCGGTGTCGGCGGCGCACCGATGCCGGTGCCGCTCTTGAAGGTGTGGGAGGCGCGCGGCGTCGCTCTGCAGCAGGGCTACGGCATGACCGAGACCTCACCGGCCGTGCTGGTGCTCGACCGCGAGGATGCGGCGCGCAAAGCCGGCTCCGCCGGCAAGCCGGTTCTGCACACAGAGGTGCGGATCGTGCGGCCAGACGGCAGCGATGCCGATGTCGGCGAACTCGGTGAGCTCTGGGTGAAGGGACCGAACATCACGCCGGGCTACTGGAACAGGCCGGAGGCAAACGAATCCTCCTTCACTGACGGCTGGCTGCACACCGGCGATGCGACGCGCGTCGACGAGGAAGGTTTTTACTACATCGTCGACCGCTGGAAGGACATGTACATTTCCGGCGGCGAGAACGTCTATCCGGCCGAGGTCGAGAACGTCCTGCACCAGCTCACCGCGATCGCCGAAGCCGCCGTGATCGGCATTCCCGATCCGCAATGGGGCGAGGTTGGCCTCGCCATCGTCGCGGTCAAGCCAGGTGAGAACCTTTCCGAAGCCGACGTGTTCGCGCACTGCGCGGCCAATCTCGCGCGCTTCAAATGCCCGCGCCAGGTGCGCTTTGTGCCTGCGCTGCCGCGCAACGCCACCGGCAAGATCCATAAGCCGACCTTACGCAAGGAATTCTCCGTGGCCTCCGAAACCGACAAGGTCAAGGTCGCCACCGCCTGACGAAAGCGCCCCTCCGCGGGTGCTTTTGCTTTTCTGACGTGCCTGTCTCCACCCCAGAAGAAACCCAAGGAATTTTCATGAACAACAAGAAACTCTCCCTGCTCGCCGCAGCGACCGCCTTGACGTTGCTCACCGTCCAGGGTGCCTACGCCCAGAAGAAATACGACACCGGCGCCAGCGACACCGAGATCAAGATCGGCAATGTCGAGGCCTATTCCGGCCCGGCGTCCGCCTACGGCATCATCGGCAAGACCGAAGAGGCCTATTTCAAGATGATCAACGAGCAGGGCGGCATCAACGGCCGCAAGATCAACTGGATCTCTTATGACGACGCCTATTCGCCGCCGAAGACGGTGGAGCAGATCCGCAAACTGATCGAGAGCGACGAGGTTTTCCTGGTGTTCAACGCGCTGGGCACGCCGACCCAGACTGCCGTGCAGAAATATCACAACACCAAGAAGGTGCCGCAGCTCTTCCTGGCCACCGGCGCCAGCAAGTGGAACGATCCGAAAGCCTTCCCATGGACCATGGGCTTCCAGCCGAGTTACCGGGTCGAGGCGCGAGTCTTCGCGAAGTACATCCTGCAGGCGAAGCCCGACGCGAAGGTCGCGATCTTCTATGCCAACGACGATTTCGGCAAGGATTACGTCGCCGGCATCAAGGAGATCTTCGGCAACAAGGCGTCCTCGCTGATCGTCGCGGAAGAGAGCTACGAGACCACCGAACCATCGATCGACTCCCACATCGTCAAGCTGAAGGGCACCGGCGCCAACGTCTTCGTCAACATCGCGACGCCGAAATTCGCCGCCCAAGCGATCAAGAAGATCGCCGAACTGGAATGGAAGCCGATGCAGGTGATGACCGACGTCTCGATCTCGATCGGCGCGGTGATGCAGCCTGCGGGCCTGCAAGCCTCCGAAGGCGTGCTGTCGGCGACCTATCTGAAGGATGCATCCGACCCGCAATGGAAGGACGATGCCGGCATGAAGAAGTTCATGGCCTTCATCGACAAATACATGCCGGGCGCCAATATCTCCGACATCAACCTCGTCTACGGCTACACCGCTGCGCAGACCATGGTGCAGGTGCTGAAGCAGTGCGGCGACGAGCTGACGCGGGACAACGTGATGAAGCAGGCCGCCAGCCTCAAGGACTTTACCCCCGACGTCCTGATTCCCGGCATCAAGATCAACACTTCGCCGAACGACTTCGCCCCGATCGAGCAGCTCAAGATGATTCAGTTCAAGGGCGGCAAGTGGGATCTGATCGGCGACGTCATCAGCGCCGAGACCGGCGGCTAGCAAGAGCCGGCTTCGGCCGAAACATTCTCGGATCGAACAGAATGGCGGCCGAAAGGCCGCCATTCTTTTAGCGATGCCGGCGCGCGTCTAGCCGGGCAGGAACAGCGCAAAGGGTTCGTTGACCGTGCGCCGCAGGTGATCCCGATACAGCTTGTAATTGGCATGGTCGGGCGCGATCCGGCCCACCGCCGGATCGCCGATATTTCGCGCGGGAACATAGGCGATGGGCGCCGCAATCGGCGTCAGTTGCGAGCCCGGGCCGGCGCGGAGCGTCGAGATGATACCGTACATCTCGCCGGCGACGGTCGGCCGCGACACCGTGATGACGCGATGCTGGCCGTGCTTGATGATGACGAGATAGATGAAGCCGGACTGGTGGGGCACCGCGACCTCGCCAGTGTGCTCATAAGCGGCATCCGTCCGCTCGCCCTCGCGGAAGACGAGCGAGGAGACTCGGGGCTCCCAGACGATCTCGGTGCGGTAGGCGAAGATCGCATCGTTGGTGCCGAACGACGGCCGTAACGTGATGTAGACGTCTTCCAGCCAGGTCACCGCGCGGTGCGAATAGGACCCGAGGCTGTCGGGCGCGACATCGTTGCCGGCTTCAGGCGCCGCCACGACGACGCTCTTGCGCAAGGACACGCCCAGTGCCTGCTCGAGCCGCACGGTCGTCGCCAGCGTGAACGGCCGGCGGCCGCCCAGCACCTTCTCAAGGGTCGACAGGCTGAGCTTGGCCTGCGCGGCCAGCGCCTGGCGGGAGATCCGGCGTTTGGCCAGCTCCTCGCGAATGGTCTCGGCGATTTCGCGGCTTTGCTCGTCCGAAAGCTGCTTGTCGTTGAGTTTATCCTGCGTCTGCATCGTTAGCCCTGCTCCATGAGGGCCATTCTAGCAGGGCGGACAAGTCAGCACAAAACCGCACAGGACCGTCGCCGCCGCTGCGCGGCCCGGCCGGCCGCGGCGGAACATTGCCGATCATTCTGCTCGCAAAATCGGCCTCTCCCGGCGGAAGGTCAGGGCCAGCAAACATCCTTCGGGAGCAGGCCAAATGGATAGCTACGACGCGTTCGACAACGATGAACACCCCATGCTGGGCAGACTGATCAAGCTCGGACTGTTTCTTCTGGTGCAGGGCATTGCCGTGATCCTGGTCGGCTTCGTCGCCCTGCTCGTCAGCTTCGAGCCGGGATGGTCGGCGACGGCGGAGCAGGCCAGCCTGCTCCAGCCCGGCGATGCCCGTTCCGGCACGCTGCTCCTGAAGGACGACGGCGCCTATAGCGAAGCCATCCGCCTCGGCCTTGATGTCGACATCACGGTGTCGGGCCCGACGCTGCGCGCCCGCGTCACGCAAGTCTTCCGCAATCCGACCAAGGACTGGGTCGAGGCGACCTACGTCTATCCGCTCGCGACCGATGGTGCCGTCGACACGCTGAAGATGGTGGTCGGCGACCGTATCATCGTCGGTGACATCAAGGAGCGGCAACAGGCTCGCGTGATCTACGAGCAGGCGCGACGGGCGGGCCAGAAGGCCGCGCTGACGGAGCAGGAACGACCGAACATTTTCACCAACTCGGTCGCCAATATCGGCCCCGGCGAGACCGTGCTGGTGCAGATCGAATATCAGGAGCCGGTGCACCAATCCGGCAACGAATATTCGCTGCGTGTGCCGCTGGTGGTCGGGCCGCGCTATAGTCCGGCGCCGATCGCGCAGAGCGTCGACTTCCGGCCCGACGGCTCCGGCTGGGGCACGACCACCTCCGATCCGGTGCCGGACCGCGACCGGATCTCGCCGCCCGTGCTGGATCCTGCCAAGAACTCGCCGGTCAACCCGACCAGAATCACGGTGCGTCTGAATGCCGGTTTCGCGCTCGGCGAAGTGAAGAGCCACCACCATAACATCAAGCTCGAGAGCCCGGACAGCGCGACGCGCATCGTCACGCTCGCCGACGGCGTCGTGCCCGCGGACCGCGATTTCGAACTGACCTGGAAGCCGGCCGCAGAGAAGGCGCCGTCGGTTGGCCTGTTCCGCGAACATGTCGGCGACGCCGACTATTTGCTCGCCTTCGTCACGCCTCCCACGGTCGGGCAGACAGCGCAGAAACCGTTATCGCGCGAAGTGGTGTTCGTGATCGACAATTCGGGCTCGATGGGCGGCACCTCGATCGTTCAGGCCAAGGCGAGCCTGCTTTATGCCCTCGGCCGGCTCCAGCCGAGCGACCGTTTCAACGTCATTCGCTTCGACGACACCATGGACGTGCTGTTTCCGACATCTGTGCAGGCCGATGCCGCACATGTCGGCGAGGCGACTTCGTTCGTCAGCGCGTTGCAGGCTCGCGGCGGCACCGAGATGGTACCGGCGATGCGCGCCGCGCTGACCGACAAGCTCGGCGAGACCAACATGGTTCGCCAGGTCGTATTCCTCACCGATGGTGCGATCGGCAACGAGCAGCAATTGTTCGAAACGATCACGGCGATGCGCGGCCGCTCGCGCATCTTTATGATCGGCATCGGGTCTGCTCCCAACACCTATCTGATGACACGCGCCGCCGAGCTCGGCTGCGGCGCCTTCACCCATATCGGCTCGGTCGAGCAGGTGGAGGAGCGCATGCGCGGCCTGTTTGCAAAGCTGGAGAACCCGGCCGTGACCGGCCTCACCGCAAAGTTCTCCGAGGCCAAAGCCGACATCACGCCCGCGATCATTCCCGACGTCTATCGCGACGAGCCGCTGGTGCTGGCCGCCAGGCTCGACAAGCTCGCGGGCGCACTGGAGATCAAGGGACGCGTCGGCGACCGGCCGTGGTCAGTGACGCTGCCGCTGCGCAATGCCGCCGAGGGCAAGGGCCTGTCGAAGCTCTGGGCCAGGCGCAAGATCGGCGATGCCGAGGTCGCGCGCACGATGCGGGAAATGTCACCGGAAGACTCCGACAAGGCCATCCTAGCGCTAGCGCTCGATCATCAGATCGTCACGCGGCTGACCAGCCTCGTCGCGGTCGATAAGACGCCGAGCCGCCCTGCGGGCGAGCCGCTCAAGCTCAGCGAGCTGCCGATCAACCTGCCTGCCGGCTGGGACTTCGAGAAGGTTTTTGGCGAGCGGCCGCAAGTGCCGACGCAACTGCGCGAACGTCGTGCCGATGCGAGCGGTCAGCCGGCAGCAAGGCGGCCGACGCCTGCCGCGCCCGACGCGATCCGCCTGCCCAAGACCGCGACCTCGGCCGAGCTCAAGATGATCGCGGGCCTGATCCTCATCCTGCTCAGCCTGGTCCTGTTCGTGTTCAACCGGCGTCAGCCCTTGCTCACTGACGCCGTTTGAGGGAGGAGCCCCCGACTCCTCTTCCTCAGCGCGCGCGGTTGCCCGTTCCCACAGCCGCGCGCGCTTTTTTATTCAACGTCATAGCGAGGAGCGAAGCGCGGAAGCAATCCAGACTGTCGCCCAGGAGACAATCTGGACTGCTTCGCTTCGCTCGCAATGACGGGAGAAAATACGCCATGCCCCGCCTGACCTCGCCGCTCGTTCTTGCCATCGTCGGTATCATCCTGTTCGGCGACGGCGCTTACATCCATGCGAAGGCGTGGCTGGCACAGGCGCTGCTGGAGCGCGCGTTCGACCAGAGCGTTGCGACCGGACAACCGGTGAAGTCATGGTCCTGGGCGGATACCTGGCCGGTCGCGCGGATCGAGGTGAAGCGGATCGGCGCCAGCGCCATCGTGCTGGCGGGCAGCAGCGGGCAGGCACTCGCCTTCGGACCCGGCCATGTCGAGCGGACGGTCGATGCCGGCGAGCGCGGCGTTGCGGTCTATGCCGCACACCGTGACACGCATTTCCGCTTCCTGCGGAATGTTGCGATCGGCGACGTCATCGAGATCACGCGCCGCGACGGCAGGCGTTTTCGCTATCGCGCGGACGCCTCTGCAGTGGTGCGCTTCGACGCCTCAGGCATCGATCCTGCAACACAGGATTTTGAACTTGTGCTCACGACCTGTTGGCCGTTCGACGCTGTCACGTCAGGTCCCGAGCGCTACATCCTGCATGCCACCTTGATCGGAGCCGACGGGTAAGTTTGTCATCCATGCCATCCCGTGGGATGCTGCCGGTCGAGATCGTCTGCGATCGGATCCGACCATGCATGGCCAAGCCCAGTATCTGCCGATCACGCCCGGATTGTTTTCCGTCCTGGTGCTGCTGTTCGCCGGGCTGATTATCCTGATTCAGCTCCGCATCCTGCGGCACGCCTATATGCGGCTCGGGGTCGGTCCGGGCATGGCGCTGCTATTGCTGTTCGGCTCGCTGATCGGCAGCTATTTCAACATTCCCATCACGGTTCTGCCGGCCAAGGTGGTGCGGTCTGGCGAGATCGTCGACTTCTTCGGCATGCGCTACGTGGTGCCGCTGGTGACGCAATGGCCGGGCACGGTGCTCGCTGTCAATGTCGGCGGTGCCGTCATCCCGACGATGATGTCGACCTATCTGGTGCTGCGATATCAGCTCTGGGTGAAGGCAACGATCGCCGTCATTGCAATCGCATTCATCATCCACATCATGGCCACGCCGGTGCAGGGGGTTGGCATCGCGGTACCCGTATTTGTGCCCGTCGTGGCCACGGCGATCCTGGCCTTCCTGCTGTCGCGCGAGTATGCCGCGCCGCTCGCCTATATCGGCGGCTCGATCGGAACTCTGATCGGGGCCGATCTGCTCAACCTCGACAAGATCGGCGGCCTCGGCGCACCCATCGCGTCGATCGGCGGCGCCGGGACGTTCGACGGCATCTTCCTCACGGGAATCCTGGCCGTGCTGCTCGCGGGACTCGCCTCGCCGTCACGGCCGCGCGAGGTCTGGTAACGTACCGAACAACTCAAAGCGAAGCGCGCGAAAGCCGGAGTGCGCGCCGCGTGAGAACGGCGATTGCCGGAGCACAGCATTGGCGATCACTGGCGATTGCCGGCACGCGCGTGGATCGTTCGCACTTTCGCCAAAAGTCCGGTGATGCTAGCCTTCTCGCATGAAGTCCCGCCCATTCCGTCTGGCGGCATTGTGCTCGCCGCGATTGCCTCGCCAGAACTCGCCATAGAACAGAACAACGCGCCGCAACAAAAACAACAGGTGAGGATTGCGCCATGGAAGCCCAGGTGTCTGCTGCGTTCGTCTCTCTGCGCCCATGGTCGCCGCCACCCGATGCCAGCGACATCGTCAAGGGCATTCATGCCATGCTGCACCCGCGCAACATCGTGCTGGTGGGCGCGACCGACAAGCCCGGTAATTATGCCGAGCGCATCTGGAATAATCTGGTCAAGTACGGCTTCGAGGGCGGTCTCTACCCGGTCAACGCCAAGCGCGAAGCCATCTGGGGCGTCACCTGCTACAAGGATTTCGCGAGCCTTCCCGAGAAGCCCGATCACGTGCTGGTGCTGGTGCCTGCGCGGTTTGCCGTGCAGGTGATCCGCGATGCCGGCGCGGCCGGCGCGCGTTCGGCCACCATCGTCACCTCCGGCTTCAGCGAGTTGCAGGATGAAGAGAGCCAGAGGCTCGCGGCCGAACTGCAAGCGGCGGTGCGCGAGACCGGACTTGCCGTCACGGGCCCGAACTGCCTCGGCAATTTGAGCGCCGGCGAAAAGCTCTTCACCAACATCGACGACCGCGTCGTCACCATGGAACAGGGCGCGGTGGCGATCGCCGGGCAATCCGGCGCGATCGTCATGGCGATCCGGCAGGCGCTGGAGGATCGCGGCGTCGGCGTCGGCTACATGGTCACGACCGGCAACGAGACCGGGCTCGAAACGCCCGACCTCATGCGCTATTTCGCCGAGGATCCCGGCATCAAGGTGATCGTCGTCTATCTCGAAGGCGTCCGCAACACCAAGGCGTTCCGCGACGCCTGCAAGGCGGCGCGCGCCGCACACAAGCCGGTGATCGCGCTCAAGCTCGGGGCGTCCGAGGGCGGCCGCGCCGCGGCGATGGCGCACACCGGCGCGCTCGCTGGCTCGATCGAGACGTTCGATGCGATTGCGACCCGCGAGGGCGTGATTCGCGTCGACGGCCTCGATGAGCTGATCGAGACCACCGAATGCTTCGCCCACGCCGCGGTGCCCAAGGGCGATCGGCTTGCCGCCGTCACGCTGTCCGGCGGCAAACGCGGCATGCTGATCGACGCTTTCTATGCCGCGGGCCTGAACTTCGCGCCGCTGAGCCCGCATGTCAGCGGCGAACTCGCGAAGATGCTCGGACCCGGCTCGATCGTCGGCAACCCGCTCGACGCCGGGTTTGCCGCGGTGGTCGATCCCTCCGTCTACATGAAGTCGATCAAACTGATGATCGACGATCCCGATATCGACGTCGTCATCATCGATTCCGAGCTGCCGAAGGCGCCGCACGAGCTGCGCGAGCGCAACTTGCGCATCGTCAACGAGATGGCGAGCCGGGCCTCAAAGCCCGTGATCTATGTCAGCGCGATGTCGATCGGCTTCACCGACTTCACCAAGGGCTTGCGCAAATCGTTGCCGCATCTCACGGTCATGCAGGGCATGGACCGCGCGGTCACCGCGATCAAATCGCTGCTCGACTATGCCAGGCTGCGCAAGGAGGTGCCTGACATCCTCTCGAGCTCGAAGCCTGCCGCACGCGCCGTGCTGGAGAAGACGCTGAACTCGGCAACCGGCGCCGCGCTCGACGAGGTCGCCTCGAAGAAGCTGCTGAAGGCCTACGGCATCCCGATCTCGAAAGAGGCGATCGCGCAGACCGCGGCGGAGGCCGTCAGAATCGCCAAGCAGATCGGTTTCCCGGTCGTGGCCAAGGTCGTCAGCGCCGAGATCCTGCACAAATCGGATATCGGCGGCGTGATGCTGAACCTCAACAGCGCGGCCGAGGTGAAGAAGGCATTCGCCGACATCACCGCGCGGGTGAAGAAGCTGAAGGGCAAGCCGAGGCTCGACGGCATCCTGATCGCGCAGCAGGTCAAGGCCGATCTCGAGCTCGTGGTCGGCGCGTCCCTGGATGCCGAGATGGGCCCGGTTGTGCTGTTCGGAACCGGCGGCATCGATATCGAGCTGATGAAGGACGTCGCGCTCGCCGGCGCACCCCTGAACGCGGCCGAGGCAAGGCTCCTGATCGGTCGCACCAAGGCCGGCATCAAGGTGCGCGGCTATCGCGGCAAGCCGAAGCTCGACGAGGCCTCCGCCGTGAAGGCGCTGGTCGGGCTCTCCAACCTGATCGCGGATGCCGGCGACCGGATCGCCTCGATCGACATCAATCCGTTCCTGATCAATCCAAAGACTGGCGTAGCAGTCGATGCGCTGATCGTCCTGAACAATGCTGCGGCAAAGCGCGCCGCCGGTCACTGAGATGGCATAGGGCGGACTAGCCCTACTGCGTCACAAGTCCCCGGCCCCATCCTGGGGAGCCCGCAACACGCGGGCGTCTCGAAGGATGGGCGCGGGCGAGAGCTGGGCCTTCACGGTTCGAGACGCGCGTTCCGCGCTCCTCACCATGAGGGTCTTGTGACGCAGCAAGTCTAGCCCGGCGCAATCCACCAATTCGGGCAACGGTCGAAGACAGCAGCGGGTTACGCTTCGCTAACTCGCCCTGCCTAGCATTGTGGCCAAATGGATATCCTTCCAACTGACCCGGTTTGACCGTAAAATCGAACTGCATGGCACGCGCAAGCAATCTGGTGATCGGAACGGCGACGCTGGCGGTGATCGCCGTGGCGTTCGGCGGCCTGCTCGGCGTGCAGAAATGGCGCTCGATCCAGAGCCGCAGCCAGCTCCGGGTCGTTTTCGAGGGCGGATCGGCGAGCGGGCTGCGCCGCGGCGGTCCGGTCAATTTCGACGGCGTGCCCGCAGGCCATATCCTGTCGATCAAGCTGGACAATCCCCGCCGGATCGTGGCGCTCGTGATGCTCGACAACAATGCGCCGATCCGCAAGGACACCGTGGCGGGGATCGAGCTTCAGGGCCTTACCGGCATTGCCGCGATTTCGCTGATCGGCGGTGCGCCCTCGGCGCCCCCCGTGCCGCTGGATTCGGACGGAATCCCGGTGCTGACCGCCGATCTCAGCGACGCCGAATCCATCGTCGAGACGCTGCACAGCGTCGACCGCATGATCGTCAGCAACTCCGCCGCGATCACGGACACCCTCCGCACGTTCGAAGATTACACCGCCGATCTGAAGGGCAAGGGCGATGAGATCGACGCCGTCATGGCCAAGGTCGACAGCGCCTTTGCCGGCTTCGACAAGGCGGTCACCAAGATCGAGGGCGTGGTGCCGGGCTTCGTCGATGGCAAGGCCGACGAGCTGTTCGAGAAGGTGCAGGGGCTACGCGAGCTCGCCGAGACCATGAAGAAGAAGTCGGCAAGCTTCATCGAGGACGGGCGCAGAACGCTGCTCGACATCAGCGAGGGCGCCAACAAGATGAGCGGCAAGTTCGATCCGCAAGGCACCCCCGCCCCGCGCCAGCCCCGCAGGCCGCCGCAGCAGAAGCGGTAAGCGTGGCGTGCTTTGACGAGCACTCGCGACTATCGACTCCCGCTACAAAAATTTCCCTGGGGTATTGGGTCCCGGCCTTCGCCAGGACGACGGCGGAGTGTGGGGCGATTGTTGCCGTCCCTAACTAGTCCAGGACCTGCTCCCTCACCCGTATACGAACGCATTGTCGTCCAGATCCGTCTTCGGGATCTCGTCCTTCTCGGTCCAGTAATCCTGGCTGTGCTGCCATTCCGGCTTGTCGCCGCGCTTGGGCAACAGGTGCATGTTGCGCATCATATAGCCGGGGTTGAAGTTTTCCGGATCGATCCAGGGCAGGATCGGCATGTTGTGATCCTCGGGCCGCAGCTTGACCTCGACCTTCTTCGCGCCCTTGTCCTTCATATGGCCGAGCAGCCTACAGACGAAGTCGGCGACGAGATCGACGCGCAGCGTCCAGCTTGCGCGGAAATAGCCGAACACCCAGACCATGTTCGGCACACCCGTGAACATCATGCCGCGATAGGTGACGGTGTCGCCGAAGGCGAGCGGCTGGCCGTCGATCTCGAACGCGATGTCGCCGAGAGCGGCGAGGTTGAATCCGGTCGCGGTGACGACGACGTCGGTCTCGAGCAGCTTGCCCGACTTGAGCTGAATGCCGTTCTCGACGAAGCACTCGATCTCGTCGGTGACGACGGACGCCTTGCCGCTGGCGATACCCTTGAACAGGTCGGCATCGGGCACGAAGGCGATGCGCTGCCGCCACGGCCGGTACGTTGGCGTGAAGTGGGTCTCGACGTCGTAGTCCGGCCCGAGAACCGCGCGGATCTGATCGATCAGGTCCTTCTTCACCTGGTCGGGCTTGGCCACGCAGAGCTTTGTGAACGCATCCTGCTCGAACAGTATCTTTCGCCGGACGATCTCGTGGATCCACTCTTCGTCCACCTGAAGCCGGCGCAGTTCCTCGGCGATCTCGATGGCGTTGCGGCCGAGCCGGAAATAGGTCGGCGAGCGCTGCAGCATGGTGACATGCGCGCAAGCGTCCGCGATGTTGGGCACCAGCGTCGCCGCGGTCGCGCCCGAGCCGATCACGACCACTTTCTTGCCTGAGAGGTCGAGATCATCCGGCCAGGTCTGCGGATGGACGATACGGCCCTTGAAGCGATCCATGCCCTTCCATTCCGGCGTGTAGCCCTCGGAATGGCGGTAGTAACCCTGGCACATCCAGAGGAAGTTGGCGGTGAAGGTTCTGGCCTCGCCGGTGTCGGTCGTTACCGCTTCGATGGTCCAGAGATTCGTCTCGCTCGACCAGCTCGCCGAATTGATCTTGTGCCCGTAGCGGATGTGCCTTGCGATATCGTTGTCTTCGATCACCTCGTTCATGTAGGCGAGGATCTCTTCGGCGGTCGCGATCGGCGGGCCGACCCAGGGCTTGAAGCGATAGCCGAAGGTGTGGAGATCGCTGTCGGAGCGGATGCCTGGATAGCGATGCGTGGTCCAGGTGCCGCCGAACGTCTCCTGCGTCTCCAGGATCACGAAGCTCGTGCCGGGAAGCTGCTTGGTGAGATGATAGGCGCTGCCGATGCCCGAGATACCGGCACCGACGATCAGCACGTCGAAATGTTCTGAAGCCTGTTTGGTCGTGGCGTGACTGCGAACAGCGACATTCATTGTTGCTTCTATGCCTTGCTTGGTTTTTGGACCGCCCTTGACCGGGCGGCGCGTTTCCTCCGCGATCGGCTTGGTCGCCCATCGCGCTTCCACTGCAAAATGACATAGATCAGGTCGCGATCAAATCACAGCGCCGCACCCCAGCTCCGCGCGGTCTGCACGATCCAGTCGCGATAGAGCGTGAGTGGGGTGACGCCGGTCAATCCACCGCAACCGGCCGCGCCATTCGGCCCGGTCGACCAGCTAATGACGCCAACGATCACGGGCCCGCTCGGCCTATCCTCGAACACTGGGCCGCCGGAATCACCGGTGCAGGCGCCGATTCCGTCGCGAACACCGTTGGTTACGGGATCGACCAACCGGATCTGGAGCGTGCCGGGCTGACCCGTGGCAACAAGGCCGGCGACCCGCGTGATACCGCCGCTCTTGCCATCGCCGCGCGTGGTGACGCCGATGCCAGCGATGGTGAAGCGGCTGCCGACGTGAATTGGAATTTGCGGCGCGCCGACCGGCACCGTCGATTTTCCCTTGAGTGGAATTTCGAGCTGCAGCAGCGCCACGTCGGCGGTGGCACGATGCGCCTGCATCGCCTGCATGTTGAAGCTCGGATGGATCGCGACGGTGCGGACATTCAGGAGTTGCGGCTTACCATCGGCGCCATAGTCGACGACCTTGTAGTCTGCACCGGGTTGCACACAGTGCGCCACCGTCAGCACCAGCTTCGGTGCGATCAGGCTGCCGGTGCAGAAATTGCCGCGCGAGCCGACGATGGTGACGATGGCACGCGCCACGCCTTCGGCCTGCGGCGTGCCCCCGCCGACGATGGCATGGGCGGGCGTGGTGAGCAGCAGGACACCTGCAATGAACGTCGCGAACTTTGTCATGGAAACACGTCTTGATAGGAACACGTATTGGCGGTCGATCGTAAAGATCCGACATGGCTTCGGACTCGCCCTTGCCGATACCCCGTGCTAGCCGTCTTGTCAGCTATCTTGGCACGAATTGACGAGGGTGCGACATTGACGATCGAGGCCGTGATTTTTGATTTTGGCGGTGTGTTGACCAGCTCGCCGTTCGAGGCGTTTACGCGCTTCGAGACCGAACGGGGCCTGCCCGCCGACATCATCCGGCGTACCAATGCCGCCAATCATCTGGAAAATGCATGGGCCAAGTTCGAGCGCGCCGAGGTCGATATCGATACCTTCGATCATTTGTTCGCCGCGGAATCGCTCGCGCTCGGCGCCGAGGTCCGCGGCCGTGACGTGCTGCCGCTGCTGCAGGGCGATCTGCGCCCCGAGATGGTCGAGGCCTTGAAGCGTATCAAGGCGAAGTTCAAGACCGGCTGCATCACCAATAACCTGCCGGCGAACGCGATCGGCAGCCTCACCGGTCGCACACTCTATGTCGCAGAGGTGATGGCGCTGTTCGACCACGTCATCGAGTCCGCCAAGATCGGCTTACGCAAGCCCGACCCGCGCATCTACCGGATGATGGTCGAGACGCTGAAGGCCGATCCGGCACGATGCGTTTATCTCGACGATCTCGGCGTCAACCTCAAGCCGGCGCGCGAGATGGGCATGACCACGATCAAGGTCACCAGCGGCGCGCAGGCGATCGCCGAGCTCGAGGCGGCGACGGGGTTGAAGCTCGGATAGCTGCGGCAACGGCACTCTCACCCCTCGTCCTGAGAGGGTGAGGGATGTAGATGGTCACGTGCTGCCTCAACAATCGTCATTGCGAGCGAAGCGAAGCAATCCAGGCTGTCTCCGCGGTGGGATTCTGGATTGCTTCGCTGCGCTCGCAATGACGGTGTGGCGCGATATCGCTTAATGGAGAGGCCTATTCCGCCGCGGCAGCGATCCGCTCCGGGAATGCGGCTGCCAGCGAGGCGCGGTCGGGCTTCAGCACGCCGCGCTCGGTGATGAGGCCGGTGACGAGCCGCGCCGGTGTGACGTCGAACGCGTAGTTCGCGACCGGCGAGCCTTCCGGCACGATGCGCACCGTCTCCAGCCGGCCATCGGCGGTGCGGCCGGTCATGTCGGTGACCTCTGCGCCGCCGCGCTGCTCGATCGGAATGTCCCTGATGCCGTCATTGACGGCGAAGTCGATCGTCGGCGACGGCAGCGCGACGTAGAACGGCACGCCGTTGTCATGCGCCGCGAGCGCCTTGAGGTACGTGCCGATCTTGTTGCAGACGTCGCCATTGGCGGCGACGCGGTCGGTGCCGACGATGGCGAGGTCGACCATGCCGTGCTGCATCAGATGGCCGCCGGTGTTGTCGGGGATCACCGTGTGCGGCACGCCGTGATGGCCGAGTTCCCAGGCGGTCAGCGAGGCACCCTGATTGCGCGGGCGGGTCTCGTCGACCCAGACATGGACCTTGATGCCGCGCTCATGCGCGAGATAGATCGGGGCCGTCGCGGTGCCCCAGTCCACGGTCGCAAGCCAGCCGGCATTGCAATGGGTCAGCACGTTGACCGTCTCGCCCGGCTTCTTCGCCGCGATAGCGTCGATCAGCATAAAGCCGTTACCGGCGATGCCGCGGTTGATCTCGACGTCCTGCTCGACGATCTCGTCGGCGCGCGCATAGGCGGCTTCCGCCCGCTCTGAGGGGTCGATCGGCGCGAGCGTCGCGCGCATCTCGTCCAGCGCCCATTTCAGGTTGATGGCGGTCGGCCGCGCCACGACCAGCGTTTCATAGGCGCGCTTCAGGCCGGCATCGGAACTGTCCTCGCGCATGGCGAGCGCCACGCCATAGGCCGCGGTGGCGCCGATCAGCGGCGCACCGCGCACCAGCATGTCGCGGATAGCCGTAGCCGCATCGTCACACGAGGTCAGCCGCGCGACGACGAATTCATGCGGCAGCCTGCGCTGGTCGATCGCACCGACCGACCAGCCGTCACGCTCGCGCCAGATGCTGCGAAAATGCTTGCCGTCAACCTTCATCGCATCTGCCTTTCGCTTCAGGCGCGCAGCACGCGCCCCGCCACCGCGTCGAGCTTCGCTAGCAGCTCCGGATCGCGCGCCTCGGGCGCCGTGATCAGCGCGGTGTCGAGCGCGCGGTCGGAGCCGACCGGGCACGGCTCATGCTCGCGCGGAAAATCCTTTGCCAGCCGCGCCACCAGCGTCTTCGCCTTGTCGGCGTTAGAAGTCAGCATCCGGATGATGTCCTGCACGGTGACGGCATCATGATCGGGATGCCAGCAATCGAAATCCGTCACCATCGCCACCGTGGCATAGCAAATCTCCGCCTCGCGGGCGAGTTTTGCCTCGGGCATGTTGGTCATGCCGATCACGGAGTAGCCCAGCGTCTTGTAGGTCATGCTTTCCGCAAGGGTCGAGAATTGCGGCCCCTCCATGCAGACATAGGTGCCACCGCGGGCGATTGCGATGCCCTCGGCCTCGGCCGCGGCGGCAAGATGAATGCGCAGGCGCGGCGAGACCGGATGCGCCATCGATACATGCGCGACGCAGCCCCTGCCGAAGAACGAGCTCTCGCGCTTGTAGGTGCGATCGATGAACTGGTCGACGAGAACGAAGGTCCCGGGCGGCAGTTCCTCCCTGAACGAGCCGCAGGCCGACAGCGACACCAGGTCAGTGACGCCGGCGCGCTTCAGTACGTCGATATTGGCGCGGTAGTTGATGTCCGAGGGCGACAGCCGGTGACCCCTGTCATGGCGCGGCAGGAACACGATCGGCAGGCCCGCGATGGTGCCGCGCCGTAAGGGAGCCGAGGGCTCGCCCCAGGGGCTCCTGATCACCTCTTCGTGTGCGCCCTCGAGGCCCGGCAGATCGTAGATGCCGGAGCCTCCGATGATGCCCAATACCGCCTGCGTCATGTCTGCTCCACCCCGTTCGCAATCCGCGATCCCGTGGAGAAGCTATGCCAGTTTTGCGGCGGTTTTGGAACGGGATAGGGGTCGGGATGTCGTCAGGAGAATGACACCCCTCGCCGCACATTCGCTGTCGTCCTGGCGAAAGCCAGGACTCATTACCCCAGGGGGTGGTTTGACGAAGACTCGTGGTTCGGGACTGCGACCATCCGCAATCGATAGATTCCTCGGTATGGGTCCTGGCTTTCGCCAGGACGACGTTCGAGCGTTTGGCAGCAGCTTCGCCTCAATAACGACAGGGGAGGCCGCGGTACAGCCAACTAAGCCGCCGTCGCGGGCTGCAACTGGGTCACGATCATCCGCTCCAGCGTTTCGACGGACTGAAAATTCTCCGGCGTAATCTCGGACTGCGGGATGGTGAAGTCGAACTCGGCTTCCACGCCCAGCATCAGGTTGACCATGTCCATCGAGGTCAGGCCGACGTCGACGAGCTTCGCGGACGGCGTGACGTCAGCAGCAAGCGAATTCTGTTCGAGGATGCCCTTCACCAGCTTGATGATGCGATTGCGCACGTCGGTATCGAAGGCCTGCATCGGCAAATTCCCATCTATCTAGGTCGGACCGGATTGCCAGTTACGATGGGCAGGGACGGCCGATCCCGCAATGGGCGTGACCATTACTTCGCGTTTCTTAGTAAACGATGACTCAGATTGTCCGAAATTCATGCTTCTTCCAAATCGCTAACACGATGCCGGAAAATTCGGCGATACGAAAAACTGCCCCTTAACTGTTCGTTCGGAATTGGACTTCGTTTACCCTCTATTTCATCGACGAATTTGAATTAAATCCCTAGCCTTACATCACAAGCAAAGATGGTCGGATGATCGCGATGTGCATCGCCAATGATGCCGGGCGATCTCGAACGACGAAATGGAGAGGCGGACGAGCATGAACGTGCGTGAAGCGGTCCTTCAGCCTGTCGGCGAGGCGCAAGCGAGCTTTCTCGAACAAGGTCCCTCGCTGGTCGAACGCGCGGCCAAGACCGCCGCGGTGGCCGCCGCCGATGCCGAGGGCGTCGATCGCGACGCCCGCTTCCCTCACAAGGCGTTCGAAATGGCACGCGAGCAGAAGCTGCTCGGCGTCATGATCCCGGTCGAATTCGGCGGGCTCGGTGCTTCGATCTACGACGTCACCGACATCTGCTACACGCTCGGGCGCGCCTGCGCCTCGACCGCGATGATCTACGCGATGCATCAGACCAAGGTCGCCTGCGTCATCAGGCACGGCCACGGCATCCCCTGGATGGAGACCATGATGCGCCGCGTCGCCCGCGACCAGTGGCTGCTCGCCTCCTCCACCACGGAAGGTCAGAACGGCGGCAACATCCGCGCCAGCGCAGCCGCGGTCGACAATGCCGGCGACACCGTTACGCTCGTGCGTGACGCCACCGTGATCTCCTACGGCGCCGAGGCCGACGGCCTCGTTACCATTGCCCGCCGCGCCACCGAGGCCGTCGCATCCGACCAGGTGCTGCTGGCGCTCGCCAAGGACGACTATTCGCTGAAGCGGACGCTGGGCTGGGAAACACTCGGCATGCGCGGCACCTGCTCGACCGGCTTCGAGCTGAAGGTGGACTGCCCCGCCGATCGCGTCTTCCCCGAGTCCTATGACAAGATCCACGCCCAGACCATGACCCCGTTCGCGCATCTGTGCTGGTCGTCGGCCTGGGCCGGCATTGCCGCCGCGGCCGTGACGCGCGCGCAGGCATTCATCCGCAAGGCGGCACGCGGCGCGGGCGGGCAGATGCCGCCGGCGGCGGCGCACTTCACCGCCGCGAAAATGTCGCTCGCCAAGCTGCGCGCGCTGATCGCCGCCAATGTCGATGCTTTCGCGCGCGCCGAGCATGACGAGCGCGCCCTCGGCTCGCTCGATTTCCAGTCGTCGATCACGCTCCTGAAGGTCCAGGCCTCCGAGCTCGCGGTCGAGACCGTGATGCACGCGATGCGCACGACCGGGCTGTCGGGCTATCGCAACGATGGCGAATTCACCATGGGCCGCCATCTGCGCGACGTGCTGTCGTCGCCGATCATGATCAACAACGACCGCATCCTCGCAAACGCTGCGACGGCGACGCTGATGAGCGGCGTGCCGATGAGCCTTCGCGACTGACAAGAACAATTGCAGATAGCAGGAATCGCAAACATGAACATTGCCGTTCTCCCCAACGCGCCCGAGACCGCGCCGCAACTTGCCGATCCGCTCGATCATCTCGCTGATGTCCTGTTCCATCGCATGGGCTCGGACGGCGTCTACGCCCGTACCGCGCTCTATGAGGATGTCGTAGAGCGGCTCGCCGCGCTGATAACTCGGCACCGCGAAGCAGGCACGGAGGTGATGCGCTTTCCCCCGGTGATGAGCCGCGCCCAGCTCGAGAAGTCCGGCTACCTCAAGAGCTTTCCGAACCTGCTCGGCTGCGTCTGCGGCCTGCACGGCACCGAACGCGAGATCAACGCTGCGGTAAGCCGGTTCGACGCCGGCGGCGACTGGACCACCTCGCTATCCCCGGCCGATCTCGTGCTGTCGCCCGCCGCCTGCTATCCCGTCTATCCGATCGCGGCGAGCCGGGGGCAGCTCCCGAAGGGCGGCCTGCGCTTCGACGTTGCCGCCGACTGCTTCCGCCGCGAGCCGTCGCGCCATCTCGACCGGCTGCAATCGTTCCGCATGCGTGAATATGTCTGCATCGGCACGCCCAATGACGTCGCCGACTTCCGCGAGCGCTGGATGGTGCGGGCGCAGGCGATCGCCCGCGACCTCGGCCTGACCTTCCGCGTCGACTATGCCAGCGATCCCTTCTTCGGCCGCGTCGGCCAGATGAAGGCGGTGAGCCAGAAGCAGCAGCAGCTCAAGTTCGAGCTCCTGATTCCGCTGCGTTCGGAAGAGCAGCCAACCGCCTGCATGAGCTTCAACTATCATCGCGAGCATTTCGGCACGACCTGGGGCATCCGGGATGCCAATGGCGAGCCCGCTCACACCGGCTGCGTCGCCTTCGGCATGGACCGGCTCGCCGTCGCCATGTTCCACACCCACGGCACCGATCTCTCCGCCTGGCCCGCCAAGGTGCGGGATATCCTGGGCATGCAGCCGCACGTTCCGGCCGATGCCCATGGCGAGGGCTGGCGCTAAAGCAACGAGGCCGACCATTTCCACGGGCAAGACGAGCGTGATCCACACCAAGGTCCGATGCCGCGAGATCGCTGAGTCCGACGTCGAGGCGATCGCGGACCTGCTGACGCGCGGCTTCGTCGGCCGCTCGCGCAACTATTGGATCCAGGGCCTGCGACGGCAAGCCTTCCGCCCCGTACCGGAAGGCTATCCGCGTTTCGGCTACATGCTCGACGATGACGGCACCCCCGTCGGGGTGCTGCTGCTGATCTACACGACGCGGAAGAACGGCGAAGCGACCGCGATCCAGTGCAACCTGTCGAGCTGGTATGTCGACCCGGCGTATCGCAACTACGCGCCGCTGCTGACCAAGATCGCGCAGCGGCACAAGGACGTGACCTATCTCAACATCAGCCCGGCGGCGTGGACCTGGCCGATCGTCGAGACGCAGGGCTTTCGTGCCTATTCCAGCGGCATGTTCTTCTCGGTGCCGGCGCTGACGCGCGCGCCGCGCTGGAGCAAGATCGAGGTGATCTCGCAGCACGTCAAGCAGATCGACGGGCTCTCCGAAGCCGAGACTGAACTGTTGAGACGGCATGCGCGCTACAATTGTCTCAGCGTGGTCTGTCGCACGCCGCAGGGCGCGTTTCCGTTCGTCCTGCAATCGGTGCGGATCCGCCGCGGCTTCATCGCGCCGCCGGCAATGCGGCTGATCTACTGCAGGAGCGCCGCGGAATACGTTGCCTGTGCCGGCCGCATCGGCCGGCTGTTGCTCCGGCTCGGCAAGATCTCGGTGATCGTCGATGCCAACGGCCCGATCCCGGGCCTGGTCGGCATCTACACCGAGCGGCGCGGCCGCAAATATTTCAAGGGCCCGCACCGGCCGAACCTCGCCGACCTCACGGACACCGAGCTCGTGCTGTACGGGCCGTGAGAGGGCGTAGCCAACACGGGATGGGCAATACGCGCCTGTCATGCCCGGCTTGACCGGGGCATCCAGTACGCCGCGGCTTTTCCGTATTCGTCGCTGTCTCTGGAATGCTGGATCGCCCGGTCAAGCCGGGCGATGACACCTGCGCATGCGGCTTACGGACAAGAATGCGGACGACGTGGTAAGCTCTACCAAAGCCGGAGCGCACGCCATGTCTGACCGCAGCATGCATTGGGAGAACGTCTACGCCACCAAGGGCGAGACCGAGGTGAGCTGGTTCCAGGATTGCCCGGAGATCTCGCTCGAGATGATCCGGGCAGCAAATCCGGCTCGAGACGCCGCCATCATCGATATCGGCGGTGGTGCATCGCGACTGGCCGACTGCCTCCTGCGCGAGGGATATCGCAACCTGGCGGTGTTGGATCTCTCGGCCAATGCGCTCGACGCGGCCAAGCGACGAATCGGCACCGGCGCTGGAGCTGTCGACTGGATCGTCGTGGACGTGACGACTTGGCAGCCGGCGAAGACGTGCGACGTCTGGCATGATCGCGCGGCATTTCACTTCCTGACCGATCCGGTGGACAGGGCGGCCTATGTCGAACGCTTGCGCGCGGCCGTGGCGCCCGGCGGCCAAGTCATCATCGCCACCTTTGCGCCCGACGGTCCGGAGAAATGCAGCGGCCTGCCCGTGCAGCGGCACGACAGCGCGAGCCTCTCGGCAGAGCTCGGGCCGGAATTCGAACTCGTCGAGACCCGGCGCGAGATCCACCATACGCCGTGGAATTCGACGCAGGCGTTCCAGTTCAGCCGGTTCAGGCGGCGCAGTTAAAGACGCATGTCATGCCCGCGAAGGCGGGGCATCCAGTACGCCGCGGCTTCTCAATGGACGACGAACGTCTCTGGAATACTGGATCGCCCGATCAAGTCAGGCGATGACAGTGCAGAGATCGGTACGTATATGCCCCAACCTCGTCATTGCGAGCGCAGCGAAGCAATCAAGGCTGCCCCCGCGGAAAGACTCTGGATTGCTTCGCTGCGCTCGCAATGACGGAGCGTGTGCAGACCAGCCTATGCTGCCAGCTTCACCGCGTGCGCAAAGTCCCAATAGAGCTTGCGCGCTTTGGTGTAGAATGGGCCCGGCTTCAGCTCACGATCATCGATGCGGATGACCGGGGCGACCTTGGCGAAATTGCCGGTGGAGAAGATCTCGTCGGCGGTGACGAAGTCGGAATAGCGCAGCGTCTTCTCGACCACCGTGACGCCGTCGGCGCGCAGCAGGCCGATGACGCGCTGGCGCGTGATGCCATTCAGGAACGTGCCGTTCGGCACCGGCGTATAGACCACGCCGTCCTTGGCCATGAACACGTTGGAATTGCCGAACTCGGCGACGTTGCCGAGCATGTCGAGCATCAGCGCGTTCTGGAAGCCGCGCGAGGCGGCTTCCGCCAGTGCCCGCGAATTGTTCGGATAGAGACAGGCGGCCTTCGCCTCGACCGGGGCACATTCCGCGGTGGGTCTGCGGAACGGCGACAGCGTGATGGCGTTGCCGACGGGTTTCGGCATCGGCGCCTCGTAGATGCACAGGCACCAGTTGGTGGTCTCGGGATCGAACAAGACCCCACCGCCGGAACCGTTCTGCGCCCAATACATCGGGCGGATGTAGAGCTCCGCATTCGGCGCAAAGCGCGCCAGCCCATCGCGCGCGAGCGCGAGCCAGGTGTCGGTATCGACCATCGGCTTCAGGCCGAAATTGATCGCAGATTGATTGGCACGGGCGACGTGGCGGTCGAGATCGGGCGCAACGCCCTCGAACGCGCGCGCCGTCGAACACGACCGAGCCGAGCCAGGCCGCATGCGTGCGCGGCCCCATCATCGGCACGTTGCCGTCGTGCCATTTGCCTTCGAAGAAGGTCCAGCTCGGAGAATACTCGATGGGCTTCTTGATCTCGGCCATGACCGGCCTCCCCTTGGCGTGATGCCGCATTATGCCACGACTATGGTGCCCGATTCCTAAACGATTTCCTGCGGGGAGCTACTGTGCATCTTCCACGAGGGGGAAGGAAGAGACGTGGGCGATTGCACGATTTCGCAGTATTATCTGCACGTCGACTGTCGTTAACCGGTGCCCCATGCCGCTCGATCCGCTCGCGAAGCGTTTGTTGACCATGATGGCCGCGGCCGCGCCGCAGGCGCGGAGCCGGCCGAGCGTCGAGGCGCGGCGACAGTCGCTGGCGAAGCTGATGCAGTTCGCGCGCGCCGAGGCGCCGGATGTGACGACGTCCGACGGGGTACTCCCCGGTCCGGGCGGCAACCTCCCCTATCGGCTCTACACGCCCGCGAACGCGGGCGAGCGCGCGCCGGGGTTTGTGTTCTTCCACGGCGGCGGGTTGGTCGCCGGCAGCATTTCGACACACGACCGCATTGCCGCGGCGCTTGCGCATGCGACCGGCTGCCGGCTGGTCTCGGTCGATTACCGGCTCGCACCCGAACATCAATTCCCCGCCGCCGTCGACGACGCCATCGCCTCGACCGAATGGGTCGCGCGAGAGGCGTCGTCGCTCGGCATCGACGCCGAGCGGCTCGTGGTCGGCGGCGATTCCGCCGGCGCCACGCTCGCGGCGATCGTCTGCCAGGAGGCGCTGCAGAACGCCGGCCTCTCGATCATCGCGCAATGCCTGATCTGCCCTGTGCTGGATTTCGAAGAGACGTCACCTTCGCGCGAGGCGTTTGCCGAAGGGCACCTGATCGACCGCGTCACGATCGAAGCCGACCTCGCCGACTATCTGCCGGACGGCATCAACACCGCCGATCCCCGCATCTCGCCGCTACGCGCAACGCGGCTCGTCGGCCTTGCTCCAGCGATCATCCACACCGCCGAGTTCGATCCGATGCGCGACGAAGGCAATGCCTATGCGCACAAGCTGCTCGCCGCGGGCGTCACGGTCGAGCATGTCTGCCACGACGGCATGGTTCACAATTTCCACGCCATGGGCGCGATCCTGCCGCAGGCGCAGCTCGTGCTGTCGCAGATCGGCGAGCAGGTGCGGCGCGCGGTTGGCGGGTGAGGTGCTTCTTACCCTCTCCCCTTGTGGGAGAGGGTGGCTTCGCGAAGCGAAGCCGGGTGAGGGGTATCTCTCCGCAAATTCGATAGAGGTTACTCTGCGGAGACAGACCCCTCATCCGGCGCTTCGCCGCCACCTTCTCCCACAAGGGGAGAAGGGAAGAAACACCGCCTAAGCGATAACCATCACGAGCAACGCTTACAAATTCGACTCAAATTTTCGCCAATTCGGCAGCAACCGTTAGGGTTACTTCCTCGATCTCTAGGCGAATTATTGTCCGCTTTACCACCCGCCTCTAACACGAGGACGGCGGACAACGCACATCCCTCACTCAGGCCAATAAGTGCGGCCCGCCCCACTCGGAGGTGGACGATGCGCAACGAGACGATCGCTATTCACGCCGGCTACGAACCCGAAGCCACCACGCACGCAGTCGCCGTGCCGATCTATCAAACCGCAGCCTACGCCTTCGACAGCGCCGATCACGGCGCAGCGCTCTTCAATCTCGAGGCTGAAGGCTTTCGCTACAGCCGCATCGCCAATCCGACCAGCGCGGTGCTCGAGAAACGCATCAGCCAACTCGAAGGCGGCGTCGGTGCGCTCGCGGTCGCGACCGGCCAGGCCGCCTTGCATTTCGCTTTCGTCAACGTCGCCGATCACGGTGGCAACATCGTCTCCGTGCCACAGCTCTACGGCACCACCCACACGCTGCTCTCCCACATCCTGCCGCGTCAGGGCATTACGGGCCGCTTCGCCGAGAGCGACAAGCCGGAGGCCATTGCAAAGCTGATCGACGAGAATACCCGCGCGGTGTTCGCCGAAACGATCGGCAATCCTGCCGGCAATGTCTGCGACATCGAGGCGCTCGCCAGAATCGCGCATGCGCATGGCGTGCCACTGATCGTCGACAATACGGTTGCGACCCCGATCCTGCTCAAGCCGTTCGACTACGGCGCCGACATCGCCGTGCATTCGCTGACCAAGTTTTTGGGCGGCCATGGCACGACGCTCGGCGGCGCCATCGTCGATTCCGGAAATTTCCCGTGGGCCAAGCACGCCGACCGCTTCCCGGCCTACAACAAGCCGGACGCTTCCTATCACGGCCTCGTCTATGCCGAGCGGTTCGGCCGGACCGCCTATATCGAGCGCGCGCGCAGCGTCTATCAGCGCACCATGGGCGCGGTGCTGTCGCCATTCAACGCGTTCCTGCTGCTCCAGGGCATCGAGACGGTGGCGCTGCGCATGGAACGCCACGTCGAGAACGCTCGCAAGGTTGCGGAATTCTTGCGTGCGGACCCGCGCGTCGCCTGGGTCAACTACGCGGGTTTCCCCGATAGCCCCTATTACCCGCTGGTGCAAAAATATCTGAACGGCAACGCCTCCTCGCTGTTCACCTTCGGTATCAAGGGCGGCATGGAAGCCGGCAAGGCTTTCTATGATGCGCTGAAGCTGATCACGCGCCTCGTCAATATCGGCGATGCCAAGTCGCTCGCCTGCCATCCGGCCTCGACTACGCACCGGCAGATGTCGGCCGAGCAGCAGCGCACGGCGGGCGTACTGCCGGAGACGATCCGCCTCTCGATCGGCATCGAGCATGCCGCCGATATCATCGAGGACATCGACCAGGCGCTGGAAAAGGCCTGCGCGTCGGTGCGCCTTCAGGCCGCGGAGTAGGCGACGGCGCCGATGAGCATCTTGATCGAAAGGGATCAGGGTGTGCCGAGCCCGGCGCTAGTGCCGGCGCAGGAGGATATCGCGCACGGCCGCGGCGGCGCCGAGCTCACGATCGGACTGATCAACAACATGCCCGACCCGGCGCTGAAAGCGACCGAGCGGCAATTCATGAAGCTGCTCCAGGCTGCAGCCGGCGCGCGCCGCATCCGCTTCCACTGCTTCTCGCTGCCGTCGGTGAAGCGCTCACCCGAAGCGAAGTGGCATGTCGAGAGCGAGTATTCGGATCTCGCCGATCTCAAGCGCCGCAGGTTCGACGGGCTGATCGTGACCGGCGCCGAGCCGGTCGCACCCGAACTCGACCAGGAGCCGTACTGGCGCGATCTCACCGAGCTGATCGACTGGGCCAAGGTCAATACCCGCTCGACGATCTGGTCGTGCCTGGCCGCGCATGCGGCAGTGCTCCACCTCGATCGGATCGGGCGGCGGCGCCTGCCGGCCAAGTGTCACGGCATCTTCGACTGCGAAGCGGTCACCAGCGATCCGCTGACGGGGGCAGCGCCCGCGTCGCTCAAAGTTTCGCATTCGCGTCTCAACGAAGTCGCCGGGAGCGATCTTACTCAGGCCGGCTATCAGGTGCTGACGCACTCGCGCGAGGCCGGCGTCGACATCTTCGTCCGGCAATATGCCAGCCGTTTCGTGTTCTTCCAGGGTCATCCCGAATATGATGCGCTGTCGCTCCAACGCGAATATTTGCGCGACATCGGCCGCTATCTCGCGCGCGAGCGCGACAACTATCCGGCTGTGCCGGTGAGTTATTTCGACGCAGCGACCGAGGAGAGGCTAGCGCGGTTCGAGAAGAGGGCACGACAGCAGTGCCATCCGGCGCTGGCGGCCGAGCTGCCCGCGCTGACTTTGCGCACTGATATCGCGGCCGGAAGCGCGGCGGCGGCCTTGTTCCGGAATTGGCTGAGCTATCTTGCCGCAGGCACGGAAGCCGCACTGCTGGCGCGCTAGAAGACCGCGAGTTTTACGTTAGGACTAATCAGGCGTTAAGCTTGCCTCGGACGATGAACGGATGGTTCAGTCGGCAAGGTCGGGGCAAACAGGGAAAGCAGTCGTGTGGTCGGCAGTCAACGGACGCGTGAGCAATCGGCTGGCCCGGCATTTTCGCACGGCGCCGCATCGGCTGACGGCCCACGCTCCGATGGTCAGCTTCACCTTCGATGACGCGCCCGACAGCGCAGCTAGCCTCGGCGCATCACTCCTGGAAGATCATGGCGGGCGCGGCACGTTCTACCTCGCCGGCAGCCTCATCGACCGGCCCTCGGACCACTGGCACG
The DNA here is from genome assembly GCF_029909975.1 of Bradyrhizobium sp. ISRA430. Lineage (NCBI taxonomy): Bacteria > Pseudomonadati > Pseudomonadota > Alphaproteobacteria > Hyphomicrobiales > Nitrobacteraceae > Bradyrhizobium > Bradyrhizobium sp. ISRA430. Next base: position 5,139,457 of record NZ_CP094516.1, read on the forward strand.
CGCTGTCGAAGGAGGCCATCGTACGACTGCACCAGACCGGCCATGAGATCGCCTGCCATACCTTCTCACACCTGTGCGCGATCGACCTCGACGAGGGCGCCATGGCGCGCGAGATCGAGCAGAACCGCCGCTACTTCATGGACGTCGATCCTTCGATCAAGCTGGAGAACTTCGCCTATCCGTACGGGATCGCCTCGATCTGGCGCAAGTCGCAGCTTGCGAAGAACTTCCGCTCCGCACGCGGCATTCTTCCCGGCGTCAACCGCGACGTGATCGACCTGCAGTTCCTGCGAGCCTCGCCCCTGGTCGATTGCGAGATCGACACTGATGGCATCGACCGCTATCTCGACCAGGCGATCGACAGCGGCGGCTGGCTGATCTTCTACGGCCATGACGTCGTCGATCAGCCGAGCTCCTATGGCTGCACGCCGGCGCTGCTGCGCCACGCGTTGAAGGCGGCGCAGACGCGCGGCATGCCGATCGTGACGGTGGCCGAGGCCTTGCGCCGGATCGGCGCCTGAAAGCATGATCCGGAAAAGTGCGAAGCGGTTTTCCGAAAAGATCATGATTAAACAACAACCTAAAGCGCGATGACGATTCATCCCATCGCGCTTTAGTCGATCTTTCTCACTGCCTGACGCTTTGTCATAGATTCGTCGAGGAAATCCATCAGGCACGCCCGGTCTCGCCGCAAAAGGACTTCCCATGCCTCTCGATCGTCGTTCCGTGCTGGCCTCCCTGTGCTGGATGGCCGCCGGCCCCGCGCTTGCCGCAGAGGCGCCGCCTGAGTTCATCGGCTATGAACGTGAGAGCGGCGGGCGGATCGGCGTCTATGCGGAAAACCTCACCACCGGCGCAAAACTCGCCTGGCGCGCCGACGAGCGCTTCGTCATGTGTTCGACCTTCAAGGCTTCGCTCGCGGCCTGCGTGCTGGCGCGGGTCGATCGCGGCGAGGAGCAGCTCAGCGCCATGATCCCCTACGGCCAGGCCGACCTGTTGGAATACGCCCCGGTCGCCAGGCAAAATCTCTCAGCCGGCGCGATGTCGGTCGCCGACATGTGCAAGGCGATCGTCGAGCTCAGCGACAACACCTGCGCCAATCTGCTGCTGGCGAGGGTCGGCGGCCCCGCCGCCCTGACTGCGTTCTGGCGCTCGCTCGGCGATGCCACCTCGCGGCTTGACCACAACGAGCCCGAGCTCAACCGCTCCCCGCCCGGCGATCCCCGCAACACCACGACGCCTGCCGCGATGGCGGGCAACCTGCGCCGGCTGGTGCTGGGCGAAAGCCTCTCCCCGGCATCGCGCAGCCAGCTCACCGACTGGATGGTGAATTGCAAGACCGGCGCCAACCGGTTGCGCGGCGGGCTGCCCGCAGGCTGGAAAATCGGCGACAAGACCGGGAATAACGGCAAGGACGCCTCGGGCGACATCGCGGTGGCATGGCCGAAGCCCGACAAGCCGATCCTGATCGCGGCCTATACCCAGGGCGGCACGCCGACCGCGGCGCAAATCGAGGCGCTATTCGCGCGCATCGGACGGACGGTCGTCGAACGGCTGGCCTGACCCGCCGCATTGACCTTGTGGCCGCTTCCGGCGAAGACAGGCCATGATCGAAGCGCAGTTTCAGACCTTTCTCATCCTGCTCGCCGTGCTGGCGGGCACCGCGCTCGCCGCACGTCGCTTCAATGTCGCGCCCGCCATTCTCCTGATGCTGGCCGGCGTCGGCCTCGCCTTCGTGCCCGGCATGCCGCCGGTGGAGCTGCCGCCGGAACTGGTGCTGCTGATGGTGCTGCCGCCGCTGATCTATTCGGCCAGCGTCGCGATGAGCTGGCGCGAGTTCAAAAACAATCTGCGTCCGATCGTGCTGCTCGCGGTCGGCGCAGTGATCTTCACCGCGGCAATGGTCGCGACCGCCACGCACTATCTGATCGGCCTGCCCTGGACCATCGGATTCCTGCTCGGAGCCATCGTCGCGCCGCCCGACGTGGTGGCGCCGCTCGCGATCGCGCGACGGCTCAATTTGCCGCGCCGGATCCTGGTCGTTCTCGAGGGCGAAGGGCTCGCCAACGACGCCACCGCCCTGATCCTCTACCGCTTTGCGCTCGCCGCGATCATGGTCGGGCATCTATCGCTGCCGGTGGCGGCGGGCGAGTTTTTTCTCATCGTCGCCGGCGAGATCGCCTTCGGCATCGGCGTCGGCTGGCTCTCCTTGCGCGCCCGCAAATGGGCTCACGATCCGCAGGTCGAGCTCACGCTGTCGCTGATCACGCCCTACGTCGCCTACTGGCTGCCCGAGCATGTCGGCGGCTCCGGCGTGATCGCCACAGTGGCCTGCGGACTCTATGTAAGCTGGAACGGCCCGCTGCTGATCTCCTCGGCGACACGCCTGCAGGGCATCTTCTTCTGGGACCTCGTGATCTACCTGATCGAGGGCCTTCTGTTCCTGCTCACCGGCTTCCAGATGCGCGCGCTGTACGAGAAGTCGAGGGCGTTCCCGCTCGACGACATCATGATCGCGACCGCCGTGGTCGTGGCGATCGTCGTCATCGCGCGCTTTGCCTGGCTCTATCCCGCGACCTATCTGCCGCGGATGCTCAGCCCGTCGCTGCGCGCGCGCGACCCGTCGCCGCCCTGGCAATGGGTGTCCACCCTCGCCTTCATCGGCGTGCGCGGTGCGGTATCGCTCGCCGCCGCGCTGGCGCTCCCATTCACGCTGCCGAACGGCGAAGCCTTCCCGTTTCGCGACTTGATCCTGTTCGTTGCCTTCGGCGTCATCTTCATCACGCTGGTCGGCTTCGGCCTCGGCCTTCCTGCGATGGTGCGATGGCTCGGCGTCGCCGATGCCGGCCGCAGCGAGCATATCGCCGAGCACGAGGCCGAGATTGCCGCGCGGCGCCAGGCGCTCGACGCCGCCTTGCAATCGCTGGACGTGCTGACCGCGGAGAAGGAGGTGTCGGACGAAGTGATGCGTCTCCTGCGCGCGCGCCACGAGATCCGCGTCAACCAGCTTCCGGACTCGCTTGATCCCGCCCACCACGACGTCTCCGCCGCCGGCACCGCACTGACCCGCGAGCTGATCGTCGCCGAGCGCAAATTCATCCACGACCTCTTGCGCGACGGCCGGATCACCGACGAAACACGACGCCGGATCGAACGCGACCTCGACCTCGAAGAGGCGAGTCTTGCGAACAGGGAGTATCGCGGAGCGCCGCTGTAGGCGAGCGGGATCGCGATGACTCCACGTCGTCATTGCGAGCGCAGCGAAGCAATGACGATTGTCGAGCCGCCAGAGCCACCTACCGCCTCCCGCAATACTCCTCCATCGCCGCCGTCACAGCCGACGCGATCAGCTCCTGCCGCTCGGGCGAGTTCATCGTCATCTCCTCGTCGCGGTTGATGATGGAGCCGGCCTCGAGCAGCACCGCGGGGCTTCGGGTCTGGGCGAGCACGATGAGCGCGTCATAGCGGTAGACGCCGACGTCCTTGTCGAGCAACTGGCGGCGGTAGCGTCCCATCACCGGCAGGGTGTATTGGTTGGCATATTGCAGCCCGCGGCTCTTCAGCTCCTTGCCGAGAAGTCGGGCGAACGCCAGGCTTGCGCCGAACCTCGGATTGCGCTCCGACACGAACAGGGAATGGCCGCCGAATCGATCGCTGAACCAGCTCCTGGCACCTTCGAACTCCCACTCCTCCAGCAGCTTGTCCGGCACCGAATCGTGATGGATCGACAGGACGAGATCGGCATGCGCGTGGTTGGCCGCAGCGACCCGCTTGAACAGGCTCGCTCTCGCCTTGCCCTCCGTCACAAGGATCCGGGTCGCGGCAAAGCCATCCGACTTCAGTCTCTCGCCGATCAGCCTGGTCAAATGGAGGTTGAAGCCGAATTCGGTATCGTTGCGCGCGCTGGTCGCGCCGAACGATTCGGGCGTATGTCCGACATCCAGGATGATCCGGAACCGTCGCGGCTCGCATGTCTCCAGCGCCGGCGGCTTGGCTCTGGCTTTCGTGACCTTCCGGGCCGGTGCAGCGTGGCCACGGTCGGCCGGCAAGAACGTCAGCGCGACGAGCAGGACGACGATGGCTGCGACGATGCCCCGCGACGACAAACCCTACTCCGCCGCTGCAATCCGTGGCCGGCCGACGAGGCCTGCGACATCGCACAGCAAATCACCCATGCCCGTTCCAGGGCCCGATTCGGTCAGGAACTTGTTGTCTTCGGTGCGGAGCACGGCGTTTCCCCGGGATTGTTTCTTGATTTTCCCGGAGCTTGGCGTAGCGGGTGCGGGACGTCAATGCGATTGACGCCGCGTGGCTCACCTCACGGCTTCACGTAGGTCCATCCCTTTTCCTGCAGTTCCATCACGCGCACGACGCCCGACTTCACGACCTCCGCCTGCTTGACGATCGGTATGGACTTGTTCTCGGCCTTCTGCATCTTCTCCTGGGTGTTGCCGCAGGCCTTGAACGATACTTCGGGCGCGCTGAGGGCCATCTCCTCGATGCGAGCCTTCACGGGCGAGGTATCCTCGCGGAGCATGTGCAGGCCCGGGCCGAACGTGACCACCTCGATCTTCACCTTTTCGCCGAGGCCTTTGTAGTATTCGGCCACGTTCGTTGCGTTGTTGAGCGAGAGATTCATGGCGGCAGGATCATTGGTGTTCACCTGCAGGATCAGGTGATGCTCCTTCTCCTTCGGCGCCGCCGGATTGTGCATGCGCGCAAATGCCGATCGCTTCCGTGTTTCGGCCGTGGCTCGCGGCCTTACAGGTTTCCGAGCCTCGCCCGCCCGGTGGGTTGCGGACTGTTGGTTCGGCACCCAGTATTTTCCACCTTGCTGGGCCGCCGTGTACGACGTGGAAGCCAGCACGGCGACGGCACCAATCGCAATCAATTTAGCAACAGATTTAAAATGACACATCAGGCATCTCCATCTCGAAAACTCGACAAACACCATTTTCAATTGCTTGGCCTTGCGACAGCTTGAGGCCATTTGCAGATCGCGGCCATCCTCGCGCGCATCGCGTCCAACCCTGCGAGGGAGAATGTTGCGTCATGAACGGCCCCGGTACGGGGTGAGAGGTGGACAACAAGGTCGGCGTTATCGGGCAGCGACTGCAACAAGCGAACAACATCGCCTGCGACTGCGACGCCGGAGCCGATCGCCGGCACAGTTGCCGCGACCTGCACGGGCTGACCGCCATTGATGCGATACGAAATCACATAGTCGTCGCCCCGGCCTGAAATGCCGGGCCCCGCGAGAGACAATTCGGTCCGCCCGCCGCGACACCGAATCGACAGCTTCATGGACTGCTCGACCGAGCCGGCGCGCGGCGATGTCGTCGCAGTGGCGATCGGCGAATAATCGACGGGAGACGTCGTCTCGCTGATCGTCCAATTGTCCGCTCTCGCCGTTTCGCGACGGGACGGCGCGACGGCACGCGACAGCTTGTCGAGGCATTCCAGACGCGCCTCACGTTCCAACTGGGAACAGGCCCGAAGCTGTGCCATGGGGTCTTCCGTCCCTTGCGCCAAGGCAATCCCGTTGACGGCGGCAATTGCGGCAAGGAGCGGGACGGCGAGCCTGGTCATTGCGATGCCTGTGTCGTGCGCGGCTGACGATCGAGCCACGCCTGTGCGGCAGGAAAGCGCGAAAGGCCGGGCACAGTCGCTCCGAGATTGATCGACTTCCACTTTGCATCGAACCCCGGCCCCTGCAGCTTGTCGATGCGCGAGAACAGATGATCGACGAAGCGTGCAACGCGCTGGAAACGGTTGGTGTTGGCGGGCCAATTGAAGGCGACGAGAGCAGTCGGTACGGCTATCGTGGCGACGCGATCACCCGGCTTGATCAGATTTGGGTAATCCGCCGCGTCGAGAGCTGCGGGAAGATAATAGTCCTCGAATTTGCTCTCATACGGGACGGGCAGGAACTTGAAGCCCGGTTCAAACCGGCCTTTCACAAAAGCGTCGACCGGCTTCGAAGTAATAAAGACGACCGCAGCCATCTCGCCTTTGCGCATCTGCTCGAGCGCGATCTGATGCGGAATGAAGGTCTTCTCGATCTCGATGCCGAGGCGGCTGAAGATCAGCGGTCCCGAATAGGCCGCAGCCGTACCTTGGCTGTTGAAGTTGACCTTCTTGCCGGCGAGATCGCTCAGACTCTTAATCTCCGGTCGAACGAAGACATGCAGTTCGGACGGGAACAAGTTCAGGACATAAGCAATCCGTCGCTGGATGTCCGGCACCTGGCTCTTGTATTCCTCGAGCGCGTCGGAATTGATGATCGCCGCGTCAATGCCGCGCAAATACAGCAGCGAATTCAGATTTTCCGTGGCTCCCCGCGTCACCACCGGCAGAACGTGCAGATTGTCGCCATCATCGACCACGCGGGCCACCTCCGCGGCCAGGCGGATCGGCGCGCCCTCGAGAAGACCGCCGGCGAGGCCCACGGTCCAGGCGTTCATTGCCAGAATTTCAGGCTTGAGCTGCGGTTGGGTCACGCGCGCCTTGTGAGGCCGAGCATGCTGCGACCGCGCATCCGCCCGGGACGGCTGAAGCGCCAGGAGCAACGGCACCAGGGTCGCAAGCAGAAACAGAAGGCGCAATCCGATAGATCTTCTCATCGACCAGCTCCCTTGCATCATCCTGTCAGCGCGTTCGACCACCTTGCCGCGAAGACCGCTCTATCGGCGCAGCGCCTCGAATCGTGCCTTTGCTTCCTTGATTCCTCCGGCCTCGGCCTTCGCGTAGAGATCGCGTGCCTTCGCCGCATCGCCGCGCGTTCCATACGTTCCCCAGCTTGAGAGGATCAGCGGATCGTAGGTTTCCGCCAGCGCGAAACTCGCCTGGGCACTGCCCATCTCGGCGACGCGTTCCAGCACGATCCGCGCACCACCGACGTCTCCTCGCTCCAGCAGCAAACGCGCCCGCGCCATCAGTCTCGCCTCCTGCACACCATCGTCAGCGTTGAGCTCGGCATTGCCCGGTGTACGCGCCACCGTGGCCTGGGCCTCCGTTGACGCCACCGGCGCGCTTGCCGGCTGCTCCTGCACGGACCGGCTGGTGGCGACAGTGTTAATCACCTGAGGCGCAACAGACGGCACGTTCGCGGCGAACGCGCCAATGTCGCGGCGCGCCGATGCAAGCAGCAGGCTGCGCTGCTCGGCCACAGCCTGCGCCGCGGCTTGCTTCATCCCGGCGACTTGCGCATTCGCTTTGGCTGCCCGCTCGGCCTGCGCATCGAGCTCACGGCTTCTTGTTGCAAGATCACGAGCGAGCTGCTCGGCCCGCTGCCGCTCGCGTTGTAGTAGGCTGCGCTGCTCGGCCACCGCCTGTTCCGCGGCTTGCTTCGTCCCGGCGACCTGCGCGTTCGCTTCGGCTGCCCGCTCGGCCTGCGCATCGAGTTCGCGGCTTCTTGTTGCAAGATCACGAGCGAGTTGCTCGGCCCGCTGCCGCTCGCGCTGGAGTGATTGTCGCAACTCGGCGGTATCGCTTACCTCCGCCTGCTTGTGCTGCGCTGCTTCGTCCTTTGCCTTGGCCGCCTGAGCCTCGTATGCGTAGATCTTGGTGCGCGCCATCGAGAGATCCTGTGCCAATGCATCGGCCCTCTCATGCTCCTTCTGCATCGATCGGCGCAGTTCCGCAGCGCTTGCTTCCGCCTGCTTCAGCCGGGCGAGTTCGTCGCCTGCCTTCGCCGTCAGCGCAGCTTGCGTTTCCACGTCACGACGGGCCGCTGCAAGGTCCTGCTCCAGTCGCGCGGCTCGCTCGTGCTCCTGCTCCAGCGACTTCCGCAAGTCCACCGCCCCGCTTTGCGCGGCCCGCTTCAGCTCCGCCGCTTCCTCGCTTGCCTTCGCCGCCAGTGCGGCCTGCTTTTCCACCTCACGACGGGCCGCCGCGAGATCCTGTTCCAATCGCGCGATCCGCGCGCGTTCCTGCTCCAGTGCCTTCTGCAGGTCCGCCGCACCGCTTTGCGAGGCCGGCTTCGGCCCCGCGGAGCCATCGCCTGCCTTGACCGCCGGCGCAGCCTGTTTTTCCACCTCACGGCGAGCCGCCGCGAGGTCCTGCTCCAGTCGGGCGGTCCGCGCGACCTCCTGCTCCAGCGCCTTCTGCAGATCCGCCCCGCCGCTTTGCGGGGCCTGCTTCAGTCGGGCCGCTTCACTGCTTGCCTTGACCGCCAATGCGGCCAGCGTTTCCACGTCACGACGAGCCGCCGCAAGGTCCCGCTCCAAGCGCGCGGACCGCGTGCGCTCCTGCTCCAGCGACTTCTGCACGTCTGCACCGCCATTTTGCGGGGCCTGCCTCAGCCGAGCCGCTTCGTCGCTCGCCTTGACCGCCAGTGCGGTCAGCGTTTCCACGTCACGACGAGCCGCCGCAAGGTCCTGTTCCAACCGCGCGGCTCGCCCACGCTCCTCTCGCAATGACTTCTGCTGGTCCGCCGCACCGCCTTGCGACAGCTCCTTCAGCGATTGTCTCAGTTCCGCGGCTTCGCTCTGCAACGCATTCTCGACCCGAGCCGACTCCTCGCGTTCCTTGCTCAACAGGCCTTGCAGCGATTCGATATCTCGCCGTGTCGTCGCGAGCTCGCGGGCGAGCGTCTCCACGCTTTGCACTTGTTCTCCAGCCGGGCGCGCGTCGCCCGTATTGCCCGTCTTTGCTGGTCCAAGTTGCTGGGAATTGGCGGCGATGCCATTGGACTGCGCGCGCGCTCCGTCGCGCAAACCCGGCGCATCTGAAAGACACATCACCACCAGGGTGGCTGCCAACCACAGGGGAGCCGCCGGACGTCTCGTCGCGCTGTGAAGAAATCGCACTTGATCCGATTTGACGCGCGAGCCGGCACTTTCACAAGAGTTACCGTCATCGTTGCGAATGACGATGCCCTTACGTCTCGGCGCGTCCACTATCACCTGTGGCATGGTGATATGGCCCATTCTGATGCGGCATCATAGGGCCAGCCGGCTCACGGATTCTATGCCTCGCATGGGCGACCCCCTGCCTACCCCTTTTGGGTTAGGCTGCGAGTATCGAGTTCAGCCGCGGTCTGCGCGGCAGTGCATGGCAAGAGCTGCACTCACACGGGTCTTTCACCCTTCACCGTCACGCGCGTGCCCGAGCGCGTATGCGGCCAGTAGTCCCACATCGCGCGATGCTGGGTGCAGCGGTTGTCCCAGAAGGCGATCGCGTTCTCGGTCCAACGGAACCGGCATTGGAACAGCGGGTTTTCGGCATGCTGGTAGAGGTAGGCGAGCATCGCGTCGCTCTCATCGCGGGGGATGCCGTTGATATGACGGGTAAAGCCGCGATTGACGTAGAGCGCCTTCTTGCCCGTGACGGGATGCGTGCGCACCACGGGGTGCTCCGCGTGCGGATAGGACGGCCGGTCGGCGACGCCGTAATTGGCATAGAGCCCGCGATAGATCGGCTCCCCGTCATGCAGCGCGGTCAGTCCGTCGAGATAGGTCTTCATGCGATCGGATAGCGCCTCATAGGCCGCGTACATGTTGGCGAACAGGGTATCGCCGCCGCGCGGCGGGCATTGCTTGATGTAGAGGATCGAGCCCATCGGCGGCTCGAGATCGCAGGACACGTCGGAATGCCAGCCCTCGCCGTTGGCGCGCGGCGAGTTCCTGTCGGCGTAGATCTTCATCAGCGCCGGGTCTTCGTCCTCGTGCGGCGCGGCGGGATGGAAATGCAGCTCGCCGAATTTGCGGCCGAAGGCGAGATGCTGTGTCGGCGTGATGTGCTGGTCGCGGAAGAAGATGACGAGGTTCTCGGCGAGCGCGCGATGGATCTCGTCCATCTGCCGGTTGGAGCGCGCGTCGTCCGAAACGAGCTTGCCGATGTCGACGCCGGTGATTTCCGCGCCGATGACGGGCGTGAGCTTTTCGACCGCGATGGTCTCATATGGCGCGCCATCCTCGACCATGTGGCGATAGCGCGGACCTTGCTTGCCAGCGAGTGAGCTCATGGCGTGTCTCCCGATCGTTTTGGTTGGGAAACATGGTAGCGCGCAGTGATGGATGTGCAATCTGCACCGCAAACTCAGCCCGTCGTCCCGGACAAGCGCAGCGAAGCGGAGCGCAGATCCGGGACCCATATGTGGCCGGCCCCCCGTGCGCAATTGCGCACTAGGCCGGGACGACAGCAGTGGGTGAGGCGCAAGCGGAGTAAACTACTCCGCCTTTGTTCTACTCCGCTGCGGTCACCGGGACCTTGACGCCCTGGCCGTAGCGCTGATCGATGTAGTCGATCACCAGCGCCTTGAAGTCGGACGCGATCGTGGGCCCGCGCAGCGTACGGAACTTCTTGCCGTCGACGAAGACCGGGGCGGCCGGGGCTTCGCCGGTGCCCGGGAGCGAGATGCCGATATTGGCGTGCTTGGATTCGCCGGGGCCGTTGACGATGCAGCCCATCACCGCGACGTTGAGCTCCTCGACGCCGGGATATTTCGTCTTCCAGGTCGGCATCTCGTCGCGGATGAAGTCCTGGATCGAGCGGGCCAGCTCCTGGAACGTGGTCGAGGTGGTGCGGCCGCAACCCGGGCAGGCCGCAACCAGCGGCACGAAGGTGCGGAAGCCCATGGTCTGCAACAGCTCCTGGCCGACCTGCACCTCGCGGGTGCGGTCGCCGCCCGGCTCCGGCGTCAGCGAGATGCGGATGGTGTCGCCGATGCCCTGCTGCAACAGGATGCCGAGCGCCGCGGACGAGGCGACGATGCCCTTCGAGCCCATGCCGGCCTCGGTGAGACCGAGATGGATGGCGTAATCGGAGCGCGCCGCGAGATCCTGGTAGACCGCGATCAGGTCCTGCACCTGCGAGACCTTAGCCGAGAGAATGATGCGGTCCTTGGACATGCCGAGCTCCTCGGCGCGGGCGGCCGAGAGCAGCGCGGACTGCACCATGGCCTCGCGCGTCACCGCGCGCACGTCGCGCGGATTGGCGGACGCCGCGTTCTCGTCCATCAGCTTGGTCAAGAGCTCCTGATCGAGCGAGCCCCAATTGGCGCCGATGCGCACCGGCTTGCCGTTCTTGTTGGCGATCTCGATGATGTCGGCGAACTGCGTGTCGCGCTTGTCCTTGAAGCCGACGTTACCGGGATTGATGCGGTACTTGGCGAGCGCCTCGGCGCAGGCCGGATGCTCCGCGAGCAGCTTATGGCCAATATAGTGGAAGTCGCCGATCAGAGGCGTGGTGATGCCACGCTTGCGCAGTCCATCGCGGATGTGCGGAACGGCCGCTGCGGCCTCCTCGCGGTCCACTGTGATGCGGACCATTTCCGAGCCGGCGCGCGCGAGCGCTGCGACCTGGGCGATGGTGCCGTCAATATCGGCGGTGTCGGTGTTGGTCATCGACTGCACGACGATCGGCGCGCCGCCGCCCACAGTGACGTCGCCGACCTTGACCTGGGTGGTCTGGTGCCGGGGCGCGGGGCCCGCGATCTCGGAATCGAGGGGGTTTTCGAGCTTGTTCATGGGGTCCAAATATCAGGTTTTAGTGACGTTCAGCAATGCACCGCGCGCCGCCGCGGCCACTTGGCGGTCTCTCTTTGAATTCGAAGTTCGCCTGTCTTGCCACTGCGAGCGAGCTTCGAATTCAAAGAGATACCAAGAACTTATGAATCGAGTGCGGCTTCCGGTTCAGGAGTTCCCTGGCGAGCGGGTGGCACCGGGAGAGGGAGCTCCTGAACCGCCGCACTCGGACGGTTAACCAGAAAAAGCCCAGCAATTACAAGGAGCGCAGCCGCCCCAAACGCCAGGCTCAGGTTGTCGTGCATGATGAAATAGCTACCCACCACGCCAAACAAAGGGGTGATGAAGGTAAAAGCCGACAATTTACTGGCCGAATAGGTCTTCACCAGCGCGAACCAAAGCGTGAACGTGGTTCCGACCACCCAGATCGCCTGGAACGCCAACAGCGCCAGGGACAGCGGCGCCGGCGTGTGGGTGATCGATTCGCCGAACAGCCAGGCCGCCAGGCCCAGGATCGGGATCGAGGTCGCGACCTGATACCCGAGCGCCTTCTCCGGTGCGGCGAAACGCAGCCGCGTGCCCTTGGCGACCAGCGTGGTCGCGGCCCACAGCGAAGCGCCGCCGACGATCATGAGATCCCCGAGCAGCACCTTCGCATCGACATCCGGCTGCGGCACGCCGATCGCGAGCGCGACGCCGGCGAAGCTCACGGCAAGTCCCAGCCATTGCGATCCGCCAAGCCGCTCGCCGAGCACCTGATAGGAGCCGAGCGCGACGAAAAACGGCGCGGTGTAGAGGAACACCACCGCACGGGACGCCGAGGTGAAGCGGATGCCCTGGTAGATCAGCACGAACTCGATGCCGAACATCAGTCCGGCCACGAGGCCGGGCTTCCAGGTGCCGTCGGGCTCGAAGAATTTGACGCCGCGCAAGCTGCCGATGATGAACAGCACCGGCAGGGCGCCGATCGAGCGGATCGTGGCCTGGAGCATCGGCGGGATGTCCGGCAGCACCAGCTTCACCGCGATCTGGTTGAAGCCCCAGGTCAGGCACAGCATCAGCATCAGGGCGATGGCGCCGGCACTGAGAGGGCGGCCGGCGGACGGTATGGCTTGCGGTGAGGACATGTCTTCCCGAAAAACCGGCTTGGCGCCGTTGTTGCTTTAAGAAGTCTTCTGACAATGGGTGCAGGTGCCCGTGATCTCGACCACGGACAGTTTCGGCGCGAAGCCCGAGGCGCGCGCGGCGGCGTTGAGGTCCGGCGCGAAGGAGGCTGACGGGATTTCGCCGACGAGGCCACAGCGCTCGCAGATCAGGAACGCCACCGCCGAGGTCGCGTCATGGTCATGGGCGGCGCAGGCGAGATAGGCGTTGCGGCTCTCGATGCGATGCACGAGGCCGTTCGCCATCAAGAAATCGAGCGCGCGATAGACCGTGATCGGCGCCGGCCGCGGCATCGATTTGGCCAATTCATCGATCACCTCATAGGCCCCGAGCGGGCGATGGCTCGAGAGCAACGCCGCGAGCACCTGGCGGCGGATCGGCGTGAATTTCTGCGCGCGCTGCTCGCAGACCTCCTCGGCATGCGCCAACGCGTCCGCGGTGCAGCGGCCGTGATCGTGGTCGGGCGCGGGAAAGGCCGGTTTTGCGAGGCTCATGCGTTTGGCGTTTTAGCATCTTGGCCGGGGAACCCAAAGCGCGACCGGCAAAACGGCGGTCAGCCATGCCTTTACGGTGGGACAGCGTCCCGCTGCGCCGCCATGAAATAATCATAAGCTTGCTTATTATATCTCAAGCTTATTGGAGACTAAGCTCATGAGCCGCGGATCCGTGGACCAGAACTTCCTGTTTACGCTTGGTGAACTCTATCGCCTGCTCCGCGTCTACGCCGACAAGGAGGCGTCGCGCTTTGGCATCACCCGTGCGCAATGGGCGGTGCTGGCCAAGGTCGAGCGCAGCGAGGGCATGAAGCAATCGGAGCTTGCCGAACTGCTCGAGGTGCAGCCGATCACGCTGACGCGCCTCATCGACAAGCTTTGCGACAACGACTGGATCGAGCGCCGCAGCGACGCTTCCGACCGCCGCGTCAAGCGCCTGTATCTCAAGAAGGCCGGGCGGCAATTGCTCGGACGGATGAGCGGGCTGCGGTCCGAGATCACCGCCAACGCGCTCGACGGCATCAATCCGGCGGACGCCCACCGTCTCCTCACCCAACTCGAAACAATCAAAGAAAACGTGCGTAACGCGACCCAGACCAGCGGGGCGGAGCAAGCGCGTAAGGAGCAGCGCTATGGCTGATCAGGTCCTGAAATTCCAGCCCGAGCAGAAAATCGACAGCGGCAAGCCCACCAAGAAAGCCGGCACCCAGCCGCGCCGCCGCCTCATCGCCGGCCTGCGGCGTTATCGGCGCTTCCTGCTCATGGTCGTGCTGCCGATCGTTGCCGCCCTCGGCGGCATCACCTTCTATCTGAATGGCGGCCGCTATGTCGGCACCGACGATGCCTATGTCGGCGCGCAGAAGGTTTTGGTGACGCCCGACATCTCAGGCAAGATCGAGAAGGTCGTCGTCAAGGAGGGGCAGCTCGTCAAGCAGGGCGACGAGCTGTTCGAGATCGATCCCGTGCCGTTCCGCCTGGCGGTGGACGAGGCCAAGGCGCAGCTCGCGCAGGCGCAGACGACCTATGACAACCTCCACGCCAACATCAAGATCTACGGCGACATGCTCGACCTGGCTCAAAAGGGCGTCGACCTGAAGCAGCGCGACGTCGAGCGCAAGCAGGCGCTGGTGAAAAACAATTACGGCTCGCAGCTCGACCTCGACAACGCGTCGAACGCGCTGGTCACTGCCGCGGCGCAGGCGCAGTTCATCAAGCAGCAGCTTTCCAACGCCAGGACCCAGTTGCTCGGCAATCCCGAACTGCCACTGGACCAATTCCCGCCCTATGCGCAGGCAAAAGCGAAGCTCGAGGACGCCCAGCGCAACCTCGACCATACCGTGCTGCGCGCGCCGATGAGCGGCGTGGCGACGCAGGTCGAACAGATCCAGCTCGGCCGCTTCGTTGCCGCCGGCACCCCGGTGTTCTCCATCATCGACGTGGCCCATCCCTGGGTCGACGCCAATCCGAAGGAGAGTGATCTCACCTATGTCACCGTCGGCCAGCCCGTCACGCTCGAGGTCGATGCGTTCCCGAACCATGTGTTCAAGGGCAAGATCGGCTCGCTGTCGCCGGGCACCGGTGCGCAATTCGCGATCCTGCCGCCGCAGAACGCCACCGGCAACTTCGTCAAGGTGGTGCAGCGCGTGCCGGTTCGGATCTATTTCGATGAGGACGACAAACACGTGAGGAAGCTGAAGGCGGGCATGAGCGTGTATGCCACCATCGACACCGGCCACCAGCGCTCGCTCGCCGGCCTGCTCGGCCTGTCGGCCACGGCGAATCAGGACAAGGACTGATCCGATGTCCGGTCCCGCGACCAATCTGATGGTCCCCGGCCTGCGCCGGAACATGGTCACGATCTGCGCCATGACAGCGACCATCATGCAGGCGCTGGACACCACCATCGCCAACGTTGCCCTGCCCTACATGCAGGGCACGCTGTCGGCCTCGCAAGACCAGATCAACTGGGTGCTGACGTCCTACATCGTCGCCGCCGCGATCATGACGGCGCCGGTGGGCTGGATCGCGAACCGCTACGGCCGCAAGCGCATCTTCATCATCTGCTCGGCCGGCTTCACCGTCGCCTCGGTGCTGTGCGGACTTGCGCAGGACATCAACCAGATGGTGCTGTTCCGCCTGCTCCAGGGTGTGTTCGGCGCCGCGCTGGTGCCGCTGTCGCAGGCCGTGATGCTCGACTACTACACGCTCCAGGAACGCGCCAAGGCGATGTCGATCTGGGGCATGGGCGTGATGATGGGACCGATCATGGGCCCGTCGTTAGGCGCCTGGCTGACCGAGACCTATTCCTGGCACTGGGTGTTCTTCGTCAATCTGCCGTTCGGCGCGATCACCGTGCTCGGGCTGATCATCTTCATGGACGAAACCAAGAAGGATCTCAGCCTCAAATTCGACTGGTTCGGCTTCACCGCGCTGGCGATCGCGATCGGCGCGCTGCAGCTCGCGCTCGACCGCGGCGAGCAGCTCGACTGGTTCGAGTCGGCCGAGATCGTGACCGAGTTCGCCATCTCCGCCATCGCCTTCTACTATTTCTTCGCCCACTCGTTCACGACCTCGCGGCCGTTCATCCAGTTCGCGCTGTTTAGGGATCGCAACTTCCTCACCGGGTGCATCTTCATGACGGTGATGGGGCTCGTGCTGTACTCGACCATGGCGCTGGCCTCGCCCTACCTGCAGAACGTGATCGGCTATCCCATTATCACCGCAGGCGGCCTGCTCGCGAGCCGCGGCTTCGGTACGTTCTTCGCGATGATGCTGGTCGGCCGCCTGATGCGTTTCATCGAGGCGCGCACGCTGATCATCTCCGGCCTGATGCTGACCGCGGGCTCGCTGTTCTGGATGACCGGCTGGACCGACCAGACCCAGGTGCCGGAGATCGTTACCGTCAGCATCATCCAGGGTTTTGGCTTCGGCCTCGTCTTCGTACCGCTCTCGACCGTGTCGTTCCTGACGTTGCCGAACAATTTGCGCACCGACGGCACCTCGATGCTGACGCTGCTCCGCAACGTCGCGAGCTCCGTCGGCATCTCCATCGTGATCGCCGAGCTGACGCAAGGCACGCGGCGGACCTACGCGATCCTGTCCGAGCACATCAACCCGTTCAACCACGCGCTGCAGATGCCGGACGTCAGCCGCATGATCAACCTCTCCGCCGACGCCGGCCGCGCCATGGCCGACAAGCTCGTCGCCGTGCAGGCGCAGATCATCGCGTTCGCGCACGACTACCAGCTCGTGATGATCTTCATCCTCTGCACCATCCCGCTCGCGCTGATGATCGGCTCGACCAAGGCCGCCCTGCGCAAGCAGTCGGCGGGGCCGGAACATGCGGTGATGGAGTAGAAGGCACTCGTTCCGCAAGCTCCGCTGTCGTCCCGGACAAGCGCAGCGAAGCGAAGCGCAGATCCGGGACCCATAACCACAGGATTGGGTTTGGCGAAGACTCGTGACAACGAGCTCGGCCACAACCACTCCCTGGGGTTATGGGTCCCGGCCTTCGCCGGGACGACACCGAAGGAGTTGAACCGCCGTCGCGCCTCACACTTCCCGAATGCTTGGCCCCTACCCCAGAAATTCCTCGCAGCCCAAATCATCCACCGCCGCAAACACCCGCTCCAGATTGTTCCACCAGATCACCGGCGGAATGTTGATGCTCCACTGCCACACCGGCTTGGTGATGTGCCAGAGCACCGACCGGCGATAATCCTGATCGAGCGTCCCGCGCGTATAGCCGGTGACGCCGTGCGCGATCAGCGTCTCGTAGTAGCGGTTGAGCAGGGGGCGTTCGAGGGCCTGACGGCGCTCCGGATACCATTGCGTCGCCATCATATAGGCGAGGTCGCCGGTCGGCACGTTGATGCGCCACTGATCGAAATCGAAGATGCGCACGGAATCCGCGACGCCGGCGCGCGGCAGCAGGAAATTCCAGATATGCGCGTCGCCGTGGGCGATGCTGACGTGACGTCGCGAATGATAGCGCTGGAATAGCCGAGCCGATTGATCGATCAGACGGCGGTATATGATGCGGCGCTCTTCGCTGAGGCGGTCGCCGAGCAGATCGGCGAAGCGGTCGTAATGACCAGCGAAAGTCTCCATCAGCCTTGTGCTGTCATCGGTGCTCATCCAGGTTCCGACGGTTTCGCCAAGGCTGGCGTGATCCCACCACGCCGCGTGCATGTGCCCCAGGGCCGTGACGATCGCCATCGCCTGCTCGCGCGACGGCGGCAGCGGCCATTGGGTCGCGATCGCATGGCTGTCGGAGAGGTCCTCGAGCAGGAGATGCCAGGCGAGGCTCTCCTCGTCGAAGCTCCCGTCAAAGCACCGTGGCACGACCTGCGCCGGCATTTTGGGCGCGAGCTGCGTGTAGAAGGCCACTTCCTGCCGGCCGGCATTCGACAGGGTCTTTGCAAAATTGGCGTGCGCTGTCTTGAGGATCAGGGATTGCGGCGCGCCGGCGGACTCTCCGACATAGCGCAGTCCGAGACGGATGATGTGCGACACGATTGTGTCGCGCCGGTGCAGCACCTTCACTTCGCGGACGGCACCGCGGTCCAGCGCGCCGGCCTTGCGCAGCGCAGCCGTGAGAGGTGCGGGCTCAACCACCGCCGGCAGTTGTGGAGGTGTCATGAAAACGCGCCCCGGGTGCCGCAGCCATACTGCACGATCACACCCGGAAGCGCCAGACGGTCCGCCTTCGCTTAGAAGGCGTCCCCGGTTTTACACGTCGAAGAACACCGTCTCGTTGTCGCCCTGCAGACGCAGGTCGAGGCGGTAGACCGGCTTGCCGGCCTCGCGCTCCGCGGTCAGCGTTGCCCGACGATCGGCGGGAACCAGCGCCAGCACGGGATCGCCGGCATTGCCGGCCTCGTCGCTGAAATAGATGCGGGTGTAGAGATGCCGCAGCATGCCGCGGCCGAACACCGCAACCAGGATGTGCGGCGCCTGCGGCTTGCCGTCGGGATCCGGCACCACGCCCGGCTTGATGGTCTCGAAGGAATAATTGCCGTCCTTGTCGGTGCCGCAGCGGGCAAAGCCCCGGAAGCTGGCATTCGGCAGCGCGCGCTTGTCCTGCGGGTCGGCAAAGCGGCCCTGCCCATCGGCCTGCCAGATCTCCAGCATGCAGTCGGGCACGGCGACACCGTCGCCGTCGAACACACGGCCCTCGATGCGGATGCGGTCGCCGGAGACGTCGGGCGTCAGCGTCGAGTTGGTGAACGCGTCGTTCCAGGCGTATTCGCCGTTCGGCGTCAGGCCGTATTTGAAGAACGGTCCGACCGTCTGCGATGGCGTGATACCGTTGTCCTGCACTTAAGTGTTCTCCATTGGCGTGGCGTTCTTGCCGCGCAGCACGATATTGAAGCGGTAGCACAGCGCCCATTCAGGCTGGGTGTCCTCGAGATCGAAGGACGAGATCATCCGCGCACGCGCCTTCTCGTCCGGCACCGAATTGAAAATCGGATCGAACGGGAACAGCGGATCGCCCGGAAAGTACATCTGCGTCACCAGCCGCGTGACGAAGGAGTGGCCGAACACCGAGAGATGGATGTGCGCCGGCCGCCAGGCATTGTGGTGATTGCCCCAGGGGTAGGCGCCGGGCTTGATGGTGACGAAGCGGTAGTAGCCGGAGGCATCGCTCTGGGTACGGCCGGCGCCGGTGAAGTTCGGATCGAGCGGCGCGGGATGCTGGTCGCGGACATGGACGTAGCGCCCGCAGGCATTGGCCTGCCAGATCTCGACCAGCGAGTTCGGCACGCCGCGGCCGTCCTCGTCGAGGACATGGCCGTGCACGATGATGCGCTCGCCGAGCGGCTCGCCCGCGTGCTGGCGGGTGAGATCGTTGTCGCCCTCGCGCACGGTCTCGTGGCCGTAGACCGGGCCGGTGAGCTCCGACAGCGTGTGGCGCATCGGGATCAAGGGCTTGTTCGGCGCGCGCTTGATCGAGCTCTTGTACTCGGGCGACAGCGGCAGCGGATGCGCCTTGTTGCTGTCGACGGGATAAATGAATGTCATGGGCGAACTCCTCCCCGGCCATTTTGGTCCAGCCGGTCAACGCTTCCGCCGATCATTATAGTATATAACTAATCGGGGGAAGCGGTTTGAAAGTCCCCCTTCCCCCCTCTCTCCGGGGAGAGGGGGAGCAAGCAGTCTCAATTCAATTTCTCGATCGCAACCGCGACGCCCTGGCCGACGCCGACGCACATGGTGGCGAGCGCGAGCTTGCCGCCGCGCTTTTCCATGCCGTGCACGGCGGTAAGCGCAAGGCGCGCGCCGCTCATGCCGAGGGGATGACCGAGCGCGATCGCGCCGCCATGCGGATTGACGAAGTCGGCATCGTCCTTGACGCCGAGTTGGCGCAGGCAGGCGATGCCCTGCGAGGCGAAGGCTTCGTTGAGCTCGATCAGGTCAAAGTCGCTGATCTTCTTGCCGAGCCGTTCCATCAGCTTGCGGGTCGCCGGCACGGGGCCGATGCCCATGATGCGCGGCGGCACACCGGCCGAAGCAAGGCCGAGGATGCGGGCGCGCGGCGTGAGACCATGCTTCTTCACCGCGGCTTCGGAGGCCAGGATCATCGCGGCGGCGCCGTCATTGACGCCGGAGGCGTTGCCGGCCGTCACCGTGCCGGGATTGCGCACGATCGGCTTCAGCTTGGCGAGACCCTCGAGCGTGGTTTCGGGACGCGGATGCTCGTCCTTGTCGACGGTGATCGGACCGGCCTTGCCGCCGGGAATGGTGATCGGTGTGATTTCCTCGGCGAAATAGCCGGCCGCGATCGCAGCACCGGCGCGCTGCTGCGAGCGGATGGCGAAGGCATCCTGGTCGGCGCGCGATACCTGGAACTCCTCCGCGACGTTCTCGCCGGTCTCCGGCATGGCATCGACGCCATACTGCGCCTTTAGCAGCGGATTGATGAAGCGCCAGCCGATGGTCGTGTCGAAAATCTCGGCGGAGCGCGAGAAGGCTTCCTGCGCCTTGCCCATCACGAAGGGCGCGCGCGTCATGGATTCCACACCGCCGGCGATCGCAAGCTCGACCTCGCCCGAACGAATGGCGCGGCCCGCGGCGCCGACCGCATCGAGGCCGGAGGCGCAGAGCCGGTTCAGGGTCTGGCCGGGAACCGAATCCGGAAGACCCGCGAGCAAGAGCGCCATGCGCGCAACGTTGCGGTTGTCCTCGCCGGCCTGGTTGGCGCAGCCGAAGAAGACTTCGTCGACCTGCGCCCAGTCGAGGTTGGGATGCTTGGCCATCAGCGCCTTGATCGGGGCTGCGGCGAGATCGTCGGCGCGCACCTTGGCGAGCGACCCGCCGAAGCGGCCGATCGGGGTCCGCACGGCATCGCAGATAAACACATCACGCATCGTTGTTCTCCCTGAATGCCGCGGTTCGGCCGGATTTCTTCAATGACGGCGGAGTTTTAGGAGGGCGCCCGCGGCAGGTCAATTGACGGTTTCGCGCGTGTTCCGAGGCGCTAGCGCATGCCGCTATGCGGACAACGTGGAAAACCCGCTTCTTCCGGCCAAAGCGATAGGACCGTTGGGACGAAATTTTGTAAGTTGCGCCGCCTATGACAGTGCAACAGCCTATTCCCGCACCCGCCCTTGAACCCGCCGCGCCGCAAGCGGAGATGGCCGCGCGCGTCACGCCGATGATGGAGCAGTATCTGGAGATCAAGGCGGCGCATCCGGGCCTGCTGCTGTTCTACCGGATGGGCGATTTCTACGAATTGTTCTTCGAGGACGCCGAGATCGCCTCCAAGGCGCTCGGCATCGTGCTGACCAAGCGCGGCAAGCATCAGGGCGCTGACATCCCGATGTGCGGCGTGCCGGTCGAGCGCTCCGAGGATTATCTGCATCGCCTGATCACCGCCGGCCATCGCGTCGCGGTGTGCGAGCAGACCGAGGATCCCGCCGCCGCCAAGGCGCGCGGCAACAAGAGCGTGGTCCGTCGCGGCGTGGTGCGGCTGGTCACGCCGGGCACGCTGACCGAGGACACGCTGCTCGATGCGCGCGCCAACAACTATCTGCTGGCGATCGCGCGCGCCCGGTCCTCCGCGGGCGGGGACCGGTTTGGACTGGCCTGGATCGACATCTCGACCGCCGAATTCATGGTGACGGAGTGTGGAGGCGGCGAGCTTGCCGCGACGCTGGCGCGCATCAATCCGAACGAGGCGATCGTCACCGACGCGCTGTATAGTGACAACGAGCTCGGGCCGACCTTGCGCGAGCTGCCGGCGGTGACGCCGCTGACCCGCGACGTCTTCGACGGCGCCACCGCCGAGAAGCGCCTGTGCGACTATTTCGCCGTCGCGACCATGGACGGCCTTGCGCAGCTCACGCGCCTCGAGGCGACGGCCGCGGCGGCCGCGGTGACCTATGTCGACCGCACCCAGGTCGGCAAACATCCGCCGCTGTCACCGCCGGCGCGCGAGGCATCGGGCGCGACCATGGCGATCGATCCCGCGACCCGCGCCAATCTCGAACTGACGCGCACGCTGGCGGGCGAGCGCCGCGGCTCGCTGCTCGACGCGATCGACTGCACGGTGACCTCCGCCGGTTCGCGCCTGCTCGCGCAGCGCCTCGCAGCGCCGCTGACGGATGCAGCAGGCATCGCAAGACGGCTCGATGCGGTCAGCGCCTTCGTTGCCGATTCGGCCGCGCGCGAGGACATCCGCAGCATCCTGCGCGGCGCGCCTGACATGTCGCGCGCCCTGGCGCGGCTGTCGGTCGGCCGCGGCGGCCCGCGCGACCTCGCAGGAATCCGCGACGGCATTGTGGCCGCCGATCAGGTGCTGGCGCGGCTCTCTGAGCTCGATCAGCCGCCGCAGGAGATCGCCGCCGTCATGGCGGCCTTGCAGCGACCCTCGCGCGAGCTTGCGACAGAGTTTGCCGCAGGGCTCGCCGAGCAGCTCCCGCTGATCAAGCGCGACGGCGGCTTCGTGCGCGAGGGTTACGAGCCCGCGCTCGACGAAGCCCGCAATCTACGCGACGCCTCGCGCCTGGTGGTGGCCTCGATGCAGGCGCGCTACGCCGACGACACCGGCGTGAAAGGTCTGAAAATCCGGCACAACAACGTGCTCGGCTATTTCGTCGAAGTCACCGCGCAGCACGGCGACAAGCTGATGTCGGCGCCGCTGAACGCGACCTTCATCCACCGCCAGACGCTGGCGGGCCAGGTGCGCTTCACCACATCCGAGCTGGGCGAGATCGAGGCCAAGATCGCCAATGCCGGTGACCGCGCGCTCGGGCTTGAGCTCGAGATCTTCGAGCGGCTCTGTGCCAAGGCGCTGGCGATCAGCGACGATTTGCGCGCCGCCGCGCACGCCTTCGCGCTGCTCGATGTCGCAACGTCGCTGGCAAAACTCGCTGTCGACGAGAATTACGTGCGGCCCGAGGTCGACGGCTCCCTTGGCTTTGCCATCGAGGCCGGCCGCCATCCCGTGGTCGAGCAGGCGCTCAAGCGCAACGGCGAGCCGTTCATCGCCAATGCGTGCGACCTGTCGCCGGCGCCGGGACAAAAGTCCGGCCAGCTCTGGCTGCTCACCGGCCCCAACATGGCCGGTAAATCGACCTTCCTGCGCCAGAACGCGCTGATCGCCCTGCTCGCCCAGATCGGCAGCTTCGTGCCGGCCTCGCGGGCGCGGATCGGCATCATCGACCGGCTGTTCTCGCGCGTCGGCGCTGCCGACGATCTCGCCCGCGGCCGCTCGACCTTCATGGTCGAGATGGTCGAGACCGCGGCGATCCTGAACCAGGCCGGCGAGCGCTCGCTCGTCATCCTCGACGAGATCGGGCGCGGGACGGCGACCTTCGACGGTCTCTCGATCGCCTGGGCCGCGATCGAGCATCTGCACGAAGGTAACCGCTGCCGCACGCTATTCGCCACGCATTACCATGAGCTGACCGCGCTCTCGGCAAAGCTGCCGCGCATGTTCAACGCCACGGTGCGGGTGAAGGAGTGGCAGGGCCACGTCGTGTTCCTGCACGAGGTGCTACCTGGTTCGGCCGACCGTTCCTATGGCATCCAAGTGGCGAAGCTTGCGGGACTCCCGCCCGCGGTAATCACGCGCGCAAAATCCGTGCTGGCCAAGCTCGAGGCCCAGGACCGCGGCCAGACCGCACGCGCGCTGGTCGACGATCTGCCGCTGTTCGCGGTGCCCTCGCGCGCCGCCGCCGAGGCGGCGCCGCCAAGCGAAGCCGAACTGCTGATGGACGCGGTGAAGGCGCTGCACCCGGACGAGATGTCCCCGCGCGAGGCGCTGGACGCGCTGTATGCGTTGAAGGCCAAGCTGCCGAAGCAGTGACGATGCGGTAGGGTGGGTTAGCCGAAGGCGTAACCCACCCTACGAATCCTATGCCGGCGCCAGCCGCTTCCGCCGCCCGTTCCACCACAGCGTCAAATTCCAGGTGATGCAGGTCGCGAGCGCGAGGCTCAGTCCGACGGTGGAGCCGAAGTTGAGCGCGCCGAGGTGAAGCACGGCGATCGCCATGCCGAATCCGAGCAGGCCCCACGCGGAGTTGGCGAGCACGGCCGCGGTCGGCGGGCCGCCGATGCGCGGATGCAGGATCACCATCATGCTGGTGAAGACGATCGGGTACAGCGCGATGACGCCGGAGACCCGCGGGCCGACCCAGCCCGACGTCGAGACCACGATCGCGACCAGTGTTGCAACCAGCGAGGCGCGGAACGGAATGTCGTACCAGCGGCGCGTGACTAGCGGCATCTTCACATGGCGGTAGCGCGCCAGCAGCGGAATGCAGATGCCGAACGCGATGAGGTTAACGGCAAGCCCGGCAGTCAGCGTCCAGTCGAACAGACGGATGATGGACGCAAGCACGATCCAGACACCGACCGCCGTGCCACAACTCACCGCGAGATTCTGCCGCTGTGCCAGCACGACGTAAGTGAGCCCGAGAACGATCGTCGCCGCGTTGACCGGCAGGCTCGCCAGCGCGCCCTGCGCAATGAAGGCGGCGTCATGGTCGAGTGCAAGGAAGACGTAGGAGGGACCGGCCGAGATCGGCAGGGTCGCGACCAGCGCTCCGATCACCGGCCCCGAACGCTCGGTGATAACAGACGCCGACACGACGAACGCCGCAGCGATCGCCATGCGGAGGAGGAGAAGGAGGATGAAGTGGAGCTCGGGGGGCATTTTCTTGTTTGTGGTCCCGGACAAGCGAAGCGCTGATCCGGATGGAAGGCGAAGCACTTTGTCCGTCATTCCTAGGCGCGCGAAGCGCGAGCCCGGAATCCATAACCACAGGCCGTGGTCGTTTTAGAAGGCTGGGGCAACGACCGTCCGAAAACACAACGGCCTGGGGTTATGGATTCCCGCCCCCCGTGCGCAATTGCGCACTAGGCGGGAACGACACCGATTGTTGGGCATTGCGCTTCACATCCGCTGCATCGACACCGAAATCTTCGGGCCGTTCTTGATGGTCTGATAGACCACGCAGTAGCGTTCGGTGAGCTTGAGCAGGAGATCGAGCTTGTCCTGCGGCGCTGATGTGTCGACCTCGAAGCGCAGGCGGATCTCGGCGAAGCCGACCGGCGTCTCCTTGTCGACACCGAGCGTGCCGCGGAAATCGAGATCGCCCTCGGCATAGACGTTGCCGCTTCTGAGCGGCACCTCGATCGCGGTTGCAACCGACTTCAGCGTGACGCCGGCACAGGCGACCAGCGCCTCCAGCAGCATGTCGCCAGAGCAGAGCTCGAGGCCGGAGCCGCCGGTGGCCGGATGGAGGCCCGCAACGGCAAGCGCGCGGCCGGTCTCGACCTTGCAGGCGATGCCCTCGCTGTCGGTCGAGCCCTTCGCCTTCAAGGTGATCATCGCGGCTTTGGGATCGGTCTTATAGCGCTCCTTGATCGGAGCCTGCATCTGGCGCAGTTCCGCAGCGTCCATTCCTGATCTCCTCCGGCGGGTCATTAGCTGAGAAGCGGTATAGAAGGCGATGGATCTCGTGTCAGCCCACGATTGATGGAAGCTGCCATGAGCGGCCAGGTCACAACAATAAAAAAACCTAGTCTATTCATGATGTTATACTAAGGACCGAGACCAGATCCGCGGCCATTCCACGGGCTGGCCGGGCTCGTCTGCCGCTCATGCCGCGAATGTCTCGTGACAGCGCCTGTCACCTCTTATATCCGGTGAGGCATGGACAGCGTTGCGACCCAGCACAAGGCAGAGGTGGATGACCGCTTCGACACCGCACGGATCACCGCCGCGGTCGATGCGCTCGCTGAAAAGCATGAAGGGCGCGAGGACGCGTTCCGCTCCGCGCTGGCGCAGCTTCTCAAGGCCGAGCTGATCGCGGCCCGCGCCGAGGCGCAGCAGATCCTGCTGAAAGACCGTCACGGCCGGCGCTGCGCCGAACGGCTGTGCCACGTGCAGGACGAGATCATCCGCATCCTGTACGCGGCCGCGACCCAGCATCTCTACCGCTCGCCGATCCCGAGTGGAGCCGAGCGCATGTCGGTGGTCGCGACCGGCGGCTATGGCCGCGGCCTGATGGCACCGGAATCCGACATCGATCTTTTGTTCATCCTGCCCTACAAGCAAACCGCCTGGGGCGAGCAGGTGGCGGAAGCCATCCTCTATTGCCTGTGGGACATGGGGCTGAAGGTCGGCCACGCCACGCGCTCGGTCGACGAGTCGATCCGCCAGGCGCGCGGCGACATGACCATCCGCACCGCGATCCTGGAGACGCGCTTCCTCACCGGCGACAAGCCGCTCTATGAGGAGCTGGTCGCCCGTTTCGACAAGGAAGTGGTGCAGGGCACCGCGTCCGAATTCGTCACCGCGAAACTCGCCGAGCGCGAGGAGCGGCACCGCCGCGGCGGCCAGTCGCGCTATCTGGTCGAGCCCAACGTCAAGGACGGCAAGGGCGGCCTGCGCGACCTGCACACGCTGTTCTGGATCGCAAAATACGTCTACCGCGTCCGCGACACCAACGAGCTGGTCGAACGCGGCGTGTTCGACGCGCAGGAATACCGCACGTTCCGCCGCTGCGCCGATTTCCTCTGGTCGGTGCGCTGCAATCTGCACTTCTACTGCGGCCGCGCCGAAGAGCGCCTCTCCTTCGACCTCCAGCGCGAGATTGCGGTCCGCCTCGGCTACACCTCGCATCCCGGCATGCAGGACGTCGAGCGCTTCATGAAGCACTACTTCCTGGTGGCCAAGGAGGTCGGCAACCTCACCGCCATCCTTTGCGCCAAGCTCGAGGACCAGCAGGCCAAGCCCGCGCCGGTCTTGAGCCGGATGATGGCGCGGCTGCGGCCCAGCGCGGTGAAGCGGCGGGTGCCCGAAAGCGACGACTTCATCGTCGACAACAACCGCATCAACGTCGCCGCGCCCGACGTCTTCAAGCACGATCCGGTCAACCTGATCCGCATCTTCCGCCTGGCGCAGAAGAACAACCTCGCCTTCCACCCCGATGCGATGCGGGACGTGACGCGCTCGCTCAGCCTGATCAACGGGACCTTGCGGGAAAATCCCGAGGCCAACCGCCTCTTCATGGAGATCCTGACGTCCGACAACGCGGAGATCGTGCTGCGACGGATGAACGAGACCGGCGTGCTCGGCCATTTCATCCGCGCCTTCGGCAAGATCGTCTCGATGATGCAGTTCAACATGTATCATCACTACACCGTCGACGAGCACTTGATCCGCTGCATCGGCTTTCTCCAGGATATCGAACGCGGCGGCATCGAGGAGTTCACGCTCGCCAGCGACCTCATGCGCAAGACCCGGCCCGAGCACCGGCCTGTGATCTACATCGCGACGCTCCTGCATGATGTCGCCAAGGGCCGGCTCGAGGATCACTCGATTGCCGGCGCCAAGGTGGCCCGCCGGCTCTGCCCGCGGCTCGGCTTCAGCCCGGCCGACACGGAGCTCGTGGCCTGGCTGATCGAGGAGCATCTGACCATGTCCACGGTCGCACAGTCGCGCGACCTCTCCGACCGCAAGACGATCGAGAATTTCGCCGCGGTGGTGCAGTCGGTCGAGCAGATGAAGCTGCTTACGATCCTGACCACGGCCGACATCCGCGGCGTCGGTCCGGGGGTGTGGAACGGCTGGAAGGCACAGCTTCTGCGCTCGCTTTATTATGAGACCGAGCCGGTGCTGACCGGCGGCTTCTCGGAAGTGGACCGCGGCAAGCGTCTCGCGGCGGCGCACGCCGAATTCCGCATGGCCTTCGCCGAATGGCCGAAGGACGAGCTCGACGCTTACATCGGCCGGCACTATCCGGCCTATTGGCTCAAGGTCGAGCTGCCGCGAAAAATCCGTCACGCCCGTTTCGTGCGGTCGAGCGAACAGGCCGGCCACAAGCTCGCGATCAATGTCGGCTTCGATGAGGTGCGCGGCGTCACCGAGCTGACGATCTTCGCCGCCGACCATCCCTGGCTGTTGTCGATCATCGCGGGCGCCTGCGCCTCAGCCGGCGCCAACATCGTCGACGCCCAGATCTACACCACGACCGACGGCCGCGCGCTCGACACCATCTCGATCTCGCGGGAATACGACCGCGACGAGGACGAGGGCCGCCGCGCCACGCGGATCGGCGAGATGATCGAGGACGTGCTGGAAGGCAAGCTACGCCTGCCGGAGGTGGTGGCACGGCGCACCGTGCGCAGCAAGGCGCGCCCCTTCGTGATCGAGCCGGAAGTCATCATCAACAACCAGTGGTCCGACCGCTACACCGTCATCGAGGTGTCCGGCCTCGACCGACCCGGCCTGCTCTACGAGCTGACCACCGCGATCTCGAAGCTCAACCTCAACATCGCCTCGGCCCATGTCGCGACCTTCGGCGAGCGCGCGCGCGACGTGTTCTACGTCACCGACCTCCTCGGCGCACAGATCAACGCCCCGACGCGCCAGGCCGCGATCAAGAGCGCGCTGATCCATGTGATGGCCGGCGACAAGGCGGTTCAGCCGGCGGCGTGAGGGCGGACATCGCGCACAATTCCCTCCACTCGTCATTCCACATTGCGCAATAGCGCAATGGGGGCGCCGCGTAGCGGCGAGCCCGGAATCCATTGTGCCACCGGTTGTGCGGTTGAATGGATTCCGGGCTCGCGCTCCGCGCGCCTCGGAATGACGAAGGAGATGTTGACGCGCCTGACCGCTACACCTCCACGCCCTCGTGCCGCAGCAGCCAGCGCTTGCGTTCGAGGCCGCCGCCGTACTTCACCAGCGAGCCGTCGGCGCCGATCAGACGGTGACAGGGCAGCACCACGCTGATCGGGTTGGAGCCGTTGGCGTGGCCGACGGCGCGGACGGCCCTCGGCATATGAAGCCTCAACGCAAGCGCGCCGTAGCTGAGCGTCGTGCCCACCGGGATCTTCGCGAGCGCCGTCCAGACCTTGCGCTGGAACGGCGTGCCGGCGACCCGCCAAGTGACTGTCGCGAGCTGCGCAAGATCGCCGTCGAAATAGCCGGACAGCGCAGCCTTCATGCCGGCCGGTGCCGACTCTTTGCGCAGATCCACCGCGCCGTAATGCAGGCGCAGGAGCTCGCGCATGCGGTGCTCGTAGTCCTCCCAGTCGAGCGCGCGCAGCACGCCTTCGGCATCAGTGACGAGCAGCGCGATCCCGATCGGCGTCTGCAGGCGATCGAGGCCAAAACTCTCGGGCGGATGTGTCGATCGACCGGTCATTGCGACACCCTTACAGGGAACACGTATCGCACGTGCCACACCGGGCATGCTAGCGTCCACCCGAAAGCTGACGCTTGAGTGGGGAGCGACCGCCCTGGTTGCATTTGTTCCTCGCCCAAAGACGCTACGGCGCGGGGCCACGATCCTTGCGCGGTACCTCGCCTTCCTCCACAATCTTCGGCAGCGATGGCGACCGTTGCAATCAACGGGAAAAGACCGTCGGCAGAAAATTCCGTCAGGAGGAACATCCCAACATGAACAATCGCAGGGCCTACATAGCTGCCGCGGCGGTGCTCGCTTTCGCATTCTCCGCCAGCCAAGCACTCGCACAGAAGAAGTATGACACCGGTCCCAGCGACACCGAGATCAAGATCGGCCAGACCGTGCCGTTCTCCGGCGCCTACTCGGTCTACGCCAATATCGGCAAGACCCAGGCCGCGTACTTCAAGATGATTAATGATCAGGGCGGCATCAATGGCCGCAAGATCAATCTGATCCAGTATGACGACGCCTATTCGCCGCCGAAGACCGTCGAGCAGGTGCGCAAGCTCGTCGAGGGCGACGAGGTCCTGTTCACGTTCCAGCTCATCGGCACCGCCGCCAACGCAGCCGTGCAAAAATATCTCAACGGCAAGAAGGTGCCGCAGCTCCTGGCCTCGACCGGCGCTGCGCGCTTCAACGATCCGAAGAACTATCCCTGGACCATCGCCTACAATCCCAACTACGTGTCCGAGGGGCGCATCTACGCAAAATACATCCTCGCCAATCACCCCAACGCCAAGATCGGCGTGCTCTACCAGAACGACGACATGGGGCGCGACTATCTCGCAGGGCTCAAGAGCGGCCTCGGCGACAAGGCCGCCAGCATGATCGTCGGCGAGGTGTCCTACGAGGTCACCGACCCCACCGTCGACTCGCAGGTGGTCAAGCTGAAGTCGATGGGCGTCGACCTGTTCTATGACGCCTCGACGCCGAAGTTCGCGGCACAGGCGATCAAGAAGCTTGCCGACCTCGGCTGGACGCCGGTGCACATTCTCGATATCAATGCGAGCCCGATTTCGGCGACGCTGAAACCTGCGGGCCTCGACATCTCCAAGGGGATCATCTCGACGCAGTACGGCAAGGAGCCGAGCGATCCGCAGTGGAAGGACGATCCGGGCGTGAAGGCGTTCTTCGCCTTCATGGACAAATATTTCCCCGAAGGCGACAAGCTCAACACGGTCAACACCTATGCCTATTCCGTGGCCGAGCTACTGGTGCAGGTGCTGAAGCAATGCGGCGACGACCTGACGCGGGAGAACGTCATGAAGCAGGTCGCCAACATCAAGGACTTCACCCCGAGCTTCGCGCTGCCCGGCATCAAGGTCAACACCGGGCCGAACGACTATCGCGTCAACAAGCAGATGCAGATGATGAAGTTCAATGGCGAGCGCTGGGAGCTGTTCGGCCCGATCATCGAGGACTCCGGTCCGTCGGGTTAGCCCCACGGCCGAATTTGTAGGGTGGGTTAGCCCTGCGGCTGCGCGAAGCGCAGTCCGCTAGGCGTAACCCACCTCTTTCCTTTCCGCGTGGCGCAAGAAGTGGTCGGTTACGCTTCGCTAACCCACCCTACGAACTGCGCGGATGCGCCGACCTTGCGCAGCAACAACGGCTCCGCCACACTTCCGTGCAGCGATGGCGTCCAGCGCGCAACAGCGCATCGGACAGACCATCGGCAATAACAATTCGAGGAAATTGCGAATGAGGAATGGAGTTCTGCACCTGGTCGCCGGGACGGCACTGGCTTTGGCGCTGTCGGTCTCAGCGGCCAGCGCCCAGAAGAAATACGATCCGGGTGCCAGCGACACCGAGATCAAGGTCGGGCAGACCGTGCCGTTCTCAGGTCCGGCGTCGGCCTATGCCACGATCGGCAAGGCCCAGGCCGCCTATTTCAAGATGATCAACGATCAGGGCGGCGTGAACGGACGCAAGATCAACCTGATCCAATATGACGACGCCTATTCGCCGCCGAAAGCCGTGGAGCAGGTGCGCAAGCTGGTCGAGAGCGACGAGGTGCTGCTGACCTTCCAGATCGTCGGCACGCCTTCCAACGCTGCCGTGCAAAAATACCTCAATGCTAAGAAAGTGCCGCAGCTCTTTGCGGCGACCGGCGCCTCGAAGTTCACCGATCCGAAGAACTTTCCCTGGACCATGGGCTACAATCCGAACTACTTCGTCGAGGGGCGCATCTACGGCCAGTACATCCTGAAGGAGCACCCGAACGCCAAGATCGGCGTGCTCTATCAGAACGACGATCTCGGCAAGGACTATCTGAACGGCATCAAGGCGGGCCTCGGTGACAAGGCCGCCAAGATGATCGTGGCGGAAGCGTCCTACGAGGTCTCGGATCCGACCGTCGACTCGCAGATCCTCAAGATCAAGGATGCAGGTGCAGACCTGTTCTTCAGTGCCACGACGCCGAAGCAGGCGGCGCAGGCGATCAAGAAGATCGCCGAGATGGGCTGGCATCCGGTGCAGATCGTCGACATCAACGCCACCTCGGTCGGTGCGGTGATGAAGCCGGCGGGGTTAGAAGCCGCCAAGGGCGTGATCAGCGTCAACTACGGCAAGGATCCGCTCGATCCGACCTGGAAGGATGACGCCGGCATGAAGAAATATTTCGACTTCATGGCGAAGTACTATCCCGACGGCGACAAGGATTCGAACTTCAACGTCTATGGCTATGGCACCGCCCAGCTTCTGGTCCACGTGCTGCAGCAGTGCGGCGACAACCTGACGCGCGAGAACGTCATGAAGCAGGCCGCCTCGCTGAAGGACGTGACCGGCGACGTCGGGTTGCCCGGCATCAAGGCCAACACCTCGCCGACCGACTACCGCGTCAACAAGCAGCTTCAGATGATGAAGTTCAACGGCGAGCGCTGGGAGCTGTTCGGCCCGATCCTCGAGGATACGGGCCCGGCGGGTTAGGTCGCTTGGACTCTGGAGCTAGTCTTCTTGAGCCACATTGTACGCTCTCTCGCTCCCTCCTCCCTTGCGGGGGAGGGTTGGCGAGGGGGCGCCGCACGGCACGGCTTATCCGTGATGCCGTGATCGGCCTCGCTTCTAATTCAGTCATTGCAAGAGTTTGCGTTCGGAACGCCGACCTCTCCCGGGGCCACCCCCCTCTCTCGCCCTCCCCCGCAAGGGGGGAGGGAACGCAGCGGAATGCTTGGCTAGAACCACGTCTCATCGAGACGGGATGCAGCTCCTACTCCCTCCCTCTTATTTCCTCTCTCTTATTTCGGTATCTCGCCAAAATTCTTGCCGACCGGCAGCACCGCGTGTCGGATCAGCCGCGAGTCCTCGACCGCGGCCTGCCGGTGCTTCACCGCTTCGCGATAGACGGGGTCGCGGATCATCTCGACGAAGGCGGCGACGCTTGGGTATTCGGCGATGAAGCAGTGGTCCCAGCGTTCCTCCTGCGGGCCGATCAGCATCAGCTCGAATTTGCCTTGCCACACGATGCGGCCGCCGAGACGTTCGAACACCGGCCCGCTCTCGCGACCATAGGCCGCATAGGCTTCCGCGCCGGTCGCCTTGCGGCCATCGGGATAGGCCGCCTCTTTGCGCAAGCGCACCAGGTTGAGCATGTGGATCGGACCCGGGCGGTTGTTGTCCCGGAATTGCGCGAAGATTTCCTTGGTCGGATCGATATGGCCCATGCGAGTTCCCTCATCTTGGTGCCGCCGATCCTAGCCTCGCTGCCTCGCCTTCGAAACTGCTGCAGACGAATGCCGCACCTCCTAATCACGCGTTAAACTTTGGGTAACCGGGCCTTAAACAGCGACAGCTAGCGTGCGGCAGGGCGGGCTGACCGGGCGTTTTGCGTATGGCGTGGGGAAAGAAAAAGGGCGGCGGACGGAAAGAGCCGCTATTTGGCTTGCCCGCGGCGCTCGCCGATCTGCGCCTGACGGCAGCCGACCGCATCCCGAACGCCGAGGAGAAGCCGAAGAAGTCAGCCAAATCATCCGCCAAGCGTCGAAGCGACGATTCCGATGCCGAGCCGCCGCGCGAGCGCAAGGCGCCAGCCAGCCGCAGCGCCGCCAAGCGCCGGTCGAAGTCGCGCGGAAACCTCAGTATCGGCCGCCTGATCTATTGGGGTGCAGTGCTCGGCCTGTGGGGCGTGATCGCCGTGATCGGCGTCGTGATCTGGGTCGGCGCCCATCTGCCGCCGATCCAATCGCTGGAAATTCCCAAACGCCCGCCGACGATCCAGATCGTCGGCATGGATGGCAGCATGCTGGCGCAGCGCGGCGAGATGGCCGGCGCGAATGTCGCACTGAAGGATCTGCCGCCCTATTTGCCAAAAGCGTTCATCGCCATCGAGGACCGCCGCTTCTATTCGCATTTCGGCATCGACCCGCTCGGCATTGTCCGCGCAGCCGTGACCAATATCCTGCATCGCGGCGTGTCGCAGGGCGGCTCGACGCTGAGCCAGCAGCTCGCCAAGAATCTGTTCCTGACCCAGGAGCGCACCTTCCAGCGCAAGCTGCAAGAGGCCGAGCTCGCGATCTGGCTGGAGCGCAAGCATTCCAAGAACGAGATCCTGGAGCTCTATCTCAACCGCGTCTATTTCGGCTCCGGCGCCTATGGCGTCGAAGCCGCGGCGCAACGCTATTTTGGCAAGTCGGCGAAGAACGTCACCATTGCCGAAGCCGCGATGCTGGCGGGCCTCGTCAAATCACCCTCGCGGCTGGCGCCCAATCGGAACCCGGAAGGCGCCGAACAACGCGCGCAGGTCGTGCTTGCGGCGATGGCGGATGCCAAATTCATCACCGAAGCGCAGGCCAAGGCCTCGATCGGCCACCCTGCGATCAACGTGAAGCCGGCGGGCGCCGGCACCGTCAACTACGTCGCCGACTGGATCGGCGAGGTGCTGGACGATCTCGTCGGCCAGATCGACCAGAGCATCACGGTCGAGACCACGATCGATCCGAAACTCCAGAGTGTGGCGGAAGCCGCCATCATCGACGAGCTGGCGGCGAAAAGCGTGAAGTTCAACGTCAGCCAGGGAGCGCTGGTGGCAATGACGCCTGACGGCGCGGTGCGTGCCATGGTCGGCGGCCGGAACTATTCCGAGAGCCAGTACAACCGCGCGGTAACCGCCAAGCGCCAGCCGGGCTCCTCGTTCAAGCCATTCGTCTATCTGACCGCGCTCGAGCAGGGCCTGACGCCCGACACCATCCGCCAGGACGCGCCGATCGAGGTCAAGGGCTGGAAGCCCGAGAACTACACCCATGAATATTTCGGCGCGGTGACGCTGACCCAGGCACTCGCGATGTCGCTGAACACGGTCGCAATTCGCCTCGGCCTCGAGGTCGGGCCGAAGAACGTGGTGCGCACCGCGCACCGGCTCGGCATCTCCTCGAAGCTGGAGCCGAACGCCTCGATCGCGCTCGGCACCTCCGAGGTCTCCGTGGTCGAGCTGGTCGGCGCCTATGCGCCCTTCGCCAATGGCGGCTTCGCCGTATCGCCGCATGTGGTGACGCGGATCAAGACGGTCGACGGCAAGCTGCTCTACATGCGCCAGCCCGAGGAGCGCAACCCGGTGATCGAGCCGCGCTACGTGGCGATGATGAACACGATGATGCGGGAGACGCTGATCTCCGGCACGGCGAAGAAGGCGGAAATCCCCGGCTGGCAGGCGGCCGGCAAGACCGGCACGAGCCAGGACTATCGCGACGCCTGGTTCATCGGTTACACCGCCAACCTCGTCACCGGCGTCTGGCTCGGCAATGACGACAACTCGCCGACCAAGAAGGCGACCGGCGGCGGCTTGCCGGTGGAAGTCTGGTCCCGCTTCATGCGCACGGCGCACGAGGGCGTGCCGGTGGCAGCCTTGCCGAGTTCGCAAGTCGGCTGGGGTCTGTCGAACCTCGCCCAGGCCGCATCGCAAGTGTCGGCACCGATACCTCCGCCTCCAGCCGCCAACAATGCTGGCTATCGCCCGGCCCCAACGCGCACGGCGGTGCGGCCGGAAGCGGCGGCAGGTCTCGATGGCTGGCTGATGGACCGGCTGTTCGGCGGGAATAGGTAGCGCCTCAAGCGCGACGAGATCCGGTCTGCAACAAAAACGTCGAAAACAACCCCATGCAAAGTAGCCGGTGAGTTCCGGCGCGATGCTCGGTGAATTCCATCAAACCACTGATACGGCGGATCAAATCAGGGGCGCCGCGCCATCATCGCAGCGTGCGGGTCCGTCGAGCGAAACGCGCAGACGTCGCCTCATTCGCAACTGTCATTCCCCGCGCAGGCGGGGAATCCCGTATTCCAGAGACATCGGGATTCACAACGACTGCCGCGGCATACTGGATCGCCCGCTTTCGCGGGCGATGACGGCTTCAAATACGGCCGACGGCTTACAACCGGGCTAATGAACCCTATTCGTCGATCCCATACCGGTGCAGATCATTGCCGTGGGTGTCGAGCCACTTCTTGGCGCGCTCGACGGACGGACAGATCCTGTCGCAGACGCGCCAGAACCGCGACGAGTGGTTCATCTCGACGAGATGGGCGACTTCGTGGGCGGCGAGATAGTCGAGAACGTAGGGCGGCGCGAGGATCAACCGCCAGGAGAACGACAACGAGCCCGCCGAAGTGCAGGAACCCCAGCGGCTTGATTGATCGCGAATCGAGAGCCGCTTGACCCTGACGCCAAGCTCGGCGGCATAGGCTTCAGCCGAGCGCTGCAGATCGCGGCGCGCTTCGCGCTTGAGGAAGTCATGGACGCGGCGGTCGACGTGCTCGACGCCGCCCGCGACGCAGAGAATGCGCTCGCCGCTATCGCGCACTTCGGTCCACACCGTGCCGCGGATGCCGGCGCGATGGACGATGCGGTGGTGCACGCCGCGCAGCGGTATCACCGTGCCCGCCTGGAAGGGTGCCGCCTTCGGCAAGCGGCCAAGACGGGCCGCGATCCACGCACCGTGGCGCTGCGCGAAGTCTTTGGCGTCGGCAAGCGTACCCCGCGGCGGCATGGTGAGGATGGCTTCGCGATCACTCGGATGAATTCTGAGCGTGTAGCGACGCGCGCGACGGTGCCGGCGCAATCGGATGGCAAAAAATTGCGATCCGTGGGTGATGACGAGGGTCTTTGGTTCGTGGGGCCGCCGATAGAGGAGAGCGCGAGTGGCCATGTCTGTCAGTCCGGGGGGCAGGAGTTGGCCCGGATTCTGCCATAACCGCCGCCAGGGAAAGCGCTCGGCGCAAAAACAAATCATTTGCCCAATATACAGGGGTTGGCCGTCCGGGAGACCCTACAGACTGGGGTTGGAACCCCAATTTTTCGCCCTCGCGTGACGCATGCGGCCTCCCCAAGGGTTGAGGAGAGACTCACTCCTATAAGGCTACCTAAATACCGCGAATCTGGCGGGAACTTACCCTCTGTCGAGGCCTCCGACAGGGCCCAATTTCCAGCGGGAAAGCCGAAGAACGCGGTTATTCGGCAGCGAGAGCCTGCGCTGCCTTCGGATTCGCGGCCGAGACCATGAAGTCATGAATCCGCGGCACGATTTCCGACTTGAAACGCGAGCCGTTGAACACGCCGTAATGTCCGACGCCCTTCTGGACGTAATGAACACGGCGATGATGGGGGATCGAGCTGCACAATCCATGCGTTGCTTCGGTCTGGCCGAGACCTGAGATGTCGTCATTCTCGCCTTCGACCGTCATCAACGCCACGCGGGTGATCTTCGAAGGATCGACCCGTGTTCCACGATGGGTCATCTCACCCTTCGGCAAGGCGTGTTTCACAAAGACGGTATCGACCGTCTGAAGATAGTACTCGGCGGAGAGATCCATCACCGCGAGGTATTCGTCGTAGAAGTCGCGATGCTTGTCGACGAGGTCGCCGTCGCCCTTCACCAGATTGGCGAAGAGCTGCTTATGTGCATCCATGTGACGGTCGAGATTCATGCTGATGAAGCCGTTGAGCTGCAGGAATCCCGGATAGACGTCGCGCATCATGCCCGGATGCGGGAACGGCACCTTGGTGATGACGGTGTTGCGGAACCAGTCGATGCCACGCTGTTCCGCGAGCTTGTTCACCGCGGTCGGATTGCGGCGGGTGTCGATCGGACCACCCATCAGCGTCATCGACAACGGCACGAACGGGTCGCGCTGCGCTTCCATGATCGAGACGGCGGCGACGACGGGGACCGAAGGCTGGCACACCGCCATCACATGAGTGTTGCCGCCGAGCACGTGGAGCATCTCGATGACGTAGTCGATGTAATCGTCGAGATCGAAGCGGCCCTCGCTGAGCGGGACCATGCGCGCGTCGGCCCAATCGGTGATGTAGACCTCATGCGCCGGCAGGAAGGCTTCGACCGTGCCGCGCAGCAGCGTCGCATAGTGGCCGGACATCGGCGCGACGATCAGCACGCGCGGCTGCGGGCTGCGCAGCGGGCGCGTGAACTTGCGATCGAAATAGAGCAGCTTGCAGAACGGCTTTTCCCAGACCGAGCGGATCTCGACGGGGACGCGGATGCCGTTGACCTCGGTGTCGTCGAGCCCCCATTCCGGCTTGCCGTAGCGGCGCGTGGTGCGCTCGAACAGCTCGCAGGCCGCGGCCACCGACTTGCCGACATCGGTGTGCGTCCAGGGATTCATGGGATTCTGAAACAGAATCTTTGTGGCGTCGGTGACCGCGCGTGCCGGATTCAGAGAGGCGTGCGCCATCTCGTACATCCAGTACATCGGCGTCGTCAGGACCGGACTGCCTTCGGCCGCCAGGGGCGGTGCGCCGCCAAACTCACCAATGGGCATATTTAATTCCTCTCGCATCGCAGCATACTGCCGAATGCGCAATATTGCGTCAATGCACGGTTCCGTACATCTACGTGCTCTGGATCGCTAAAACAGGGAGAATCCACGGGAAAGTGACGCTATTCGCCGCTCGAGAGCAGCGACCCGTGCTTCTTGGCGCTGCGCAAAAGGGCAAGGAATGCCCCGAAGGATGCAATGAGAAGGCAGACATTGATCGCCAGGGCATCCAGCATCAGGTCGGTCCGGAAGGTGTGCTCGATCAGCAACGCCCGCATCCCTTCGAACACATAGGTCGGCGGCAGCGACCAGGCGACGTATTGCAGCCAGACCGGCAGCACGCTGACGGGATAATAGATGCAGGCGAGCGGCATGATCGCGAACATCAGCGTCCAGACGATGCTCTCGGCCCCGAGTCCATTCCGCAGGACCAGGCCGGAGACGAAAATCCCGACCGCCCAGCTCGTGAAGATCAGATTGCAGAAGAAGGCGATCAGCGGCAGGCCGAGACTGTAGACATTGAAGTGAAACAGGAACAGCGCGAGAAGCGTCATCGGGATGATGCCGATCGCAAGCCGGATCAGACTCATGGTCATGAGCGCGAGCAGAAACTCGATCGGCCTCAAGGGACTCATCATGAGGTTGCCGATGTTGCGCGCCCACATCTCCTCCAGGAAGGAGATGGAGAAGCCGAGCTGCCCACGGAACAGGATGTCCCAGAGGATGACGGCGCCGATCAGCGTGCCGCCGGCGCGCGCAAAGAAGTTGGCGTTCTGCGCGATGTAAAGCTGGAGAAAGCCCCAGGTGAGGACCTGGAGCGCCGGCCAGTACAGGAGCTCCAACAGCCGCGGCCAGGACGACAGCAGCAGGTACCAGTACCGCAGGATCATCGCGCCGATGCGCTGCATGGACAGGCCGTGATGGAGGAAGATCTCGCTCATCGCTGCACCGAGCAGCCCGTCCGTAACCAGGAGCCCGGATGCCGCGAAGCGAAATCCGGGGCCGCTGCATACGGATGGTTTGGTCCCGGATTTCGCTGCGCTTCATCCGGGCTACGGCCGAAACATAGAGGCTTGCTCATCGCGCCGCCTCCTCGCGCAGGCCATTCACGCGGCCGCGCGCGACATCCAGGAACACATCCTCCAGCGTGGAGCGGTTGTAGCGGGCCATGATCGCCTCGGGCGTATCGTCGTCCTCGATGCGGCCGCGCTTCATGATGATGACGCGGTCGCAGAGCCGCTCGACCTCGAGCATGTTGTGCGAGGCGAGCAGGATGGTGGCGCTGTTGTCCTTGCGGTAGCGCTCCAGATGCGCCCGCACCCAGTCGGCGGTATCAGGGTCGAGCGAGGCGGTCGGCTCGTCCAGCAAGAGCAGCTCGGGCTGGTTGATCAGTGCTTTGGCGAGCGCAACGCGGGTCTTCTGCCCGGCGGAGAGCTTGCCGTTGGCGCGGTCGATGAAATCGGTGAGATCGAGATCGTCGGCCAGCTCCGCGATGCGGTCGGACAGGTTCTTCACCGCATAGAGCTTGCCGAAGATGGTGAGGTTCTGCCGCACGGTGAGCCGCATCGGCATGTCGACATAGGGGCTCTCGAAATTCATCCGCCCCAGGACTTCGGCGCTCTGCTCGGGCATGGCATGGCCGAGCACGCGCACGCGCCCCGACGTCGGCAGCACCAGGCCCATGATCATGGCGATGGTGGTGGTCTTGCCGGCACCGTTGCCGCCCAGAAGCCCCGTGATGCTGCCGCGCGGAAGCGAAAAAGAGATGCCATCGACGGCGCGGGTCTGCTTGTAGACCTTGACGAGGCGGTCGACCGCAATCGCCGGGGACAGTGCGCCATCCGCGACAGTCGGCCGACTTGAAGCATTGTCATTCCCGGTCATGCTGGGCCGTTCTTCGGCTATTGCGCGGTCGAGTGCAAGGCTTGATGTAAATGCTTGATGTAAGAGGGTTGTAACCAGATGGAATGCGCGGGCCTCCATGTTTGTGATCGGACCTGCGCACCGCTAGATTGGCTGAGATGACCGACACCGCCGCCTCCGACTTTCGCCACCCGCAGCGGCATATCCGCCTGGATACGATCCTGCGGCTGCGCTGGCTCGCGGTGCTCGGTCAGCTCGCCGCGATCTTCATCGTGGCACAGGGGCTCGAGTTCAACGTCGAGATCGTCCCTTGCGTCAGCATCATCGCCTTGTCGGCGACGCTCAATCTGGCGCTGCAGATGGCGGTCAATCCGATGCAGCGGCTTGAGCCGGTCCACGCCGCCGGACTGCTCGCGCTGAACATCGTGGAACTGGCCGGCCTGCTCTTCTTCACCGGCGGATTGCAGAACCCGTTCTCGTTCCTGTTCCTCGCCCCCGTGCTGATCTCCGCGACGGCGCTGCCGGCGCGCCTCACCTTCGGTCTCGGTCTTTTGGCCGTCGCCTGCGCCTCCATCCTGTTCTTCTTCCATCTGCCGCTGCCCTGGGACTCCGACGATCCCCTGGTGCTGCCGCCGATCTACCTCGTCGGTGTCTGGCTCTCGATCGTGCTCGCGATCGGCGTCACCAGCCTCTACTCCTTCCAGGTCACCGAGGAGGCGCGGAAGCTTGCGGACGCGCTGGCCGCGACCGAACTGGTGCTGACGCGCGAGCAGCATCTGACCCAGCTCGACGGGCTGGCCGCGGCCGCCGCGCATGAGCTCGGCACGCCGCTCGCAACGATCTTCCTGATCTCGCGCGAGCTCGAGAAGACGGTGAAAGACCCGAGCTTTGCCGCCGATCTCAAGACCTTGCGCGAGCAGACGCAACGCTGCCGCGACATCTTGAGCAAGATCACCCAGCTCTCTTCCACCGGCGCACCATTCGACCGCATGAAATTGTCGGAGCTGATCGAGGAGGTGGTGGCGCCGCACCGCGATTTCGGTGTCGCGATCAAGGTACGGATCGCGGTGGCCGCCGCAACGGAACCGGTCGGCTCGCGCAACCCGGCGATCCTCTACGGCGTCGGCAATATCGTCGAGAACGCCGTCGATTTCGCCCACACGACGGTCGAGGTGAATGCCTGGTGGAACAACGACACTATCGAGCTTGTGATCTCCGACGATGGTCCCGGGATTCCGCCCGACCTCCTCAACCGGATCGGCGAGCCTTATCTGTCGCGGCGTCGCAGCCAGGACGAGGGCGGCGGTCTGGGGCTGGGCGTGTTCATCGCGCGCACGCTGCTCGAGCGCACCGGCGC
Source organism: Bradyrhizobium sp. ISRA430 (assembly GCF_029909975.1). Taxonomy (NCBI): domain Bacteria; kingdom Pseudomonadati; phylum Pseudomonadota; class Alphaproteobacteria; order Hyphomicrobiales; family Nitrobacteraceae; genus Bradyrhizobium; species Bradyrhizobium sp. ISRA430. The sequence continues at coordinate 5,180,270 of NZ_CP094516.1, forward strand.
CAAGGTCTCGTTTACCAACCGGACCTTTCCGGAGCACGGCGCGGTGGTCCAGATCGCGTGGCCCAGACAACGTTTTGAGGCTACCGAGACGCTTGAAGAAACAATAGGATAGACCGCGACCTTGCGTCGCACAGAAGGGCCGATCGACCATTGACGGCCTTGGCACCGCCCGATTGCGACGCCATATGTAGATGCGCTGGAGAGAGGACAAAACCTTGAACGCCATCGCCGAATTGAACGAACAGACCGACCGCTCGCTGCTCATCGTGGAGGACGACAAGCCGTTTCTGGAGCGGCTGTCGCGCGCGATGGAGACGCGCGGATTCACGGTGACGTCGTGTGACACGGTGTCCGACGGATTGGCGCAGATCGGCAAAGCCGCGCCGGCTTTTGCGGTGGTGGACCTCAGGCTCGGCGACGGCAATGGCCTCGACGTGGTCTCCGCCTTGAAGAAGAAGCGACCCGAAGCACGCGCAATCGTGCTGACCGGCTATGGCAACATCGCCACCGCCGTCACCGCGGTGAAGATGGGCGCGATCGATTACCTCTCCAAGCCCGCCGATGCCGACGACGTCGTCGCAGCGCTGCTCTCGACCGGCACGGAAAAGTCCGAACTGCCGGCGAACCCGATGTCGGCCGACCGCGTGCGCTGGGAGCACATCCAGCGCATCTACGAGATGTGCAACCGCAACGTCTCGGAAACTGCGCGCCGCCTCAACATGCACCGCCGCACGCTGCAGCGAATCCTGGCGAAGCGCGCGCCAAGGTAAACTATGATCTTGTAGGGTGGGCAAAGGCGCACAGCGCCGTGCCCACCAGCTCTCTACGCTCATGATCGGCTTGAATGGTGGGCACGCTTCGCTTTGCCCACCCTACGGCTTAGCTCCATCCGGGCTACGAAATCCCGATCGCAGCTACTCCCAAAAATCCGCGTGACCCTGCGGATCGACCAGCCGGTTGATCCGGAGCGCCGCCGCCATGGCAAAGCGCACCGTCATCTGCTTACGCGTAGGCGCGGGCAGCTTGTGCTCAGGCGCCTCGCAATGCAGATGCGCGCCATAGGCATCCGCGATGATCAGGCCGGTACCTTCCGGAAAGATCTCGCAGGGAAGATCCTGCGTGAAGGCAAAGAACAGCCGGTCGCAATGGGCGCGGTATTCTTGCCATTTCTGGTCGGCACGCAAATCCTCGACCGACGACTTGATCTCGACGATCCAGATCTCGCCGCGCTCGTTCAAGGCGACCAGGTCGGCGCGCCGGCCTGACGGCAGCGGCAATTCGCTGATGCAGGAAAAGCCGAGCGAGCGCAACAGCCGCGCCGTGCCGCGCGCGACCGCCAGCGCCGTCTCCGACTGGCGGCGATCCAGCGGCGGCACGAGGGCGATGTTGCGGGCGGTGTTGTCCATGAGATGAGCTTATCCGATTCCGATGCGTGCGCACACCTTAAGTCACCCGTCATTCCGGGGCGCGCACAGCGCGAGCCCGGAATCCATAACCACGGGGTGTCGTTGTGGCGCGCGACTGGTAATCAAGAGTCTCCGCCAAACCTGATCCTGCGGTTATGGGTCCCGGGCTCGCGACTTCGTCGCGCCCCGGGACGACAGCTAGGCGCGTGGCGGCGCAACGATTACCCCCTCATTGCCGCGCAGGTCGAGCACGCCCTCCAGCCTTTCACGGTCGCGGTCGAGGAACGTCGAGAGCAGGATTTCGCTGCCGAAGCGAATGGCGCTGGTGGTGACGGCGATCGGGTCGGGACCGAGATTGAGCGCGACAATCACCGCCCTGCCCTCGGTCTCGCGGCGATAGAGCAACAGGTCGCCTTGCGCCGCGAGCGGAACGTAGTCACCCGACACCAGCGGCGAACAGGCCTTGCGCAACGCGATCAGGCGCTTGTACAGGTTGAGGATCGAGCGCGCATCGGCCTCGAGATTGGCGACGTTCTCATGGATATGGTCCTCCGGCAGCGGCAGCCACGGCCGCGTGCCGGAGAAGCCGCCGGCCGGCGAGGAATCCCATTGCATCGGCGTGCGGCAGCCGTCGCGGCCGACGCCGATGCCGGGCACGTTCTTCTCGAAGGGGTCGCGCACGTCTTCGGGCGCAATCGCCATCTGGTGCATGCCGATCTCGTCGCCATAATAGAGCGTCGGCGTGCCGCGCAGGGTCAGCAGCAGCATGGCGGCGACACGGGCTTGCTCCGGACCGACACGGCTTGCGACCCGCGGACGATCGTGATTGCCGAGCACCCAGTTCGGCCAGGCGCCTTTCGGTAGCGCGTTCTCGTAATCCTCGATGATGTTCTCGATCGAGCGCGCGCTCCAGAAGGTCGAGAGCAGCGCGAAGTTGAACGGCATCTGCGCGCCGGTGAGGTCGTTGCCGTAATAGGCCATGAGCCGGTGCAGCGGCAGATAGATTTCGCCGATCAGCACGCGCGAATCATAGGCGTCGGTGACGCGCCGCATCTCGGCGATGACGTCATGCACCTCGGGCTGGTCGGTCGAATATTGCGTGAGGACCTTTTCATTGGGCGGCCGGCCCTCGACAAAATGCGGGTTCGGCGGGTTGTCGCGGAATTCGGCGTCCTTGATCAGGTGCCAGATCACGTCGACGCGAAATCCGTCGACGCCCTTCTCCAGCCAGAACCGCATCACGTCGTAGATCGCGGCGCGAACTTGCGGATTGCGCCAGTTAAGGTCCGGCTGCTGGGCCAGGAAGGCGTGGTAGTAATATTGACCTGTCGTCTCGTCATATTGCCACGCGCTGCCGCCGAACTCGGACAGCCAGTTGTTCGGTGCGCTGCCATCAGCCTTCGGGTCGCGCCAGATGTACCAGTCGCGCTTGGGGTTGTCGCGCGATGAGCGGCTCTCCACGAACCAGGGATGCTGGTCGGACGTGTGATTGGGCACGAGATCGAGGATCAGCTTCAGGCCGTTGTCGTGCGCGGCAGCGAGCAGCGCTTCGAAATCCGCCATCGCGCCGAACAGCGGCGCGATGCCGGTGTAATCGGAGATGTCGTAGCCGAAATCCGCCATCGGCGACGGAAAGATCGGCGACAGCCAGATCGCGTCGACCCCGAGCGATTTCACATAAGATAGCCGCTGGAAGATGCCGGCGAGATCGCCGACGCCGTCGCCATCACTGTCCTGAAACGAGCGCGGGTAGATCTGATAGAAGATGCCCTCGCGCCACCAATTCTCGCCGCTTTGAGCCATGCCGGAAACACCCCCTGAAATCCGTCCTGCGCCGGAGAACGCGGAAGCAATGCCCAGGCTCAGACCAGCAGGCCTTTGGGACGGCCGTGTGACGGCGGGTGCGGCTGTTCCCGCGCCGAGGCGAATCTTTTGCTTGGCGGCTCGGCAAAAATCGGCATTGTGCGGCCATGACCGAGCAAAATGACACCAAAACCAAGGCGGGCGCGATCATCGTTCCCGTAACGCTGTTCGAGCAGAACTGCACCATCATCTGGGACGAACCCGGCAAGAAGGCCGTGGTGATCGATCCCGGCGGCGACGTGCCCAAGATCCTCGAAGCGATCAAGCAGACCGGCGTTACGGTCGAGAAGATCTGGCTGACGCACGGCCATATCGACCATGTCGGCGGTGCGGCCGAATTGCGCGATGCGCTGAAGGTGCCGATCGAGGGCCCGCATGTCGCGGACAAGTTCCTGCTCGACAATGTGGTGGAAAGCGGCGCGCGCTTCGGCATGACCGGCGGGCGCAATTTCACTCCCGACCGCTGGCTCGACGAAGGCGATACCGTGTCGATCGGCGGCTTGCAGTTCGACATCCTGCACTGCCCCGGCCACTCACCCGGCAGCGTGGTGTTCTTCAACAAGGATCTGCGCTTCGCCCATGTCGGCGACGTGCTGTTCGCAGGTTCAGTCGGGCGCACCGACCTGCCCGGCGGCAATCATGCGACGCTGATCAACTCGATCAAGACCAAGCTGCTGCCGCTCGGCGATGACGTCGGCTTCATCTGCGGCCACGGCGCGGGCTCGAGCATCGGCCAGGAGCGGATCACCAACCCGTTCATCACTGGCGAAATGTAGCCTTACTGCGTCACAAGCACACGCCCCTCATCCTGAGGAGCCCGCGACGAGCGGGCGTCTCGAAGGATGGCCGCGGGTGAGAGCTGGGTCTTCATGGTTCGTCCGGCGATGCAAAGCATCGTCCGGAGATGCGCGTTCCGCGCTCCTCACCATGAGGGTCTTGTGACACAGTAAGTTCAGGCCGCGCTACTCGGCGGCGTCCGCGAGCGCCGCCGGCTCGCCGAGGTGACGCTCGCCCCACTCGCGGATCGCGGCGACGACCGGCACGAAGCTCCTGCCTTTGCGGGTCAGGCGATATTCGACCTTGGGCGGCACCTCGCCGAAATCCTTGCGGTCGATCAGACCGCTCTCCGTCAGCGCCTTCAGTTCGCGGCTGAGCACGCGCGGCGTGATCTCTGCGCTACCGGCAGCACCACGCAAGAGGCCGCTTCGGATCTCGCCATAACGGCGCGGGCCATCCTTAAGATCCCAGACGATGCGGAGCTTGTATTTGCCGCTGATCATCTTCTGAAACGCCGCGACCGGACAGGTGCGCGCCGAAACCCCCTTTGCCTTTGCCATGTCGTCTCCTCCATGCGCCAGCCAGGCCTTGCACGAGGATAGGAGCGACGTCGAAAAAGTCCATACTATCAATTTTGTCCATACTTGCAGGACCGCGCGCAAGGCGCAGATGATGGCGCACAGACGAACAGGGAGCGTCACATGAAGCACTTCATGATCAAATACCAGTTCAAGAACGGCACGACCGAGGCCTGGCACCAGGAGATCGCCCGCTTCATTAAGGCGATCAACGACGATCCGGAGCTGAAAGGGCGGATCGGCTATCGCTGCATGAAGAACCGCGACGACGGCAACTACTTCCATCTCGCCAGCGTCACCGACGACGCCGCCCAGAAGACGCTGCAATCGCGCGACTTCTTCAAGCACTACACGGAGATGACGCGGAAGGTTGCCGGCGGCGAAGTGACGGTCACGCCGATCGATGTGATCGACGCGACGGCGTAGCTTCGGCGGACTTGATGCGACGGCGCCGCCGCAGGCTCAACTGTCGTCCCGGCGAAGGCCGGGACGACGGCGGAGTGTGGGTCGCTTACGGAGCAACCAACTACTTCATCAATCCCGCGGCGGTCAGCGCCCGCGTGATGAAGGCGCCGAGATCGAAGCCGCGGCTTTGCTTGCGTTTCGGCTTGCGCTTCGGCTCGGCCGGCTGTTCGGCCATCGCCGAGCGGATCGATCGCGCGAGGTGGGGCGCGGGCGACAAGGCCGCCGGCGGCTTGGCGGCGACGGCCGGCTTTGCCGTCGGCTTCGCCGTCCCGGTGCTGCGGATCCAGTCGGTCAGGCCGAAGAATTTCGCGATGTGATAGGACGAGGAGATGCCGGCCTCGATCAGGAACGCGCCTTCCATGCCATAACGATGATCGTTGTCGGCGATACCGAGCGGGGTGCCATGCGCCATGTCGGTGATGGTGTAGGACTCGACGAGGGTCTCGCCGTTCCTGTTCCACCAGGCCTGGCGCGGATAGCCGTCGACATCGGTCTCCGCCATCGGCTCCGCCGGCAGATCATGCAGGTCGAGCCACTGCTTGACGATCTCATTGGCATTGCCGGGATTGACGGTGCGGTCGGCGCTGCCGTGCCACACCGAGATTTTCGGCCAGGGTCCGCGATGGTCCGAAGCGTCACGCACGAGATCGCCGAGCGCGCTGGCAGAGCGCTCCGGTGAATGGAACATGCCGTCCAGTGCTTCGCGCAGGTTGGAAGCGATACCGTAGGGAAGTCCGGCGATCACGGCGCCGGCCGCGAAGATTTCGGGGTAGGTCGCCAGCATCACCGACGTCATGCCGCCGCCGGCGGACAGGCCGGTGATGAAGACGCGCCGCAGGTCGATGTCATGCGCCTCGACCATGTGCGCGATCATCTCGCGGATCGAACGCGCCTCGCCGCTGTCGCGCGCGGTGTCTTCCGGATTGAACCAGTTGAAGCAGGTGTTGCCGTTGTTGACGCGCTGCTGCTCGGGCATCAGAAGCGCAAAGCCGTAGTGACTTGCGAGCGTCGACCATCCAGCGCCGAGATCGTAGGACGCAGCAGTCTGGCCGCAGCCATGCAGCACGACGACGAGCGCGTGCGGCTGCTGCAACTGCGCCGGCACGAACGCAAACATGCGCAAATTGCCGGGATTGGCGCCGAAGTCCGTGACTTCCTGCAGCGGGCTGGATGAATCAGCGCTGTTGCCGAACTCGGCGAGGCGCAAACCGTCCAGCTTTGGCAGACGTCTTAACAGATCAACATTTCTGGCTAACGACACGGCAACTTCCTGGTGGGCGACTTTCAACGTTCACCCAAACCAAATAGTTGCTGCAGCGCAAAATAAAAAGACCGTGTGCTGTCGATACGCACGAAATCACCGGAAAACCCGCAAGAATCCGCAAGTATTAACGGCACTGCCTCAACTTCGTGCAGATGCGCGGCGCATCCACGCCAGAAATGCGGCGCAGATCATTATTAACGTCACGAACAAGGCGAGCGAGACGACGAATCCTGCGCGCGCTGATTGCAGCGCTTCAACGGCGAAGAAGACTGCGCCGATTGCGGCCACACCGGCCGCATTTCCGATCTGCGCTGTCGTGCCGTACATGCCCGAAGCAGAGCCTGCGGCAGTGGGCTTCACCGTTGAAAGCACCGCGCCGGAGAGCGGCGCCATCACCAGCCCCTGGCCATAGCCGAAGATGATCATGGCGAGCGCGAGCCAGACCGGCGACGGCGCATCGACATAGCATGTCACGAGCGCAAGCGCGGCAAGGCCCGCAATCTGAAGTGCGCAACCCTCGATCAATACCTTGGTGCCGCGATGCCGCGACCGCGCGCCGCTGTGGCGCGACGCCACCACGAACGCGAGCGCAAGCGGAATGAAGGCCATGCCGGCCCACAACGGCGGGATCTTCAATCCCCTCTGCATGAACAGCGTCATGACCAGATAGAAGGAGAGATTGGCGACGAAGAAGAAGAAGGCTGCGCCAAGGCCACGCAGGAAGCCCGCATCCGACAGCAGCGTGAGATCAATCAGTGGCATGCCGCCGGTCCGCGCAACCGCATGTTCGAGCTTCAGGAACGCCATGAGAATCACACCGCCAATTGCCATCACCGCCCACAGCCACGGTGCCCAGCCGACATCATGGCCGAACAATAACGGCCCGATCAGGCACAAGAGGCCAACGAACAGGACTATGCTGCCCTTGACGTCGAGCCGGGTTGCGGCCCGGCGCGGCACCGAGGGCATGATGCGCCATGCGGCGCCGGCGATAACGAGGCCGCACGGCACGTTGACGAAGAACACCGAGCGCCAGCCGGTGCCCGCAAGATCGAGCGTGACCAGAAGCCCGCCGAGCAGGAAGCCCGCGGCGCCGGCGAGCCCGAGCACGATGCCATAGATGCCGAAGGCGCGGCTGCGCGATTCATCCGTGAACAAGAGGTGCAGCGTCGCCAGCACTTGCGGCACCATCAGCGCCGCGGTGGCGCCCTGCGCCAGCCGCGCGATGATCAGCTCCGTGCCGGATTGCGCGAGGCCGCACCACAGCGACGTCGCGGTGAAGCCGAGCACGCCGGTCAGAAACACGTTTTTGGTGCCGTGGATGTCGCCGAGCCGGCCGCCGGTGACGACCAGGATCGCATAGGCAATCAGATAGATCGCGATCACGGATTCGATCTGCGCGGGCGTGGCATGCAGATCGACCGCGATGGTCGGGATGGCGACGTTGACCACGAAGGCATCGACACCGAACATGAACTGCGCCGCCACGACGATCGCCAGCACCCACCAGCGGCGGGACGAATCGACGTGTTGTGTGACGATCTGATGCATCGGCGCAGGGCCCCCAGAATTTGGTTGCCTGATGATTTCAGATCGCATGCAGTGCCGCGATTACCTCAGAGGTAGGATTTCGGCGATTCGCCATCGAGGCATGCTCTTCCCTCTCCCCGCGCGCGGGGAGAGGGAGAAGAAATTGCGCATGCCCGCATTCCGCTGCGCGGGAGATGCCGCGATTGCCTTCGCATCCGCCAGCACGTAGCCTCGCGCGGGCCAACAAACAGAAAATCAAACCGGAGAGAACGCCATGGCACGCCTGAAATTCGGAGCCTTTCTTGCCCCGCATCACCCGATCGGGGAGCATCCGATGCTTCAGTTCCGGCGCGATCTCGACCTGGTCGAGCAGTTGGATAGCCTCGGCTATGACGAGTTCTGGTGCGGCGAGCATCATTCCTCCGGTTGGGAGATGATCGCATCGCCCGAGATGTTCCTGGCCGCGGCCGGCGAGCGCACCAAGCGCATCAGGCTCGGCACCGGCGTGGTGTCGCTGCCCTATCATCATCCCTTCAACGTCGCCCAGCGCATGGTCCAGCTCGACCACATGACCGGCGGCCGCGCCATTTTCGGCTCCGGCCCCGGCGCGCTTGCCTCGGACGCCCACACGCTCGGCATCGACCCGATGACTCAGCGCGACCGCCAGGACGAGGCGATCGCCGTGATCCGCCGCCTCTTCAACGGCGAGCGCGTCACCGCCAGGAGCGACTGGTTCATCATGAACGACGCCGCGCTCCAGATCCTGCCGCTGCAGGAGGAGATGCCGTTCGTCGTGGCCTCGCAGATCTCGCCCTCGGGCATGACGCTCGCCGGCAAATACGGCATCGGCATCATCTCGCTGGGCTCGATGACGACGCAGGGCCTGATGTCGCTGCAGCAACAATGGCAGTTTGCCGAGGACGCGGCGAAGAAGCACGGCACCACGGTCAGCCGCGCCGACTGGCGCGTGCTCCTGACCTGGCACATCGCCGAGACCCGCGAGCAGGCGCGCCGCGAGGCCGGCGCGGGCCTGATGCGCTGGCACAACGAGTATAATGTCGGCACTCTGCAACGACCGGGACTGACCGCGTTCTCCTCTCCCGACGAAGCCGTGGACAAGACCGCCTTCGTCGAGGGCGCCGCCTCCACCATTGGCACGCCCGACGATCTCGTCAAAACCATCAAGAACGTGATGCAGGTGTCCGGCGGCGTCGGCGCCATCATCGGCTTCGTGCACGATTGGGCCAATCCGGAAGCCACGCGCCGGAGCTGGGACATGGTCGCGCGCTACGTGGTGCCGGAGATCAACGGCTATATCGACGGCCTGCGCAAGTCGCAAAAATTCGTGATCGAGAACCGCGCGATCTTCGAGCGCGCCGGCCAGGCCGTGATGGCCAAGATCCTGGAAAACGAGAAGGCCGCCGAGGCGCTGAAGGTGACCGGGCCGGGCCGCGTCGCAATTCCGGCCGTGAACGCACCGGATTTGCAGAAGGAAGCGGCGAAGCGGTAGGGCCGATCCGCGGCCACGTGCGTGGCCGCTATCACACATGACATGCCTCGGCTTGTGCTATGCTGCTCCCATCGGCGCGGCGCGGACGCAGCAACGCCGCGGCCGCGCTGTTCCGCCCAGCCGGCCAACCGGAGCACTCGTCATGTCGATGCAGAATGTCGCCTCGCCTGCGCTCGGCTACACCGCGCCCAAGCGCAACGAGCTGACGCATATCCCCGGCGATGAGGGCTGGCCGGTCATCGGCAAGACCTTCCAGGTGCTGGCCGATCCCAAGGGCCATATCGAACGGAACGGCGCCAAATACGGCCTGGTCTACCGCACCCATATCTTCGGCGAGACCAATATCGTGCTGCTCGGGCCCGAGGCTAACGAGCTCGTGCTGTTCGACCAGCAAAAGCTGTTCTCCTCGACCCATGGCTGGAACAAGGTGCTCGGCCTGTTGTTTCCACGCGGGCTGATGCTGCTCGATTTCGACGAGCACCGCCTGCACCGCAAGACGCTCTCGGTCGCCTTCAAATCCGGGCCGATGAAGTCCTATCTCGCCGATCTCGACAGGGGCATCGCTGCGCGCGTGGCGCAATGGAAGGCGAAGCCGGGCGTGATGCAGCTCTATCCGGCGATGAAGCAGCTCACGCTCGATCTCGCCGCGACATCCTTCCTCGGCGCCGATATCGGGCCGGAGGTCGACGAGATCAACCGTGCCTTCGTCGACATGGTGGCCGCGGCCGTCGCGCCAATCCGCCGGCCGCTGCCGGGCACGCAGATGGCGCGCGGCGTGAAGGGACGCAAGCGCATCGTCGCCTATTTCCGCGAGCAGATCCCGCTTCGCCGCGCCGGACGAGGCGGCGAGGACTTGTTCACCCAGCTCTGCCACGCCACCCATGAGGACGGCGCGCTCTTGTCCGAGCAGGACATCATCGACCACATGAGCTTCCTGATGATGGCCGCGCACGACACGCTGACGTCATCGCTCACATCCTTCATCGGCGAGCTCGCCGCGCATCCGGATTGGCAGAGCAGGTTGCGCGCCGAGGTCTTGGCGCTCGGCTTGCCTGCGGACGCGCCGACCAGCTTCGATGATCTCGAGAAAATGCCGCTGTCGGAGATGGCCTTCAAGGAAGCACTGCGGATCAAGCCGCCGGTGCCCTCGATGCCGCGCCGCGCCATGCGCGATTTCACCTTCAGGGGGTACAAGATCCCCGCCGGCACGGCGATCGGCGTCAATCCGCTCTTTACGCACCACATGAAGGACATCTGGCCGGAGCCGGAGCGCTTCGATCCCCTGCGCTTCACCGACGAGGCGCAGCGCAACCGCCACCGCTTCGCCTGGGTACCGTTCGGCGGCGGCGCGCATATGTGCCTCGGCCTGCACTTCGCCTACATGCAGGCGAAATGCTTCGCGCGGCATTTCCTGCAGAACATCGAGGTGTCGCTGCAGCCCGGCTACAAGCCGAACTGGCAGATGTGGCCGATCCCGAAGCCGAGGGACGGGTTGCGGGTGGTGATGAAGGCGGTATAGCGCTCAGATCGTAGGGTGGCTGCGCGAAGCGCGGGCCGCTCGGCGTAACCCACCTCTTCCCTCGCCCGTGGCGCGGTGGGTTACGCCTGCCGTCGTCGCACGTTGAACCCACCGAGCAAGCAGTCGGCTAACCCACCCTACGGTTTCGTCGCCGTGGCAGCTACGCCCCCTGATCGAACGCCTTGCGCAGCGCGACATAGCCATGCTGCTGCTGGGTCCAGTTGCGGCCGCCGGTGATGGCACCGTCGACGACGAGGTCGTGGCCGTTGATGAAGCTCGATTCGTCGCTCGCGAGGAATACCGCGGCGTGCGCAATGTCGTCGGGAAGACCCGCGCGCGGAATCGGCTGCGCGCTCTTGTAGACCTCGCGCATCACCGCGGGCGTCTTCTCGGCGGCTTCGGTCGACAGGCCCAGCGCCTTGCCGAAGATGCCGGTCGCGATCGCCCCGGGCGAGATCGAGTTGACGCGGACGTTGGACTCGCCGAGTTCCATCGCCGTGCATTTGGTGAGATGGATCACTGCGGCCTTGGCCGCACCATAGACCATCGAGGAGGAGAAGCCGGCGAGGCGGCCGGCGATGCTGCCGTTGTTGATGATGCTGCCAGAACCCTGCCTCTTCATGTAGGGTGCGGCATGCTTCATGCCGAGCATGACGCTGCGCACCAGCGTCGCCATCGCCGCATCGAAGCGCTCGACCTCGAGGCCCTCGATGCCGCCGGTCTGCGCCGGGCCGCCGGCGTTGTTGAAGAGGCAATCGATCCGGCCGAATTTCTCCACCGCGAGCGCGATCAGCGCGCGCATCTGCTCTTCGACCGTCACATCCGTCTGGCGGAAGATGCAGGCCGCGCCGAGCTGTTTCGCCAGGGCCTCGCCCTCCGGCACGCGGCGCCCTGCGATCACAATTTTGGCACCTTCGGCAACGAAGACTTCCGCCGTACGCAGTCCAATTCCGCTCGTCGCACCGGTAATCACCGCAATCTTGCCGTCCAGCCTGCCCATTGAATGTTCCCGTTCTCGAACGATTTGATGCCAATTGGCGGACACCGGTCGATGCCGGGGCCGCGATGGCCACTATTCCTGCCCACTCCCGGCAAGGCAAGCTATGCTTGCGCGCGCGGCATGCGTAACATTCTCGCCTGCCGCTCGAATTTCGAAACCCCGGCGCGATTGGGCAGCGCATGAAGCTCGTCGACGAATTCCGGAAAGGCTGGCAGGGCGTGGCGCCGCCGTCACTCGGCTTGAGCCTCGTCTTCGCGGCAACCTGCCTGCTGCTGGCAACGCTGGCACGCTGGGGCCTCGCCCAGGTGCGCCCTGACATTTACTTCACGCCGTATTTCCCGGCCGTGTTCTTTGCCACCGCGTTCGGGGGCTTTCGGATCGGCATTTTGACGGCGCTCGTCGGCGGCGTGCTCGGCGTCGTCCTGAACTTCGGCGACGCTTTTGCCGATCGCGCGCGATTTGCGCTGCTGGCGATGTATTGGGCCGTCTGCGCGCTCACCATCTGGGGCGTCGAGCACTATCGCTCGATGCTGGTGGAGCAGCGGCGTATCGCCAAACGCCTGATCGAGGAGGAAGACTATCGCAAGCTTTTGGTCGACGAGCTGCAGCACCGGCTGAAGAACAAGCTCTCGACGGTGCATGCAGTGCTGCACCAAGTGCTGCACGACCACCCGCAGGTCTGGTCCAGGATCGATCCGCGGTTGCGGTCGCTGGCCGCGACAGACGACCTGATCTCGCGGATCGACAATACCGGCTGCGACATCCGCGACCTCCTGATCTCGGAACTCGGTCCCTACGGTCATGTCCGCTTCACCCTCAACGGCGAGCGACTGTTCCTGCCGGCGAAGCTCGCGGTCACGCTGTCACTGATGTTTCACGAGCTCGCCACCAATGCGGGCAAGTACGGCGCCTTCTCCTCGCCGCGCGGGCTGCTGCAGGTGTCGTGGACCGTCGACGACGATCGCCTGACCATCACCTGGGACGAAACCGAGGGCCCGCCGGTCGACAATGTGTCCGCGCCCGGCTTCGGCACCAAATTGCTGAAATCGGCGCTGTCCGCGTTCGATGGCAAGAGCGAGATCTCTTATCTGAAGACTGGGCTGCATTGCATCATGCAGTGTCGCATCCCCCACAAGGGCTAGCTCCGGCTTTAAGCGAAGGCAGACCACGCGGTTCGCCTGCAGTTTCGAAAAGCGCTGTTGACGCTCTGTTAATGACGATCGGCAGGGCGCGTCGCAACGCCGCAAGTTTCCCCCAAAACACACTCGTATTTCTGCGGACCCCTTAACCAAACCTAAGAGGGACCTGCGCATGATCTCGCGCATTGCAAAGACGCGCCTGAACAAGAAGATTCATCAGTTCTATGAACGACAGCAAATACACCGGCGCGACTGAAGCCGAACTCGGATTTCTCAAGGAAATCATTAGAATGCTGCCGGCCGGCGTGACCGTGCAGGACGAGCGCGGCGACCTTCTCCTGGTTAACGATGCCGCAGCCGCCCAACTCGGCATGGACGGCAGCCACCCCGCGCACCATCTCGCCCAACGCCGGGATACCTGCCAGCGGGCGTTGAGAGCCGGCCAGGCCATCGTCATCGAGGAATCGCTGCACGAAGGCGCCGCGCGCCAGGTGCTGCTCACCACCCACCGGCCGGTTCGCCTCGCCGGCCGCGACCTCCTGATCTCGGCCTCCGCCGACATCACCGAGCAGAAGAACTTCGAGGACCAGCTTTTCCGCTCCGCCTATTTCGACGAGCTGACCGGACTGCCCTCGCGGCGCGTGATCGAGCATCGCGCCAACGGCATCCTTGCGCGCGAGAAGATCGGCGAACGCTTCGCGCTTGCCTTCCTCGATGTCGACAATTTCAAGCACATCAACGACTATTACGGCCACGCTGTCGGCGATGCGCTGCTGGTCGAGCTGTCCAAGCGGCTCGGCCGGGACTTGCGTGAATCCGACATGCTGTCGCGCATATCCGGCGACGAATTCCTGCTCCTGCTCTCGCCGGTCGAAAGCGAGCAGGAGGTCGCCGACTTCATGCAGTCGACGCTGAAGCGGCTGACCGCGCCTTTCTTCATCGACAACTCCGAGATCTTCGCCTCCACGTCCGTCGGCGTCAGCCTGTACCCGGATCACGGCCGCAGCTTCGAGATGCTGCGACAGAATGCCGACATCGCGATGTACCGCATCAAGAACAGCGGCAAAGGTACGGCGGCCTTCTTCGATTCCGGCATGGAGCGCGAGGCGCTCGCGCGCATGAAGATCGAGCAGTCGCTGCGGCTCGCGATCCTGGAGAAGCGATTCTGCTGCGCCTTCCAGTCCAAGGTCGACATCAGGACGCAGGCGGTGAAGGGCATCGAGGCGCTGGTGCGCCTGCGCGACGACGAAGGCGTGATCCAGGCGCCCGGCTCCTTCATCAACCTCGCCGGCGAGCTGGGACTGATCGACGAGCTGACGCATCTCGTGCTCGCCGAGATCGTGAAATCGATCGACCTGATTAACGACACGTTCGGCGCTGAAGCCACCATCAGCATCAACGTCGCTGCCAAGCAGGCCGGCAATCCCGAATTCATGCGCACCTTCGCGCAGGCGCTGGAGGAGACCGGCTTCCCCAAACGCTTCATGATCGAGGTGACGGAAGACGCCTTCGTCGCCAAGAATCATTTTCAGGCCGAGATCCTGCCGATGTTCCGCAAGCTCGGCGTCGGCATCTCGATCGACGATTTCGGCACCGGCTATTCCTCGCTCTCGGCGCTCGCCGACATCACCGCCGATGAGATCAAGATCGACCGCTCCTTCATCACCGACATCCATAAGCGTCCGCGCAGCCAGGGCATCCTGCGCGCCATCGAATCCCTGAGCGAGGCGCTCGGCATGACCGTCATCGCCGAGGGTCTCGAATCCTACGAGGAGCTGGCCTACCTCCAGGCCGCGACCAAGATCCGCTACGCACAGGGCTACTATTTCGCCCGTCCGATCTTCCTGGAGGAGCTGAAGCTGGCAACGCCCGTCTCGAGCGAGGCACGGGTGAACGTGGCAAGCCGCCCGATGCAGCAAAACCGGCAAGGCTATTCACGGGCGAGCGGGTACCGGCGGTAGGAGCGAACTGGCGCAACAACCTCGATGTCGTCCCGGGGCGCGCGAAGCGCGAGCCCGGGACCCATACCCCCAGGGAGCAGTTGTGGCGCAAGCTGGGAACCGCGAGTCTTCGCCAAACTCCTCCCTGTGGTAATCGCGACGCGCGCAAAGCGCTCGCGAGGGGGTCCTGGATCAGCACTCACTTCGTTCGCTTGTCCAGGACGACGAGCTGAGCGGGCCAGCTCCGTTTCCCTTCGTTTTCACCCTTTGAAATTACTCGCCTTTTGGTAATAAGCAGGTGGACTTCGTCCGAGGTACGCCATGCCTGCCCCCTCTTCCGTCAGCGATCCCGCCTATCTCCGTGCGCGCGCGATGGAGACGCTGTTCGAGCGGCTGGAAAAGCTCTGCGAGGGCGCGATTGCGATCGATCGCACCGGGCGGGTCGTCTACGTCAACGAGAAATACCTCGCTGCGCTCGGCCTCAAGCGCACCAGCGAGGCGATCGGCAGGCCGATCGAGGAGATCATCCCGAACAGCCTGATGCGCAAGGTGGCCGAGACCGGCGAGCCGATCCTGCTCGACATCATGGAGCTCGGCGGCGAGCAGCTCGTGGTCACGCGCATGCCGATCGAGGACGAGAGGGGGACGGTGATCGGCGCGATCGGCTTCGTGCTGTATGACCAGCTCGACAGCCTCAAGCCCCTGCTCGCCCGCGTCGCCCAGCTCGAGAGCGACCTGCGGCTGGCGCGCCGGCAATTGTCGAACGCGCGCGCGGCGCGCTTCACCTTCGCCGACTTCGTCGGCAAGACAACCGCGATCACGCGGGCGAAGGAGCTCGCGGGCCGCGCCGCGCGGCAGAGCGTCACGGTGCTTCTCACCGGCGAAACGGGAACGGGCAAGGAGATGCTGGCGCAGGCGATTCACAACGCCTCGTCCCGCGCCGAGAAGCCGTTCGTCAGCGTCAACGTCGCCGCGATCCCGGACACGCTGATCGAATCGGAATTCTTCGGCACCGCGCCCGGTGCTTATACCGGTGCCGACCGCAAGGGCCGCGAGGGGAAATTCCGCATCGCCGACGGCGGCACGCTGTTCCTCGACGAGATCGGCGAGATGCCGCTGCAATTGCAGGCCAAGCTCTTGCGCGTGTTGCAGGAGCGCGAAATCGAGCCGCTCGGCTCGGACAAGGTATCGAGGGTCGACGTCCGCGTGGTTGCCGCCACCAATGTCGATCTGCACAAGCGCGTCAGCGAAGGCGCGTTCCGGGCCGACCTCTACTACCGCCTGAACGTGCTCTCGATCGACCTGCCGCCCTTACGCGACTGCCTCGATGATCTGCCCGAGATTTGCGCGCGGCTGCTCGAGGACATCAGCGCGTCCGGCGATTACGTCAACGCCAAGATCACGCCGAGCGCGCTCGCCGCGCTTGCCCACTACGATTGGCCGGGCAACGTCCGCGAACTCCGCAACATCCTGGAGCGCGCGCTGATCCTCAGCGATTCCGCCCGGCTGACCGGTGACGATTTCGTCCGCATCCTTCCCGTCGGCATGGAGACCAGGCTCGCCGCGCCGGCGCGGCCGGCCGGCATCGTGGTGCCCTATGCCGAGGCCGAGGCCGAGTTCGAGAAGCACACGCTCGAACAGGCGCTCGCTGCCTCGAACGGCCAGATCTCGGAAGCCGCCAAGATGCTGCGCATCTCGCGCGCGACCTTCTACAAGAAGCTCGCCAAGTTCGGTCTGGCCTCGGGACCCTCCTCCGTCTGAGTTTCGAGACTAAGATTGTCAGGAGTCTCAGACTCCGGACACGCCGCGCCGCGTGTCTTTCCCGGTGCGCGACGCGCGAATTGCCGGGTTTTCAGCCACTTTTCTCATCTCCATCGCATCTGGCGCGGAGCTTGCTTTTCGCTCTGCACAAAGACGCATGCTGCAAGTGCGCGCTTGGCAAAAATCAGGGAGCACCCAAGATGAGTGGAGCGATCACAGTCAACCAGCTTCAGGCACGACATCCTTCGCACGTCACGGTCGCCACCGCGAGCCTGATCGGCACGGCGATCGAATGGTACGATTTCTTCCTCTACGGCACCGCCGCAGCGCTGATCTTCAACAAGCTGTTCTTTCCAACCTTCGATGCGATGGTCGGCACGCTGCTGGCGTTTGCGACCTACGCGCTCGGCTTCGTCGCGCGCCCGCTCGGCGGCGTGGTGTTCGGCCACTACGGCGACAAAATCGGCCGCAAGACCATGCTCTATCTGACCCTCCTGATCATGGGCGCCGCGACCGCAGCGATCGGCTTCCTTCCGACCTATGAGACCGCCGGCATCTGGGCCGCGGTCCTGCTCGTCACCTGCCGGCTGGTCCAGGGCTTCGGCCTCGGCGGCGAATGGGGCGGCGCGGTGCTGATGGCGGTCGAGCACGCGCCCGAGGACAAGAAGGGCTTTTATGGAAGCTGGCCGCAGCTCGGCGCGCCGCTCGGCCTCGTGCTCGGCACGCTGGTGTTCTCGGTGGTATCCTCGATGCTGACCGACGCCCAGCTCTACGCCTGGGGCTGGCGCATCCCGTTCCTGTTCTCGATCGCGCTGGTGCTGGTCGGGCTCTGGATCCGCTTCACCATCGCTGAATCGCCGGAGTTCCAGAAGGTCAAGGACACCAAGCAGGAAGTGAAGATGCCGATCGTGGACGCGATCCGGATGTATCCGAAGAACATCGTGCTGGCGATGGGCGCGCGCTTTGCCGAGAACGGCTTCTTCTACATCTACGCGACCTTCGTGCTCGCTTATGCGACGCAATCGCTCGGCATGAACAAGCAGGACATGCTGAACGGCGTCCTGATCGCAGCAGCGATCGAAACCTTCACCATTCCGGCTTTCGGCGCTCTGTCGGACCGGGTCGGACGGCGGCCGATCTACATCTTCGGCGCGGTGTTCTCGGCGTTGATGTCGTTCCCGCTGTTCATGCTGCTGTCGACCAAGAACCCGCAACTTGCCTGGATCGCGATCGTGCTGGGCCTCGCCGTCGGTCACGCCGCGATGTACGGGCCGCAGGCGAGCTTCCTGTCCGAGCTGTTCGGCACTAAGGTGCGCTATAGCGGTGTCTCGCTCGGCTACAACCTCGCCTCGATCTTTGCCGGCGCGCTGTCGCCGCTGATCGCCACCGGCCTGATGACGGCTTACGCCCCGGCGACCTGGCCGATCTCGCTCTACATGATCGCGCTGGCCATCATCACCGTCGTCTCGGTGTATTTCGCCACCGAAACGCGCAAGATCGCTCAGCCCTGAACGGGCTGAGCGCGGCACCTGCGACGCCGCGAGCGGCTGGTCGCCAGCCGCTCCACGCGCTACCATCAAAGCAAAGCCAGAAGAACGGGCATGCGGTCCGCAACAGACATGGGAGGGAATGCCGTGAGCCAGCATCCTGCCTTGCCCTATTTGCGCAACGCCGAGAAGGGCAAAGTCGTCACCGCGGCGGAAGCCGTGATGCTCATCCGTGACGGTGACACGGTTGCAACCGGCGGCTTCGTCGGCATCGGCTTTGCCGAGGAGATCGCGCTGGCGCTGGAGGAGCTGTATCTCTCGAACGAAGGTGACGCGCCCTACACGCAAGGCAAGCCGCGCAATTTGACGCTGGTCTATGCCGCAGGCCAAGGCGACGGCAAGCATCGCGGCCTCAATCATTTTGCGCATGAAGGGCTGGTTCGACGCGTGATCGGCGGGCACTGGGGTCTTGCACCAAAACTCCAGCAGCTCGCGATCGCCAACCAGATCGAGGCCTACAACCTACCGCAGGGCGTGATCACGCACCTGTTCCGTGACATCGCCGCGCACCGCCCCGGACACATTACCCGCGTCGGCATGGGCACGTTCGTCGACCCCCGGCACGGCGGCGGCAAGCTGAATGCGCGCACGACCGAGGAGATGGTGGAGCTGATCACGCTTCGCGGCGAAGAGTGCCTGCTTTACAAAACCTTCCCGATCAATGTCGGGATCATCCGCGCCACCACCGGCGATCCCGACGGCAATCTCACCATGGAAAAGGAAGCGCTGACGCTCGAGGCGCTCGCCATCGCGATGGCGGCGCATAATTCCGGCGGCATCGTCATCGCCCAGGTCGAACGGGTCGCCGAGAGCGGCAGCCTCAATCCCCGCCAGGTCAAGATCCCCGGCATCCTCGTCGACTGCGTCGTCGTGGCCAAGCCGGAACATCATTGGCAGACCTTTGGCACGCAATACAATCCGGCCTTCAGCAGCGAGATCCGGGTCCGCGCCGCTTCGCTGCCGGTGATGCCGATGAGCGAACGCAAGATCATCGCGCGCCGCGCTGCCTTCGAGCTGAAAGCCAACAGCGTGGTCAATCTGGGCATCGGCATGCCCGAGGGGATCGCCTCGATTGCCAATGAAGAGCGGATCATCGACCTGATCACGCTGACGGCCGAGCCCGGCGTGATCGGTGGCATTCCCGCAAGCGGCATCGATTTCGGCGCGGCGATCAACACGCAGGCCGTGATCGACCAGCCCTACCAGTTCGACTTCTATGACGGCGGCGGGCTGGATGCCGCCTTCCTCGGGCTCGCCCAGGTCGACCGCGCCGGCAATCTCAATGTCAGCAAGTTCGGGCCGAAGCTCGCCGGCGCCGGCGGCTTCGTCAACATCAGCCAGAACGCCAAGGAGGTCGTCTTCGTCGGCACCTTCGGTGCGGGCAGGCAGCGCGTTGCGGTCAACGACGGCAAGCTGTCGA
Source organism: Bradyrhizobium sp. ISRA430 (assembly GCF_029909975.1). Taxonomy (NCBI): domain Bacteria; kingdom Pseudomonadati; phylum Pseudomonadota; class Alphaproteobacteria; order Hyphomicrobiales; family Nitrobacteraceae; genus Bradyrhizobium; species Bradyrhizobium sp. ISRA430. Next base: position 5,199,989 of record NZ_CP094516.1, read on the forward strand.
TCACCCAGGAGGCCGCGTCACGCAAATTCGTCGAGGCGGTCGAGCACGTCACCTTCAGCGGCGCCGTGGCCGCCGCGCGAGGGCAGCGGGTCCTCTATGTCACCGAGCGCTGCGTCTTCCTGCTCCGGCCAGACGGGCTCGAGCTCACGGAAGTCGCGCCCGGCGTCGACATCGAGCGCGACATTCTGCGCCTGATGGACTTCAAGCCGCTGATTCCGCGCGATCCCGTGCTGATGGACGCACGCATCTTCCGTGACGATCCCATGGAGCTGCGCGAGCGACTGCTCACCATCCCGCTCGACCAGCGCTTCACGCTGGACGAGCAGCAGAACCTGTTCTTCGTCAACCTGGAGCGCTTTCCGCTGCGCAGCAAGGCCGAGATCGACGCGATAGCGGCGATCGTCGAGGCCAGGCTCGCCCCCCTCCGCCGCCGGGTCTACGCCATCGTCAACTATGACAACTTTTCGATCCTGCCCGAGCTGCTCGACGATTATTCCGCCATGGTGCGCAGCCTCACCGACCGCTTCTATTCGGGCGTGTCGCGCTACACCACCTCCGGCTTCCTGCGGATCAAGCTCGGCGAAGCGCTGGAGAAGCGCGGCGTCGCGCCGCACATCTTCGAGAGCGCCGAAGAGGCGCAATCAGATCGGCGCCGGATCGAGGAAGCCGCATCCGATGGGAGCGTGCAACGCGCGGTGCGGCAGGGTTAAGATGATGCACGCTTCGCAGGCACGGCCTCGGCCGGAAGGTTGAATTGCAATGTTCGTCAGGCTGTGCAAATCGCTGTTGCCCAACAAAATTGATCAGGAGGGATCGTCTTGCGTTTGTCATTTATCATAACAACAACCATTCTCAGCCTTACCGCGGCCACGTCCGCGCGCGCGGACGACCTCAAGGTCGCGCTGATCTATGGCAAGACCGGTCCGCTCGAGGCCTATGCCAAGCAGACCGAGACCGGCCTGCAGATGGGCTTTGAATACGCCACCAGGGGCACGATGACGCTCGACGGGCGCAAGATCGTCATCATCACCAAGGACGACCAGGGCAAGCCGGACCTCTCGAAGGCGGCGCTCGCCGAGGCCTATCAGGACGACAAGGCCGACATTGCGATCGGCACGACCTCGTCGGCCGCGGCGCTCGCCATTCTCCCAGTCGCCGAGGAGAACAAGAAGATTTTGATCGTCGAACCGGCGGTCGCGGACCAGATTACCGGCGAGAAGTGGAATCGCTACATCTTCCGCACCGCGCGTAACTCCTCGCAGGACGCGATCTCCAACGCGGTCGCGATCGGCAAGCAGGGCGTCACCGTTGCGACGCTGGCGCAGGACTACGCCTTCGGCCGCGACGGCGTCGCCGCCTTCAAGGAGGCGCTCGCCAAGACCGGCGCAACGCTCGCTGCGGAAGAATATGCGCCGACCAACACCACCGACTTCACCGCCGTCGGCCAGCGCCTGTTCGATGCGCTGAAGGACAAGCCCGGCCGCAAGGTGATCTGGGTGATCTGGGCCGGCGCCGGCAATCCGCTGGCAAAGCTCCAGGACATGGATCCGAAGCGCTACGGCATCGAGCTCTCCACCGGCGGCAACATCCTGCCGGCGCTGGCGGCCTACAAAGGCCTGCCCGGCATGGAAGGCGCGACCTATTACTACTATGACATCCCGAAGAACCCGGTGAACGACTGGCTGGTCGCCGAGCACCAGAAGCGCTTCAACGCGCCGCCGGACTTCTTCACCGCGGGCGGCTTCGCGGCAGCGATGTCCGTCGTCGCCGCCGTCACCAAGGCGAAGTCGACCGACACCGAGAAGCTGATCACCGCGATGGAAGGCCTGGAGTTCGACACGCCCAAGGGCAAGATGGTGTTCCGGAAAGAAGACCATCAGGCACTCCAGAGCATGTATCACTTCAAGGTCAAGGTCGATCCGAACGTCGCCTGGGCCGTGCTCGAGCCGGTGCGCGAGCTGAAGATCGAGGACATGAACGTTCCCGTCCGCAACAAGCGGTGAGATGCCCTCTCCTCTCCCCGCGTGCGCGGGGAGAGGAGGCTTCGAGAATGCCAAGAGCTTCCCAAATGGCCCTGACGCTAGAGACCCGCGATCTCACCATTCGCTTCGGCGGCCATGTCGCAGTCAACAATGTGAGCTGCACGTTTCGCCCGGGCGAGCTCACCGCCATCGTCGGGCCGAACGGCGCCGGCAAGACCACCTATTTCAACCTGATCTCGGGCCAGCTCCGCGCCTCAAGCGGCAGCATCCTGTTCGACGGCACCGACATCACCGCGCATTCCGCACCCTTACGCACCCGTGCAGGCCTCGGGCGCGCCTTCCAGCTCACCAACCTCTTCCCGAACCTGACGGTGGAAGAGAACGTCCGCCTCGCGGTGCAGGCGGCGAGCGGCGCCCATTACGACCTGCTGCGGCCCTGGATGGTGCGGCGCGACCTGATCGCGCGCGCCGACGCCATCCTCGACCAGGTTGCGCTCGGCAACCGGCGCGGCGTGCCGGCGACCGCGCTATCGCATGGCGACCAGCGCAAGCTCGAAGTCGCGCTGATGATCGCGCTGGGGCCGAAGGTCTTCATGTTCGACGAACCGACCGCCGGCATGAGCATCGACGAGGTGCCGGTCGTCCTCAACCTGATCGCGCAGCTCAAAGAGGACAAGAGCAAGATCATCCTCTTGGTCGAGCACAAGATGGACGTGGTGCGCTCGCTGTCCGACCGCATCATCGTGCTGCATAACGGCCAGCTCGTCGCCGACGGCCCGCCGGCCGAGGTGATCGCCTCGCCGATCGTGCAGGAAGCCTATCTCGGCGTTCCCCCCAAGAACGCGACGTCAGGAAGCGCCCCATGACCGACCTTCTGACGCTGTCCGGCGTGCACACCCATATCGGCCGCTATCACATCCTCCAGGGCATCGATCTTGCGGTCCCGCAGGGGCAGACCACCATGCTGCTCGGCCGCAACGGCGCCGGCAAGACCACGACGCTGCGCACCATCATGGGCCTGTGGCAGGCTTCCAGCGGCCAGATCGTGCTGGCCGGCGAGCGCATCGAGGGCTGCGCCACGCCCGATATCGCGCGGCGCGGCGTCGGCTACGTGCCGGAGAGCATGGCGGTGTTCTCCGATCTCACCGTGAAAGAAAATCTCGTGCTGGCGGCACGCGACGCGCCGCTCGACGACAGCCAGCTCGACTGGATCTTCGGCTTCTTCCCGGCGCTGCGCCGGTTCTGGCTGTCGCGCGCCGGCGGCCTCTCCGGCGGACAGAAGCAGATGCTGTCGATCGCGCGCGCCATCATCGAGCCGCGCAAGCTGCTCCTGATCGACGAGCCGACCAAGGGGCTGGCGCCCGCCATCGTCATGGCGCTGATCGAGTGCCTGAAGGAGATCAAGCGCAAGGGCGCCACCATTCTCCTCGTGGAACAGAATTTCTTCGCCGCCTGCGAGCTCGGCGACAGCGTGCTGGTCATGGACAACGGCACCATCGTGCACCGCGGCGAGATGGCGGTGCTGGCCGCCGACGTGCCGCTGCAGGAGCGGCTGCTCGGCCTGAGCCTGGAGGCGCATCAGTGACCGAACTTGCCGCAACCGACCCGCTGCCGAAGCCGAAGCGCGATCTCGCGCCGATCCTGTTGCCGATCGCACTGGCGCTGGCGGTGATCCCATTCATCGGCTCGACCAGCTCCTGGCTGACGCTAACGGCTGCGAGCCTCGCCATGGGCATGATGATCTTCATCATGGCGTCAGGCCTGACGCTGGTGTTCGGGCTGATGGACGTGCTCAACTTCGGCCACGGCGCCTTCATCGCGGTCGGCGCCTATATCGCGACGCTGGTGCTGGCGCCCTTCGCGGCCTCCATGCAGGCCGACTCGCTCTGGATGAACCTCGCCGTAGTGGCACCGGCGGCGCTGCTCTCGATGGCCGTCTCCGGTGCGCTCGGCCTGATCGTCGAACGCGTGCTGATCCTGCCCGTCTACGGCCAGCACCTGAAGCAGATCCTGATGACGACGGGTGGCCTGATCGTCGCAGAGCAGACGCTCTATGCGCTGTGGGGGCCGCAGATCATCCCGCTGCCGCTGCCGGCCTCGCTGCGCGGCTCGTTCGTCATCGGCGACGTCGCGATCGCGAAGTACCGCGTGCTCGCCACGCTGATCGGCCTCATTGTCTTCATCGCGATCCAGCTCGTGCTCAACCGCACCAAGCTCGGCCTCCTGATTCGCGCCGGCGTCGAAAATCGCGAGATGGTCGAGGCGCTCGGCTACCGCATCCGCCGCCTGTTCCTCGGCGTGTTCATGACGGGATCGGCGCTTGCCGGCCTCGGCGGGGTGATGTGGGCGCTGTATCGCGAGCAGGTCCATGCCTCCATGAGCGACGACCTCACCGTGTTGATCTTCATCGTCGTCATCATCGGCGGCCTGGGATCGATCGGCGGCTGCTTCATCGGCGCGATCCTGGTGGCGATGGTCGCCAATTACGGCGGCTTCCTGGTGCCGAAGCTCGCTCTCGTCTCCAACATCCTGCTGATGGTCGCCATCCTGATGTGGCAGCCGCGCGGCCTCTATGCGGTGACCAGCCGATGATGATTTTGTCAGGCGATCCGCCGAAGAGCCGCGTGCTCACCCTCATTCTCGTCGTCATCATCCTGGCGCTGGCGGCGACGCCCTTCCTGTTTCCCGGCGCCAAGGCGCTGAACGTCGCGGCCAAGATCTGCGTCTTCGCCGCGCTCGTTGCCTCCTACGACCTCCTGCTCGGCTATACCGGCTCGGTGTCGTTCGCTCATACCATGTTCTACGGCATCGGCAGCTACGCGATCGCGATCGCGCTGTACGCGATCGGCCCGAATTGGGCCGCGGTCGCAACCGGCATCGCCGTCGGCCTGCCGCTCGCGGCGCTGCTCGCGCTCGCCATCGGCTTGTTCTCGCTGCGGGTGGCGGCGATCTTCTTTGCCATGATCACGCTGGCGGTCGCCTCCGCCTTCCAGGTGCTGGCCTCGCAGCTCTCCTGGCTGACCGGGGGCGAGGATGGCCGCAGCTTTCAACTGCCCGAACTGCTTCGGCCCGGCACGGTGCTGATCTCCAAAAATCTCCTGGGCTTCGAGATCAACGGCCGCACCCTGACCTACTATCTCGTCTTCGCCGTCTCGGCGCTGATGATCCTCGGCCTGTTGCGGGTGGTGAACTCGCCGTTCGGGCGCGTGCTGCAGGCGATCCGCGAAAACCGCTTCCGCGCCGAGGCGCTCGGCTTCCGCACCGTCTTCCATCTCACCTACGCCAATTGCCTGGCCGCCTTGGTCGCCGCCAGCGCCGGCATTCTGAATGCGCTCTGGCTGCGCTATGCCGGGCCCGACACCTCGCTCAGCTTCTCGATCATGCTGGACATCCTCCTGATGGTGGTGATCGGCGGCATGGGCACGATCTACGGCGCGATCATCGGCGCCACGATCTTCATCCTCGCCCAGAACTATCTGCAGTCGCTGATGGGCGTTGCCTCCAAGGCAGCGACGGAGGCCGGCCTGCCGCTGCTGCCGGGGCTCCTGCATCCGGACCGCTGGCTGCTGTGGCTTGGTCTGCTGTTCATTGCGAGCGTCTACTTCTTCCCGACCGGCGTGGTGGGGCGGCTGCGCACGGGCGGCGGCGGCAAGGGCGCGGGCGCCTCGCATTAAGCTGCGATTAATGATGCAACGCAGCGCTTGTCGGACGCGCCGTGCAACCTGCGGGCAACGCGATAAAATTCCCGCTGAGCTGCACGCCAACGCGGCGGCGCAACCGGGTTAAGCCTTGGGTAACCGGCTTTCCTAAGGTTTGGGCCATTTGTGCGGTGTATTCGTGTTCCCTCAGGGAGGGGGAATGCGCCAAGTTTTTTCCAGAATGGCAACCGCGATGTTCCGGGCCGCAAAGGCCGGCTGGGACGCTGCCATGCGGCGCGGCCCGGTGCTGTGGCTGACTCTGTCCGGCGCATTGCTCGTGGCCGGCATCTTCGCCGTGACCGCCATGGCGGTCGGCGAATTTCGCGAGCGTACGCTGACCAATCGCGAGCGCGAGCTGGAAAACACCGTCAAGTTGATCGCGCGCCATTTCGATCAGCAGTTCGAAGACTCCGACCTCACCGCGGCCGATCTGATCGGGCAGATGCATCTGCCGGAGATCACCTCGCCCGAAATGTTCCGCGAGCGGATGTCCGGACCTGCCGCGAACCAGATGCTGCGCAGCAAGGTCGGCGCCGTCTCCTATCTCGGCGACATCGCGATCTACGACGCCGACGGCGAGCTGATCAACTGGTCGCGGGCCCAGAAGCTGCCCAAGATCAACGTCTCCTCGCGCGCCTACTTCCAGACCTTCAAGTCGAATCCGCTTGCCGAGCCGGTGCTGCTGGAATCCGTGCGCAGCTTCATCCTCGGCAAATGGACCACGATCGTGGCGCGCCGGCTGAGCGCGCCGGACGGCACCTTCTTCGGCGCCATGGTCCGCCGGATCGACCCCGACAGCTATCAACGCTATTTCGCCTCGGTGGCGCTCGCCGATGGCGCCGCCATCTCGCTGTTCGACCGCGAGGGCAAGATGCTGGCGCGCTACCCGCACGTCGAGGGGCTGATCGGCAGAAGCTTCAAGAATGCGCCCCTGATGCGTGAGGTGCTGACCAAGGGCGGTCAGCACACGCTTCGCGTCAAGAGCCCCGTCGATGGCGAGGAGCGGCTGGGCTCGGCGGCGTCGCTGAATCACTTCCCTCTCGTCATCGTTGCGACCAACACCACGGCGGCTGCGCTTGCGGACTGGCGGCAGCAGACCGGCTTCATGGTCACCACGGCGACCGTGTCGGCGGCGGTGATTGCGCTGATCCTCTATCTGATCATTCGCCAGATCAACCGGCAGAACCGCGAGGCCCAGGAGCGGCTGGAAGCGGAGCGGCTGCGGCTCGACACCGCCCTGAACAACATGTCGCAAGGGCTGATACTGTACGATGCCGCCGGATATATCGTCACCTGCAACCGCCGCTATGCCGACATGTTCGGCCTGTCGACCGACGTCATCAAGCCCGGCTGCCACATCCATGAAGCGATGTACCATCGCAAGGAGCGTGGAGCGTTCGACGGCGACGTCGAGGCGTTTTGCGCCGACGTCATGAGGATCGTCGCCGAAGGCACGGTCTCGACGAGGATCCATCAACTGCCCAACGGCCGCGCCTTTCAGGTCATCAACACCCCGCTCGCGCAGGGCGGGTGGGTCGCCACCATCGAGGAAATCACCGAGCGGCGCAACCTGGAGCAGGAGCGCGACCGCAACTACACGTTCCTGCGTGAGATCATCGACCACATCCCCTCGCAGATCACCGTGAAGGACGCCCGCACACGGCAATATCTGCTGGTCAACCGGATTGCCGAGGAAATCTTCAGGGAATCGGGCGACACTATCGTCGGCAAGACCGCTGCCGACATCCTGCCGACAGCGGACGCCGATATCGTCACCCGCGATGATGACGCCCTGCTGCGATCGCCCAATCGACTGTTGCTCAAGGAGCAGACCTGGAAGACGCGGACCGACGGCCAGCGTCACACCATCTCGAAACGCATCGGCATCCGCGACAAGGCGGGCGAGCCGCGCTACATCATCAACGTCATCGAGGACATCACAGAGCAGCGAAAGGCCGACGAGAAGATCGCGCATATGGCGCACTACGATGCGCTGACCGACCTGCCCAACCGCGCGCTGTTCCGCGAACAGATCGAACGCGAGCTGGAGAAGGTCGCCGACGGCGAGCAATTCGCGCTGCTCTACATCGACGTCGACGAGTTCAAGGGCATCAACGATTCGCTCGGCCACCATGTCGGCGACGAGCTGTTGAAGGCAATCGCAGGGCGCATTCGCGCCTGCCTCCAGGACGGCGATCTGATCGCACGGCTCGGCGGCGACGAATTCGCCGTGATCCAGACCAAGGTGCAGTCCTCCGCCGACGTGGTGTCGTTCGTGACCCGCATCCACGAGGCGATCCGCCGGCCCTATCATTGCCTCGGCCACCAGCTCTCGACCGATGCCAGCATCGGCATCGCGCTTGCGCCGCAGGACGGCACCGATCTCGATCAGCTCATCAAGAATGCCGACCTCGCGATGTACGGCGCCAAGGCGGAAGGGCGCCGCACATATCGCTTCTTCGTGCCCGCCATGGATGCGAGCGCCAAGGCGCGCCTCACCATGGAGCAGGATCTGCGCCAGGCCATGGTCGACGGCGGCTTCGAGCTCAATTACCAGCCGCTGGTCAATCTGCGCACCGGCGCGGTCTCCGGCTGCGAGGCGCTGCTGCGCTGGCGGCATCCCGAACGCGGCATGGTCTCGCCGGCCGAGTTCATTCCGATTGCCGAGGATACCGGCCTGATCACCGAGATCGGCGACTGGGTGCTGCGCACCGCCTGCGCCGAAGCCGCGTCCTGGCCTGCCCATGTGCGGCTCGCGGTCAACGTCTCGCCGGTGCAGCTCAAATGCGATACGCTGGCGCTGAAGATCGCGGGCGCGCTCGCCTCCTCCGGATTAGACCCGCGCCGGCTCGAACTCGAGATCACCGAGGCCGTGCTGATCCGCGACGACGAGGCGGCGCTCTCGATCCTGCACCAGCTCCGCTCGATCGGCGTGCGCATCGCGCTCGACGATTTCGGCACCGGCTATTCCTCGCTGAGCTATCTGAAGCGCTTCCCGTTCGACAAGATCAAGATCGACCGCTGCTTCGTCGCCGACATCGCGGACGCGAGCGGGGCGCCCGTCATCGTGCAGGCAGTGGTGAACATCGCCTCTGCCAGCAACATGACCACGGTGGCCGAGGGCGTCGAGACCGAGGCGCAGCGCGAGATCCTGCGCATGCTCGGCTGCACCGAGATGCAGGGTTATCTGTTCAGCGCACCGAAGGCGGCGACTGAGGTGCGCAAGCTGTTTGGTCCGGGTGCCGTCGCGGTGGCAGCGGTGGCCTAAGGATGTCGAACCGCCAGGGCCCGCGGGTCGCCACTGTGGTCAGGATCGCCGACGGCGGCGAGGACGCCGGTGATCACGTCACTCTCAGCGTCGCAAGCCACATCCCCGGTGAGAGCGATGGCGGCCCCGACCGGCTGCTCGGGGGCCGCCCGAACGAGTCTTGGGCCGAGTTCGTCAGGCTCGACCGCAAAACGCCGGAGGTTCCGGCTCCCGCCGCGCAAATCGGCCTAGATGGAGGCAGCGAGAAGCGGTTGCCCGCCCCTCGCCAATCGGCTAAATGAGCGGTCACTGCACCCGTAGCTCAGCTGGATAGAGCGTTGCCCTCCGAAGGCAAAGGTCACACGTTCGAATCGTGTCGGGTGCGCCAGTTCGGTACAAAACTGGGCACTCCAAAACCTGCCGATTTTACGCCGGAAGCGGCGACGAGCGTGCGCAGGAGCACGCTTTTCGATCCCATGATGCGAACCTCTTTCGCGTCGACTTCCACCCGTTGGGCCAGCGCTCGGAGGTGGTCGCGGCGGTAGCCGCCCGCCCCGGTCCGCATCCGCCTGCGGGCCTGGCCGGCGAAGGTCTTCAGCGTCTGCGGTGTGATGCTTGGTCCGGCTCGATCGAGCGCGCCCTCGGCCCGCTCTGCGTCGGCGCGGGCCTGGTCGCGGATGGACTTCAACTCGGTCACGCGCTCCTTGAGCATCGGGTCCGACACGTCAGCGATCCCATTTTCAATGGCGTCGTACAGCCGCTTGAGTTTGGCTTCTGCCTCAGTCGCACGCTTGCGCAATTCGGCGATATGCGTCGTTCGGCGCTCGGCGCGCTCCTTCCGGCGATGAAGGACGGCCGATAGGACTTCCTCGAGACGCTTGGGTTGCAATAGGCGTTGCTCGATATGCTCGGCCACCGCGCTGTCGAGCTTCTCCATCGGAACGGTACGGCCCGTGCAGCCAGTCTCGCCCTGCCGCGCCTTGGTCGAGCACGTGTAGTACCTGTACCGCCCACTCTTCCCGGTCCTCAGTGTCATCGCCCCGCCGCAGGTGGCGCAGAAGCAGATGCCGGTAAGGAGGGTCGGTCCGCTGACGACACGCGGCGCGTTCCTTGCGGGGCTACGTGCCTTGAGCAGCGTCTGCACAGCCTCGAACTCTGCGACCTCGATGATCGGCGGTACCGCCATCTCGACCACTTCAGTGTCCGGTTTGCGCTCGCGGGTTTTCCAAAATTTGGTGTTGAAGCGGTGGCGGCCGATATACGTCGTTCGCGTCAGTACCTTGTGCACGGCATCGACGCCCCAGCGTCCACCATCGCGCGTTCGAATGCCAGACTCGTTCAGATGCTTGGCAATCGATTTGACGCCCATCGATCCGGATGAGCCGTTTCCTTCGCGCGCCAGGCGATAGATCAGCCGCACGGTCTCGGCCTGGATCGGATCGATCTCCAGTGTCTTCTTGGTGCGGTGGCCGCGCTGCTCGGCGGCTTCGACGACGCGGTAGCCGATCGGCGGCAGCGCGCCGTTCCAGAAGCCCTGGCGCGCGTTCTCCTTCATCGCCCGCAGCGTATGCTTGGCGTTCTCCTTGGACTGGTATTCGTCGAACAGCGCCATGATCTGGCGGATCATGTTGCTCATCGGGTCGTCGCCGAGCTCCTGGGTGATCGACACCAGACGCACACCGTTCTTGGCAAGCCGGCGGACATAAAACTCAAGCTGGAATTGGTCGCGGAAGAAGCGGCTGAAGCTGTGGACGAGGATCACATCGAATGCCGGCGGCTTGATCGTCGCCGCGTCAATCATGCGCTGGAACTCCGGCCGCCGATCGTCGGTCGCGGACGCGCCCGGCTCGACATAGTCGGCGACAATCTCCCACCCACGCGATGCGCAATAGCCCTTCGCCTGGCGGCGCTGATCCGGGATGGAGAGATCGCTGTCGGCCTGCCGTCCTGTTGAGACCCGCAAGTAGAGCGCCGCCCGAACCGTTGCAGCCATGGTGATGTCCCCTCAGCCTTTCCCAAACAACTCGTCGAACAGATCACCGAACCAGGCTTCGAAGACATCAATCTCGGTTTCGGTCACCGGCACGTCCTTCGGCCAGTCGTCCGTCACCGCCCATGTCACCGAAGCGCGGTCAGGACGCGCGGGCGCCCGCACATAGTCGTAGAGATCGTCAATTGGTACGCTGTCCGGCGGACGCCGTCGCTGCGATTTGTGAGGGTGAGCCATGGCGCCACTGTGGCAAGCCTGGCCACTTCACTGAACGGCCGATGTCTACGCCACGTTACTCTGGGGTACTGCGACAGAGTCCAGCCGCTTAGGGCAGGATAAAAACGCGCAAGGTGCGCGGTCGGTTCGGGCAGGAAACACCAGCAAATTCCAACAACGCGGCAAACATTGCGAGTATCCGGCGCAACTTGTCATTCTTGGCAATGCGCTGCTGTTGCAACGCTTTCGATACCCTGTGGCGGCTAAGTTGATCAGCAATTGTCATTCCCCCGTCGATCTAGGTTGCTCGTTTCGACGCTGGTGCGGATGCTCTCGCACACGGCAAGCCATGATCGCTTGGCAGCCGAGAACCGGCTCGTCAGCAGCCGGTCAAGGCCGTAAGCCGGCGGAGCCGGTCGCGCGGAGCGCGAGCCTTGACGGGCTGACGCCGGGACGGCAGCGCTCGACCGAGCGATTATGGCTTAGATTGACCTACCCAGCCCTTCGGCACGACAGGGTACGCTGGCTGGCGCTCGGAGCTTTGACGCTGATCCCTTTTCTGTTTGAGGCGCCAGCACGGCCTCTTTCCGTGCCAGCCATGCGCCATCTCAAAAACCAATGTGCAGACAGACACTTGCAACTCCGGCGAGGCGAGCGGGCGGCGCTCGCTTTTATCTTGCCCTCTTAATCGGTCGTGTCGTCTCTCTGATCTCACCCATTCTCGCTTCCTTTCTCGCTTGCGACAAGGCCCGCTGCGCCACGCTTGAACGCGCTGCGCCACCACAGCCACGAGTCCCGGTGCGCCGTGCACTCTTCCGCGCTCAGCGACGGCATAATCTCGCTGCAGCAAGGCAGCGCGGACGCCGTCGCGGCGCATCTTTCCATCGGCATGACGGAGCCACATCACAGGCAGTCCGGCGTGGTCCACATCGCACGTCACGTGCGTGGCCACAGGCAAGATAGCGTGCGTTCCGTCGTCGTTGATCTGCACCAGGTCTCTTCCGCTTGTGGCGGAGCTCCGTGTTCAAAGCCTTGCGGTCATCGGGTCATTGATCTGCAATCGGCTCGGGTTGGTCATGCATGGGCTCCGAGCAGCTTGCGCTCCTTGACGGCGGCACGTGCCCGCACGTCCGCCTGCGAGGCCGCCGGATCGCCGCAATAAAACGTGCCATCGACCCACATCGCATGCATGATCACCGCGAGCTTGCGTGCCACCGCAACGGTCGCCTTGCGGTGGCTCGTGCGCTTGGCGATCGCAAGCCCCCAGGTCTTGACCTTGTCCTTGCGCTTGAAGCGGGTCAGCAACGCGGAGGCCGCCTCATAAAGCGCCCGCCGCACGTCGCCATCGCCCGCCTTACTGATCCGCCCCTTGACGTCGATCGAGGAGCCGGACTGCCAACGCCGCGAGGTCAAGCCAAAATAGGCCGCCACATCGCGCGACCGCTTGAAGCGTGCGGGGTCGTCGATCGCCGTCATGAAGCTCAGCGCTGCCACCGGGCCGACGCCAGGGATCTGCATGAAGCGCCGGCACAGTTCATGGCTCGCCACCAGCTTGACCACGAGATCGTGCAGCCGGCAGTACTCCTTCCACAGCGCGGCGCGCGCATTCAGCATGGCGTCGATCAACTCGCTGACCAGCGCATCGCCCGCCACCGCCTCGCGTACGACTTGCGCAAAGCCGCCGCGGCCGACATGGCTGAGGCGAATGCCAAACACCTTCAGCGAGTGCCGGATCGCGTTCTCCAGATCCAAAAACTTGCGCTTCAGATTGCGCCGGTGCGTCAAGAGCAGCCGCAGCCGGTAGCAGGCTTCGCTCTTGATATGCGCCTTGCGGAACCAACCGGTGCGCATCAAATGCGCCAGGCCGAGCGCGTCCGTCCGGTCGGTCTTGTTGCGCTGCGCCTTCAGCGCCGCGCGGACGTGGAAGGTTTCCAGGCAGACCGCCGGCAAGCCGAGCTTTAACAGTTCCGGGTGCAGCCAGGGCGACAGCGACCCCGCCTCGTGGCCGAGCCGCCGCAAGCGGCCACGATACGGCGTGAGCGCCGCCTTGATCGCGTCCGGATCGGTCACCACCGCGACCTCCAGCGCGACCTTGCCGCTGCCGTCCACCACGCAGATTGCCGTCTCGTCCATGCCGACATCCAGGCCACAGAAGTAGTCCATCGCGCGCCTCCCGCGTTGCTCAAGGCGCGCAGTGTGCGGGTTATTCATCGCGCAGGCCACTTGCGCGGCCGCCGCAACTCCCGGCGCAGACCGATTACGGGCGGCAGTCTCTTTAGCCATGACGCTTGTGAAAACCCTCGCGAATATATCGCGCGAGTTCTGTAGTGAGAGCACCGACGCCCGTCGAGGGAAGTCTCATATTGACGAACTGCCTCGGCAGCTTCGGCAAATGAGAACCGCTAAACACAGCAAGGCGTTCAGGGACCGTCTTCGACAGAAATGGCGCAATTGCCATATCCGCTTCGAGCGTGGCGAAGACCGGCTCTAGGCTGCCCACCTGACATATCGCCCTCCATTCGATCTTTGCCTTGGTCAGCGCCTGTACGGCCGACGCGCGGAAGCCGCAGCTTTCCTGCCCGAGGGCAATCGGCAATGGACGGCGGTTATGGGCGTCGCCGCCTTTTGCACCAACCCAAACCAGCCGGTCAGAAAGCAGCAGAAGATCGCGCTCGCCGGGTTGCGGCTCGGTCAGCAGCGTCAGATCGACGTCGCCCTCGACGAGGCTCTGCTTCAAAGCACGGCTCGTATCGCTGACAAGTGTGACTAGGACGTTCGGATGATCCTGTCGAAAGAGTCGCAGAATGGGTGGCATCAGCATGCCGACCACGTCATGGGGCACGCCGAGCCGCACTTCGCCTGCGAACTCGACGGCCAGCATTTGGCTCATTACTTCGTCGTTCAGCGCGATGATACGATGGGCGGCAACCATCAACCGCTCCCCGCTGCGCGTTAGCCGCACCGCAGCGGCGTGCCGCTCGAAAAGAGGCGTGCGGAACAAATCTTCCAGCCGCTTGATCTGCTGACTGACCGCGCCCTGGCTCCGGTTCACGACCTTTGCCGCCGTCGTCATGCGACCCGTCTCAGCTACGGCCACGAATGAGCGCAGCAGACTCACGTCGATGTCGTCCATACGATCCCCTCAATTAGAAAAATCAATAAGACCTATATGGATAATTAGCTCCTCCACTGGAGACAAGCCGGTTAGTCCTCAGCCGAGGACGGTCTCGGAGGGGAGCTTCGCGATGGACAGGGTCGCACTCGGCCTATTTTTGATTGCGGCGATCGGATTGCTTGGATCGCCTGGGCCTGCGATTGCGGCCCTTGTCGCGGTCGGTCGCGCCCGAGGCCTTGTTGGTGGGCTGCCCTACTTCCTGGGGCTTCAATTGGGTCTGGCAATGGCTGCCGGCATTACGGCCGCGGGACTTTTTTCGTTATTGGCAGCATTCCCGTCCGCGCTACGCGGGATGACTATATCCGCCACGATTTATCTCGTCTATCTCGCCTACAAAATTGCGTCGTCACCGGTTGGAGAAGCTGCCCGGACAAGCAATGGCGCGCACGCATCACCTGCGGCGGGATTTCTCTTGGGTATGACAAATCCGAAAGCCTATTTGGCATTCGCATCTCTGCTCGCATCGTACACTTTGATTAAAGGTAGCACGCAGCAGGATGCTTTCACCAAATGGATTTTGCTGATAGCGGTGATGATCGTGGTAGACATCGTTTGGCTCTACTTGGGGGCCATTCTGCAAGGACTGATGCTGTCGCCAAATAGCGAACGCCTGCTAAATGTCACCTTGGGATTAGCGGTGCTAATCGCAGCCGGATTGGCATTCGTTTAGCTGTCCGAGACAGGTCTTCTCACCCGTCACTAACCGTTGTACCACCCGGCCGAATCGGGAAGGCCGCCGTCCGCGCGGCGTAGTGCAAGATCGCAGGCCGTCGCAGCTTTGTCGGTTGGAGCGCGTGGCGGATTGCGGCATCATAGCGCCACGGCGAAGCAATAGTGCCCATCTTCATCGGCCGTGGCGCGCCAACCAGGCTGCGACATTCCGCGAAATTCTACGACATTGTACGATGCCGCCCCCGTCAGGCAGCGCAATGTCGCTTTCAGCTAATGCTTACCCCAGATTGCAGCAGCGGAATTTTGTGATTTGGCGGCCTCAATTCGCATCCGTCCGGGCTATTTAGTTTAGCCCGCCGAGCGTCAGCGCTCGAGGGAAAATCGGCTTTGGAGCGTGAGATAGGGAACGCGGAGTCCGGTTCGTAGCGGCCGGCAACGGCGTTCCGAATCCCCGGGCAGGCGGAAAATGAGCATAGCCATGGGCACGGTTTCCATCATCAGGCTCATCGCCGTCGCGTCCTCTGTTCTTGAACGAGTGTTGAACTTCCGGGCGGCAGACGCTTGTCCCCTCTCACCTTGCCGACGATGGGACGGAGTGGGACCGGCTGGGACGCTCTGGAGGGAGGCCTTGCATTACTTTGTGCCAATCGTTTGCGTTCCCAGGCAAGCGCATGGCGGACGATCAGGGACAGATCATCCCATTGGGGCTGCCAGCCGAGCAGATTGCGCATCCGCTCCGCCGACGCCACGACCTCCGCCGGATCGCCAGGCCGGCGGGCGACGAGTTCGACGGGAAAGTCGTTTCCGGACTCGTGCCGCATGGCGTCGATTACCTGCAAGACCGAAAAGCCGCGGCCGTAGCCGCAATTTAGCGTCAGGGACGTCCCATCATCGCGCAGATATGAAAGCGCGCGGCAATGAGCGTTTACGAGGTCGCTCACGTGGATATAGTCGCGAATGCAGGTGCCGTCGGGCGTGGGATAATCGGTGCCGAAAACCTGGATCTTCTCTCGTAGACCCACGGCGGTCTCCGCTGCAACCTTGATTAGATGCGTTGCCCCTCGCGTTGCCTGTCCAGTGCGCAGAGCGGGATCGGCGCCTGCTACGTTGAAATACCTCAAGATGACGTAGCGTAGGCCGTGAGCGCGCGCAGCATCACGCAGCATCATTTCGGCCATCAACTTGGATGAGCCGTAAGGTGACACGGGCGCGACGGGGGTTTCTTCCGTGACAGGATTTGCCGGCGGATTCCCGTACACCGCAGCCGTCGAGGAAAGGATGAAACGCTGCACCCCGCTCCTGATTGCGAGCTCGATCAGGCTTCGTGAATTTGCGGTGTTGTTGCGATAGTATCGAAGCGGATCGGCAACCGACTCCGCAACAACTGCCGAAGCCGCAAAATGAATGATCTCCGAAATCCCATACTTCGCGATCAGCGGCGCCACTCGCCGCTGATCGCCGATGTCCCTGGCGAAGATCGGAACGCCGGAGGGTATTGCGGCTTCGAAGCCCGATGAGAAATCATCGATGACAATAGCTTGTTCGCCACGATCAGCGAGTTCGTATGCCATGTGGCTGCCGATGTATCCGGCACCTCCGGTGATAAGGATCGCCATTGCCAGTCAACCTTGGGAGGCCCGATTTTGACCCTCGGAACAAAGTTCCCTTCAGGCGTGTTATGAAAGCCCAGCCGTGGACAACACTTGAGGTGCGCTGACGGTTCGTTCGCGATTAAGCAGTTGAGCGGTATGTCGCCTGTGATGCAGGCGGCAATGTCGGCCGATGGCAAAAACCGATCGGGCGCCCGAATTCCTTGTGCAGCCGCTCGATCGCAGGGCAATGCATGGCGGTTGAACGGATAGATGACGACGGCTCTGGGTTTGCGAGGCCGAAACTCGGCCTCGTATTTGCTGCTCGCCATGCCGAGACGCTGCTCGTGCTCCTTGTGCTCTGCGTGGCCTTGATCATCGGGCTCGCGACTGCTGCGGATTACGGGGTGTCGACTGACGAATTCAACACAGAGGAGTACGGCCCCAAGGCGCTTGCCTGGTACACGAGCGGCTTTGCGGACCGGTCTCAGTTCGAGACGGTCGAAGAGTATCTGTGGATGTACGGGCCGTGGTTTCAGATCCTCGTCGCGGCCGTGCAATCGCTGGAGCTCGCGAACCCGCTCACGGTCCGGCACGCCATGACCTTCCTGTTCGGCCTCGCCGGGCTCGCCGCCGTCGTGCCGCTGGCGCGGCTCACGGTCGGGTACTGGGCCGGGTTGATGGCGCTCACCCTGTGCCTGCTGACCGGTTACCTGTACGGCAACCTGTTCTTCGCCCCGATCGACGTGCCGTTCCTGTTCGCCATGAGCTGGTCGACGCTCTTGATCGTCCTGATGGTCAGGCAGGCGGTGCCGGGCTGGCGTCTGACCCTGGCGACAGGCCTTGCCACCGGCCTCGCCATCGCGACGCGCACCGGCGGGGTGATCACGCACGCCTACCTCGTCGGCGCGATGAGCCTGTGCGCGCTCGAGGCGCTGCTGCGCCATGGCCGCGCGGGCTACGGCCAATTGCGCCGGATCGCCTTGCATACGTTGCTGGTCATCCTCATCGCCTGGCTGACGGCGATTGCGCTTTGGCCGTGGTTGCAGATCGGAAATCCGCCAACACAATTCCTGGAGGCCTATCGGCACTTTGAGACGCTCGATACCTCGTTCGATTTCCAGAACTGGGGCCGGCGCACGTTCACTGAGAACGTGCCCGCCTGGTACATCCCCGGACAGCTCCTGGCGCGCTTGCCCGAGGGCTTTTTGGTGTTGCTGTTGCTCGGCATGGCGGTCTGGATCGGTGCTGCAGCATCATGGATCCGCGCCGCGCTCGGCGCCCTGCACAGGTCCGGCATCGCCGGACTGCGACCGGTTGCAGCCGAGCTCGCAGCGTCGCGCGCGGTGCTGGTCGTCGGTGTGGCGGCGTTCGGGCCGATCGCGGTGCTCATCCTGAAGGGCTCGACGCTCTATGACGGTATCCGCCACGTATTGTTCGTGATCCCAATGCTCGCCATCGTGGCGGCGCGCGGGCTCACGAGCTTCTTGCCCTTCTTGCGACGCTTCCCGATCGTGTCCGTGGCCCTCGGGGGCGCGTACACGGCCGCCATCGTGGCGACGCTCGTCATCCTGCATCCGCTCGAATACATCGCCATGAACAGTCTGGCAGGCGGCGTCGCCGGCGCTTACAGCCGATTCGACCTTGACTATTGGAGCATGGCGGTTCCCGAGGCGCTGCGCCGCCTCGAGCACAGAATTGACGCCGAAGGTCGGTTCGCAGGCAATCCACCGCGCGTGCTGGTCTGCCTGGCCTGGCGCGAGCAACTGGCCGGCGTGATGCTCCCTCGCAATTGGATTGCCGAAACACATCTGGACAAGGCCGACTACCTGATCGCCACCGAGCGCTGGCCTTGTGCCGACGGCACGGGTGCCGTGCTGGTTGATGAGGTCACGAGATTTGGTCGCCCGTTCGCCAGGATCTACGCCAATCGGCGCGGGCTCGGCGAGTGACGCCAAGTCAATGCACGACTTGTCCAGCCCGACTTGTCCAGGCCCGACTTGGCCCGGCACGGCTTGGCCATCGCATCTACTTTTTCGCCTGGGATTCGATCGGGGGTGCCTCGGTCTTTCGGCCCAACATGACCTGGCGACGCCCTCGCGGAGGGACTGCCTCTCGTCGGCTCTTCTTGGCGCGATCGATCGCAACGGCGCGCGCCAGCCGCGTGATCATGTCGAGCTGGCGCCGCAGCTTGAGATGCAAATTGAGCATGATGAGCAGGCTGATCACGACCCAGGTGTAGACGATGAGGTCGACACCGCGGCCGATTCCCGCGAAGGCCGCAAGTGCTGTGGCGTGCGCCGGCACCCAGACAAAGTAGAGTCCGGCGAGCGCAGCGCCGCTCGCGAGCAGGCCGATGATCGGCACCGTCCGGTGCGCCGACCAGGCGTAGATCAGAACCAAGGCCAGAAGGGCCGTCAGCAACAGCTGCGCGATCATCGGTAGAGCCTCCGCGCAAACAGATCGATCAGGATGGCCATCGCATCGGTGATGCGTTGGCCCTTGGCCAGCGAATAGGCGCTGTACTCGATGTTCACCGGCACCTCGACAAAGCGCAGGCGGCTCTGCGCGATCTGGTGCAGGATCTCGGACGCGTGCGCCATTCGGTTCTGTCGCAAGTAGATCGCGCGCGCGCCGCGCGCGGTCATCGCGCGAAGGCCATTGTGGGTATCGGTGACCGGCAGTCCGGTGCTGGCGCGCGTGAACCAGATCGCAGCGCTGAGCATCATGCGGCGCGACACCGGCAGATTTGCGGTCGCACCGGTGAGAAAGCGGCTGCCGAGCGCGAAATCGATGCCGGGCTGCTCGATCGCCGCGAGCAGTTCCGCGATGGCTATGGGGGAATGCTGGCCGTCGGCGTCGAACGTGACGATCGCATCTGCACGCTGCTCGAGGGCGTAGTCGATGCCGGTCTGCAGCGCGGCGCCCTGTCCGAGGTTGACCGGATGCCGAAGGACGGTCGCGCCTGCGAGCAACGCGACGTCGCCGGTGCGGTCGGCGGAGCCGTCATCGACTACGACGACCGCGTATCCGGCGTGGCGAATGCCGGACACGACGCTGCCGACCACTGGCGCTTCATTGTACGCCGCGACGACGACCCAGGGATTGCGAATCCGGCCGGTCATTCTCGTTAACCCACAACAAGTACAAGACCGCAGGCGATCACTGCGATTCCTGCCAAAAGACGTGCAGACAGCGGTTCGGCGAACACCAGCGCGCCGAGGACAGGCGTCAGCGCAAACGCGACCGCCACGAACGGATACGCGCGCGACAGCGGCGTGAATGTCAAAAGCCAGACCCACAGGACGGACAGCGCAGCATAGAGCACGATGGCGCTGATAAACGGTGCGTTCTGCAACAGCAGCAGCGCACGCTTCGACAAGGGATAGCCGTCGCCGACGCGCAGCGCGGCGGCCTTGAACAGGAGCTGGCCCGCCGCCATGCCGGTCGCGTAGGTGATGAGCAATGCGATCTGGCCGAGGTTGAGGCGCTCTGTCATGGGAGGCTCTGATCCGAACATGGGGGCGCCTTGCTCAAGACCACGCGCATTGCGTCGAACAGGTTCACTGGAATAGCGAACCGGTTGCCGGTCGGGCTGGCCGCGATCTTGCGGCCGAGCATGCGACCGACCTGGAAGGCGATCAGCGAGAACGGCACGAATTTCCAGGGGTAATCGGAACTTTCGACGCGCAGGCCCACCGAATGGGCGAGAGACCCGATGCTGTCGCGGTTGAAGAACCACAGGTGCTGCGGAGGCGTCATCAGGCGCCAGTGCGCGCCGGTCAACCGCGCCGCCAAGGAACCGAAGTCTCCGGTCGTCAGCACGATGATTCCGCCCGGCCGGAGATGGTCCGCGAACAGTGCGAGGGCTTCCTGTGGGTCGGGCAGATGCTCGATAACATCGAGGAGGACGATAACATCCAAGGTGCCAAGCGACTTGAGAGTCGCTTCGCTCAGCAGGCCGCAGACGACGTTCAAGCCGAGATCGCCAGCATGGGCAGCAGCCGCTTCCGCCGGCTCGATGCCGCTCACCTCAAATCCGGCGCGGCGGGCCTCATCGAGAAAAAAGCCGTAGGCGCAACCGATCTCGAGCAGGCAGCCCTGTGGCTTGCGGTGCCGGATGAACTCGACCGTACGGGCGAACTCGCGCCGTAGCACGGGTTCGGCGCCGCGATAATCGGCATAGCCGTCGGACTGACGGCCGGAAAAGTAGCCGTCGTCATAATAGGCGAGGGGATCGAAGCTCGATGCCTCGGTGCGTCCCAATCCGCAGTCACGACATTGAACGATTTCGCAGCCGTTCTTGATGTAAAGAAACCGATGCGGCGTCTCCCGACTGCACGCGGGACACTTAAGCGTAAGCGCAGTTCGGTCGTTTCGCATCAGCACATGCGCCAAAGGCGTTCTTCTCAGTGCGAAAAAACGCCTCCGATGCCGAACGGTTCCGCTCGCCGAACAGCCACGGGGTCGCGGGCTGCCTGGCTGGCAGCTGCGAAATAGATCAAGGACGGTCCACACTCTCGCCGGTGCAGCACGGTGAGACGGCGGTCATCCGAGGGTACGACGCCGGAGCTGCTGGGCGCCAGCGTGACGACGCTGGCCCCAGGGTCGGCTCGAGCTGATCTTAAGCGGCTTGGCCGAGTTGTCGCCCAGGATGCCGGCGCGCTGCACGTCCGCAAGCTCCGGCGTCTTCATGGCGTGCTCGATCGGATAGGAGGGCACGGCGTGTTCCCGGCTCCCTCGCCTTACTCCATCACTTACTACTTTCGGCGCGATCTGGAATTAGATGGCGATCTCAAGCACATAAGAGTTCGCAGTTTTATTCTGGGTGGCGCGCCAATTTCTGTTTATTTGCAGCACGATGTGTGCACCCGGACCAGGACTTGGGCGCCGTCTCATTGATGCGAGTAAGCAATTCCGAATGAAACTGACCGTGCTCACTGACGGCGCGCTCTCATCGAGAAGCATGTCACTCAGTGGACGGCTCCCTCGGTGAGCATCGGCCACACTCAGCACCTCCATTCCCGGCTGCAGGTGTTGCCAGTCCCGCGCTGCAGTGGCGTAGCAAAGAAACGACCGGGATTGCAAAAGGCGGTGCGGACCGAGTTCATCTGCTCCGGCGTCACCATAGCGACGACCGCGGTCGACGGCTCTAGCGCGCTGACGCCGGTTGCCGGATCGACCGTCAACATGATGGGAATGCCGGTGATCGCGCAGGGAGATTCGAGATGAGCCGGACGGCCGATCACGGCAGGGAAGAACAGGGTGTCCAGTGCACACCATGTGTGCAAGCGTTTACCATCGATGTTGAAGCGGTGCGGTGTGGGACGCAAGGTTAGTGCCCAGCCAATTATGCGGCCTTGCTGATCGTATTCGGTATCATTCCAGCCGGCGACTGCACACTACTTCCGGCTTGGCCGACACTGGCGACTAGCCGATCGGAGAGATTTGCAGATGTGGATTACTGGCGCAACACGACACCGTGCTCCAACGTGATCGCTTTATCCCCCGCAACAATGCGCCGTACCGGACCTGCCTGAACGCTCGGCTTGGATTGGCGGGCACGGGACAGAGCCGTAGGAGCAAAACACGCAACAATCGCCTGGCTTTGGCCGCAGCCTCGCCCCGCAACCGGTGCAGTCATAAAAGAACTGGCAAGCATCGGTCGGCATGATTTCCAGCTTGGCAGTAGCGCAGTGCGGACAGTTGATGATGGATTCGCGGGTCATGGCGCTTCCTAAAGCATGTAGCCGATATCGGAGGCTCCGGTCGGATAGCCGAAGATCGTCGATTTGAGATCGTCGATCGTGAGATCGTTCCGAATCGCAAGCGCGAATAGATTGATGACTTCATCGGCGTGCGGTCCGACGAGGTGTGCGCCGAGAATGCGATCGCTATCTTCGTCGACGAGCGTCTTGTAGCCGTAGACGGATTCGGCAACACGGCGGGCGGTATACCAATTTGGCACGCTCGCGGACTTCACGCGCAATTTTGGTGCCTGCATACGGGCGGCGCTCTCGGAAAGCCCGACCGCGGCGATCGGGGGCAGTGTGAATGCGACGCTTGGGACGCCCCGATAGTCAGGCTTGTGACGATTGCCTTCCAGGATGTTGGCCGCGGCCACCTTGGCATCGTGACTCGACACGGGCGTCAGCGGCGGGCCCTTTGCCGCGGCGTCCCCCGCTGCATAGACGATCGGGTTGGACACACTCTGCAAGAAGTCGTTGAGTTCAAGTCTCCCGTCCGCGATGGCAACATTCGCGGCCGACAAATTGAGCTCTGTCAGATCAGGAACGCGGCCTGCTGCATGTACCACGAGATCGGCGTTCACGATCGCTTCGCCCTGCGGCGTCTGCACATGCACGCGGTATTCATCGCCGCACTGCTCGATCGCCGTCACCGCATTTCCAGTGCGTACGTCCACGCCGATTTCGGCAAATTTCTCCATCAGCCAGTCAACCAGTTCGGCGTCGAAGGCCGGCAGCATCCGTACCGCGCGCTGCAGGACCGTCACTCGGGCGCCTGCGCGCGCGGCTATGTGCGAGAATTCAGCGGCAATGTAGCCGCCGCCGACCATCACGATGCGCCCGGGCAGTTCCGCAAGATCCATGAAGGCATCGCTCGTGGTGAGATGCCCGGCGCCGGGGAAAGCGAGAGGGGCCGGCCGGGCACCGCTTGCAATCAACACGTGACGGCCTCGAAGGGTGTGATCACCCACCGCGATGCGATCGGGCCCGGCGAAGCGAGCCAGGCCATGAAACGCATCGATGCCTTGCTTGGCGAAGTCTTGCTCGCGCTTTTTCGGCACGGGATCAGTGAAGGATCGCCTGAAGGCGATCAGGTCTTTCCATTCGATGGATAGGTCTCCTATCACGCCGCGAGTTCGCATACGGCGCGCGAGATCGATGGCCTCGGCGCCGCTGACCATCATCCTCTTGGGATCGCAGCCGCGCAGGGCGCAGGTGCCACCAAATGGGCGATGGTCGATCACCGCCACCGACCGTCCCGCTTTGCGGACCCGGCTTGCAGCCACCTGAGCCGCGGTTCCAGTACCAATCACGATGAGATCATATGAATCCATACGTCACCCTCCGCGCAGGTCGAGGCTGGTGCACCCGCTTGGATTGCTCGGGCTAACCCTTGGGAGCGGAAGGATAGCCGGCATTGGTGGTGGCGGCAGTCAGCGCGTTCACGCCAGTTTTCTCATCATCGAAGGTCACGATGGCCGTCTTGTCCTTGTAAGACACGGCGACCTTGGCCACGCCCGGCACCCGTTCCAGGCTTGCTTTGACGGTGTGAGGACACGCCGCGCAATACATATTCTTGACCGCAAGCGTAACCGTCTTCTCGGCAGCCAACGCAGCGGAAGACGCCAGCAGGCAAACTGCGAATGTCGTGGACATAAGCGCTTTGTTCATGGGGAACCTTTCACTCATGAGTCGAAAAGCAGTGGCGCCAGGAAATCGAAACCAAGCGCCGCAACGACGAGGACCGTGGCCACGACCAGCGCGGTCTTGGCCAGCCGGTTCGGCAAAGGACGACCGCAGGCTTCGCCCTCGACGCAGGCCCTTTGCGATGCACGATGAACGAGCCAATAGCCAATTCCGAGACATACCACCGTGGCGGCGAGAAAATAGGGTTGATAGGGCGCAAGCTGGGTGAAGTTGCCGATCCAGGCGCCGCTGATCCCGAGGCTGAACAGAACCACAGGCAGGATGCAGCAGGACGAGGCGGCGACCGCACTCAAAAGGCCGCCTGCCGCCAGCAGGGTCGTTCCGCGCCCTGAACCGCCGGCAATAGGGTCTTGAGGATCTTGCTTGATTGTCATGCAAACGAGGCTACATCCCGTAGCGACTACAGGATCAAGGGGTTTCCCATGGCTGCGATCACGGGTGCGCGAGCGGAGGAGATCACCATCGGCAAGCTGTCGCAGCTTACCGGAGTGAACATCGAGACCATTCGCTACTATGAGAAAATCAAGGTGCTGCCCGTCCCCTCGCGCGCCGAGAATGGGCGCCGGATGTACGGTCCGGCCGAACGGCGTATCCTCGCCTTCGTGCGGCGCTCGCGCGAGTTAGGGTTTTCGCTCGACGAGATACGCGCCTTGATGCGCCTAGGCGGCCCTCAAAAAGCCTCTTGTCGCGAGGTCCGGGAGATTGCCGCAAACCATCTCGATGACATCCGAGCCAAGATCAAAGACCTCCGCAAGCTCGAACGCTTGCTTACAAAAACCGTCGCCCAATGCACCGGCACCACGGCGCCCGAGTGCCCGGTGCTGGACATTCTCGATGTCCAATCTCCAAGTCGCACGAGAGTGACGATCTAGACGCCGCTTGCGCCAAGCGTGAACAGAACCAGGGGCGGCATGCAACACGCCGATGTTGCGACCGCCGCAATGAGGCTGCCGATGGCAGCGGTGTTGCGAGCCAGTTCCTGAGCCCGCGTGAGCTGTTCGGTCGTCATGGTTTAGGCTCACACCGCCAACTCGGGTATCCAAATATAAACTGCGTTCAGCATGTAGAGCCCCATCACAATGAGTGTGAGGCCGCCGACAATTTCGAAGCCGCGCCGATATCGCGAAAAGATCTTCAGGTTTTCAAGCCAACCGACTGCGAAGGCGCCTAGGGCGATGGGGATCGCCCGGCCGATGGCGAATGCAAAAAGCAGGACGATGCCGAGCACGACCGAGCCGAGTCCGACCGTAACCCCAAGCAGCACGACCAGCGCAGGGGTGCACACCGGACAGACGGCAACCGCGAACGGAATTCCGAGAAGAAAGGCGCCCCACGTAGCAGTCGGACGGGTCGCCTGGAAGCCGAACGAAGGCAGCGGAATGCGAAGCCAACCGGCCCACATGAGGCCAAGCACAATCAAGAGAGGTCCTAGAACGAGCCCCCATCCTCTTCCGGTAACGTCGGCGGCCCATTTGCCGCCAAGACCCGCTATGAAGCCGAGAACGACATGGGTGAGGATCATGCCCAGGATGAACAGCGAACCGAAAATCAGGGCTTGGCCCTTGTCCCGGCCCTTGGTCACATAGGCAAGTGAGACCGGGATGGAGGCCAGAGCAACTGGATTGAAGCTGAACGCGAGTCCTGCAAGGAAAGCCACGCCGACTGCAGCTAGGCCAGCGTGCTCCACGGCCGTCCGCAGCGCCTCCGCGTCCATCACTTCCTCGCTCCGCTTCGTTCGACCAGTTCTTTGCAGAGTTGGACTCTTGTCGGCAGGGAGGTGAAAACGACCTCGCCGTCGATCACAACGGATGGCAGCGTGATGACACCAAGCTCGACAGCGGTGTCCATGTTGTCAAGGACGTTAACGTTCCGCCACTCTAGGTCCTTGACCGCGTCTTGTGCCGCCGCGCGAAGCTCGGCCTGGCGATCCTCGCAGCCCGCGCAGCCTGGGCTATAGAACATCTCAACCTTCATAGCTCACTGCACCGTCTTCGAACCGTTGGCCCGTTCCAGCGCAGCGATGATCGTGCATTCTTTCACCGGCTGCCCCTCGTTTGCACACTCGGCGATCAATTGATCGAGAGCCTTGGACATTGCCCTCATCGCCCGAATCTTGCTTTCGATCTGCAGCTTCTTCTCGATGGCTCGTGTGCGAACGTCCCCGCAACAGGCCTTGTCGCGACTGCGCAACTCCAGAAGATCGCGGATTTCGGCCAGCGTGAACCCGCACTGCTGGGCGTGCTTGATGAAGTGAATGCGCCGGGCAGAATCGCGGTCGTACAGCCGATACCCCGCAGGACTCTTCCCCGCCGGGCTGATCAGGCCTTCCTGCTCATAATAGCGAAGGGTGTCGTTGCTGACGCTCGTCAGGCCAGCCAACTTGCCGATTGTAAGCATGCACTTGTACTCCAAGGGGCCCTTTCTGAACCTTGGAGTATACTCCAGGGTCAAGCCCATCGGGCGCGGCTCTAGACCGATTGCGGTGCCGGCACATTCACAATCGGCTGACCGACGCTGCGGATCGCGTCGAAGAACAGGCGCGGCGCCCCCCAAAGCGAATTGAAGAAGATCGCGGTGACGCTGACCGCCATCGCCACCATGGCCCACACGGGGAAGATCAGGCCAGTCGCCGCGATCGGAATGCCAACGCCATTGAAGAGGAAGGCGAGCATGACGTTCTGGACCATCTTGCGGTAGCTGCGGCTGCTGATTTCGCGGGCCTCCGCGAGCGCATTCAATCGATTCGACAGGATAATGATATCGGCCGATTCGATCGCGATGTCTGTTCCGCCGCCCATGGCAATGCCGACATCGGCCTGCATGAGGGCCGGGGCATCGTTGATGCCATCACCAACCATGGCGACTCGGCCGGTGTTTTGAAGCTGGCGTACGATCGCGGCCTTGTCCTGCGGCAATGTGCCGGCGTGGACCTCTTCGATCCCGATCCCGCGAGCCACCCATCGCGCCGCTCGCTCATTGTCACCGGTCACAAGGATTGCTTTGAGGCCCTCCCGGCGCAGCGTGCCGATAGCCTGGACAGCGTCGGCTCGGAGCGTGTCGCCGAGCGCTATGATGCCCAACGCCTGCTTATCCCGCGCCACTCCAACCACCGTCAGTCCGCTGGCCTCAAGAGCCTCGACGCGTGTACCGAGTTGGCTGAGATCGACCTCTTGATCCGCGAGGAAACGCGGATTGCCGACGATAACCTCGCGACCTCCGATCCGGGCAGTGATGCCCTTGCCTGGCAAGGCCTTGAAGCTTTCGACGTCCGGGGGTGTCACGCCGCGCTCGAAAGCAGCCGCGACCACTGCCTGGGCGAGCGGATGCTCTGAAGAGGCCTCGGCAGCCGCCGCAAGGGCGAGTAGCTCAGATTCGGCCGCGCCAAAGGCTTTGACCTCGCGTACGACCGGGCGTCCTTCCGTCAACGTACCGGTCTTGTCGAGTACGATCTGCTGCACCAAGCGGAAGCCCTGGAACGCCTCGCCGGTGCGCATCAGGATGCCTCGCTCTGCGGCTTGGCCGGCGCCGCGCACGATGGAGAGCGGCGCGGAAATGCCGACCGCGCAGGGATAGCCCATCACCAGCACGCTAAGGCCGGCGAAGACTGCCCGCTCGATGCCGGGATGCCCGCTGGCAAGCCATGAACCGACCAGCCAGCCGATGACAGCAAGTGCCGCCACCACGAGAACGGTGGGCGTGTAAATGCGCAGCACCCGGTCAACGAGATGCAGAATGCCGGGCTTCAGCGCCCGCGCGTCTTCCACGTGCCGGATCACTTGATTGAGGAAACTACCCTCGCCAACCGCCGCGATCTTCACGAGCAGCGTGCCGGTGCCATTGATGGAACCGCCGATCACGGTAGCGCCTTCCGTTTTTTCGACCGGGATCGACTCGCCGGTGACCAGCGATTGGTCGACACCAGAATGTCCGCTGACCACGACGCCGTCGGCAGGAATGCGCTCGCCGGGCCGGACGCGCACGAGATCGCCAATGCGGACTTCCTCGATCGGCAATACGATTTCTTTGCCGTTGCGCACGACGCGAGCGGTCTCCGGCTGCAGATCAAGCAGCCGCTTGACCGCTTGGGAGCTGCGCGTCTTCACGACGAGCGACAGCCATTCCGAAAAAATATGATAGGTGCCAACCATCACCGAGACGGCAAAGAACGGCGCCGTCGGGTAGTCCGGCCGATTGAGCACGAGGCCGATGATGCCGCCAGCAATGCCCGCGAACGCGCCGATCTCAAGCAGCACATGCTGGTTGAGAATGCCGCGCCGGAGCGCCTGAGCGGCCATGTGAAGAATGTGTTTCCCGACCCCGAAGACGAGCACCAGGGCAAGGGCACCGGTCAACCATGGAGCAGCGCTGACAAGGTATCCGTGCAAATTGAGATACAGCAGCGTCAACGCCATCACCGCCAGGCCGATGAAGCTCGCGGTCGCGACCCAAAATCCGGCCGATCTCAGGACCAGGAAAACAAAAGTGCCGAGGCTCAGGCACACCAGGGCCGGAAGGAAGCCGATCCAGCCGACGGACGGATTGGCAATGATCGGGATCGACGCGACGCTCAGGACCACGGCCAGCACGAACCGTCGCGCCTCGTGCACCAGGTCCCGCTCCTCTTCCTCAAAGGGTCTGAGCTTGCGGGGATCGGAAATTGTGTAGCCGATGTCGCGCAGCGTCTGCAGGAACTGGTCAGGGCGGGCAATGGCCGGATCGTATTCGACCAGCGCTTGCTCATGGGTCAAGCTGACGGCTACCTTATCGACTCCGGGTAGCCGCCCGAGTGCTTTCTCGATGGTGCCCGTACAGAGGGAGCAATGCAGGCCGCCGACGCGAGCCCGAATCTTCCGGCGATTTGGCCTCGCCGACGGCTCCTCGCTCCACGGCGTGACGGTGGAAGCAGTTCCCATCGCGATCGTCATTGCGTTCTCCATTGCGGCTGCCCCTCGCCTGCGTCGGACGTAGGTCAGCGGGGGCTTCCGTCGGTCTCGCAGGACACGACCTGAAATCGGCGCCCTTGGATCACGTCTACAAGGCGGTCTTCCTGAACGGCTTGCGGATCAAAGAGGACACGCGCTTGCCGATCCGCGAACGAAACCGACGCCATGCGCACGCCCGGCTCCTTCTCAAGGAGGCTCTGGATGTTGTCCGCGCACCCGTCGCACTTCATGCCGTCAATGTTGAAGATGATCGTTTTCATCAGGCTCCTCTTATGGCATCCGTCTAATGTAGACGTGAGACTAACCATTGGACCTAGCTCCAAGGTCAAGCCCGCAAACCGAACCGCCGTTAGCCCCGGAATTCCGCTCTCGCGATCGTGCCTGCCGACATAGTTGCGGTGATCTTCGAAGGCCTGGAGGCGACCCGGTGCGCTACGCGGCGGGAGCGATCACGTTGGTCAACGACATCGCCGAGAACGATCGCGTCCAGCAGCGTCAATGTCCAAAGAACATCACTGTTCTTGGTGCATTTTGCGAATTTGGAAGGAGACCGCGCCATATGTGCAAACAGCATACGGGACGAAGTAAGTCAGAATCATCTTGATCCAATTGATTGACGCTGCGCCAAAGAGAGCGTCCCCCTGATTGATCACGTTCAACACCGTCCCAACAATAAGGGCGACAAGAAATGAACGGCGAGGCACGCCATCAGAAAAGGCACAACGACAGGCGAGCCTCAACATCGACATCTATCTCCCGACTTGCGTTTATATTTGTCGGACCGCTCCGACGATTCTCGGCAGGTCCGCCAGCGTTTCGATCTCGTGGTCGGGGTTTCCCGGCAGACGCTCTTTGCGCTGTCGGTAGCGATTGCACCAGATGACTTTCATCCCAAAGGACGATGCGGCGTAAGCATCCCAGGCGTTTGAAGACTGAAAAGAGATTTGCGGGGCTGGAATGCCTAGTTGATCAACCGCAAGCTGATAGACTCGAGGATCCGGCTTGTAGACGCCGACGTCTTCGACCGACAGCACCGCATCAAGCAAGCTATCGATCCGCGCATTCTTTACCGCCGAATCAAGCATCGCGGGCGTTCCGTTCGACAGGATTGCGGTCTTCAGCCCTGCAGCCTTCAACTGCTCGAGAACGCCTTGCACTTCCGGGAACGTGTCGAGCGTCAAGTAAAGTTCCATCAAACGATCGCGGAGCCCCTGCTGATCCAGCATCAAAGTCTCCAACGAAAAGTCCAAAGCGTCGCCCGTCACCTGCCAGAAATCAGCGTGACGTCCTTGTGCGGCGCGAAGCCAGGTGTATTGGAGCTGCTTTTCGCGCCAAAGGGTGGTCAGCTTGTCGAAGCTATCGCCGAGCACATCGCGGCAGCGGCGCGCAGCGGACGCAAAATCGAATAGCGTCCCGTAAGCATCGAAGACACAGGCCCGCACGGCGCCCGACAAGTTCGTGCTCATAGCCTTAACCTCCCTCGATCTCTAGACGGTCGAGCTTTGCGTGAGGTCCTATCCCTCCGGAAACCGCAAGTTGCGCTTTGGGCCTATTCGTTCTCGGCCCGCCGAATGTTACACCGATATCGACCAATCTTATTGCCAAGCCGATCTTATTGATAAGCCGAAGCCCAGGCTAGGCGTTGGCGAGTTTGGTCGCGGCGCGGTCATTCAGCGGCCTCCCGGGTAACCTGTGGTCAGTTCGAGGCATCAACGCGCAAGCGGAATTTTCTGAGATGGCCTGGTAACTTTTCGGGCCTCCGAGCGAACTAGTGCCGCAGGGACCTTGAGGTTCGTGCGGCAACCGACGGAGATCGAAAATCATGCCTTCAAAACTCCACATGGCCTCGCTGGCGACGGCGACACTCCTCATGTCGTCACTTGTCGCTTGGGCGGGGCAACCGTTTGACGCGAAGGCGTTTCAATCCGCCCAAGCCGAGGAAAAGGCCATCCTCGTTGACGTTACCGCGTCCTGGTGTCCGACCTGCAGGCAGCAACGGCCGACTGTCCAGCAGATCGAGAAGGAAAAGCCGGACCTCGTTGTCTATGAGGTCGATTTCGACAAGGCGAAGGACGTGCTGAAGCAGTTTCGTGTCCAGTACCAGAGTACGCTCATCGTCTTCCGCGGCAATAAAGAGGTTGCACGTTCGACCGGTGAAACCGACCCCGCTCTCATCCGCGGGTTGATCGCGAAGGCGTTCTGACGGTGGTCGGTATCGGCAACCTGGCGCTCGGCTACGCTGCCGGCGCGTTATCGACGTTGTCGCCCTGCGTGCTGCCTATTCTGCCCATCATCCTTTTCGCGGTGATCGAGCGGAACCCATGGGGACCGCTCGCGCTGGCTGCGGGACTCTCGACTTTGTTCGCGGCCGTCGGAATTGTCGTCGCGGCGGTCGGCTTCAACATCGGAATTGATCCGTCTACGTTGCGGCTCGTGACTGCTGCCCTGATCGCCGGAATGGGAATCGTTCTTCTCATTCCGACTCTTCAAGGCAGATTGACAACCATTGCGACGCCGGTGGCAACCAAGGGACAAACCCTGCTTGAGCGGGTTCAGCCGTCGGGACTTGGCGGCCAGTTCGTCCTTGGCACTCTGCTTGGAGTGATCTGGTCTCCTTGTTCGGGCCCCACGCTTGGGGCAGCGGTTGGGCTCGCCGCCCAGGGCAACAGCATCGCGAGCGCAGCGGTCACCATGATCAGCTTCGGTCTTGGTGCAGCGACGCCGATCCTGGCTCTCGCCTACGGCTCAAGACAAGCCATCTTCGCGCGCCGCGACTGGCTGAAGCGCGTGTCGCTCATCGGAAAGCCTCTCATGGGCGCGGCCTTCGTTGGCATCGGCGCCTTTGTCCTTACCGGCCTCGACAAGATCGTCGAGGCCGCCTTGACGCGCGCCATGCCGGAGTGGCTGGTCACCGTGACGACGCGGTTATAACCGCACCGTCGGGTAGGAAGTGGCACCGCAGGGCGATAGTTGGGTGCGCTGCCGGGCTCCGGACCCGGCCGCGAAATCTTGGCATGATTGGAATCGCGCCGCGCCACTTTCACCAATGCCAGTGAAGCAATGCTAGCGGTGCGCCCTGACGTGCCGTTTCGCGTGGCTCTTGCCCGGAGGCAGGAATGCCATCGCGGCCAGGCTGTGCGCCGGCGTGCGCACGCCTGCATGCAGGATACCTGCATTCGGATGCATCGACGCGAATGCACCCGGCTCCTGTTGGGCGAACTGAGAGGGCTGTGCGAATACCGGCGTTGCCGCCATCATCAACAGAATGGTCGCCGCACTGAGGCTTGTGAGTTTGGTCATGGCGTTTCTCCATGTATCGATCACTAGCGAAATTCGTAGATCCTCGAAGAACGACTCGGGCAAGTCCGTCCGATCGTTGATGACGCGCGGACTCTCCTGTCTGCGCTCCTCAACGCTCAAGAAGGCCTAGCGAGAGCGAGTCGAGAATCGTTTGAATTGCGGAATGCACTTCTGTTGAATTATTTGTTGAATTATTCGGAGTAACGTCTGCGAAGGTTACGCTCTCGCGGCGACGAGAAGCCGCCTGCCCTTACCTTCGCAACAGCCGCCCAAGTGCCGCGCCCGCGAGCGCACACGATACGATTGCAGGAGCTGTCGATGGGCCTACAAAGAGGTCACGTGCGCGGCAACGAGCGTCACTTGCGATTTTCCGGACCGGCCGATGCTCTCTTGTGAATGGGGCTGTCCGGCCTGAAGGCGTGGAATGCAAATGCAAAGGCGACGTCGTAAGGAATGTCGGACAACTGTCCGCCTTGCTGTCGCTGCACGACGACATTGCCGATGTCGCGGCCACCTGCGACGGTCCCCTTGTCGAGCGCGGAGGTTTGCCCGGCCTCCCATTTGAGAACGATATCGCCGGCTTCGATCGTGCCACGCTCTCTCAGCAGCGGCAGCGACCATGCTTCGTGATACCCCGGCCTGGTTTCGACGGCGATGACGCGTTCCATCGGATCGATGTCGTCAGGCAACGAGCCGTCATAGAGGAACGGCTTTTGCCCGCTCGCGTCGTACCCGGCATAAGGATTCCTGCCGTAGTTGCGCGCGCCAGGGTCGTTCGGGATCAGCACCTGCCCGTGAGGAAAGCGCTGACGGAAGCGCTCAAAGGATTCCAGGCGCGAAGGAACCAGCCGAAGGTGTTTCCCGCTCATGACGCCCACGATGGCATCGCCCCCGAATTGTTGCCACCAGCTCTCGGTCTGACGGTCGTACATCACCAGATCCGAGTTTCGGAGCTTGCCCGTCGTGCCGAAATCGAGAACGCGGTTCTCAATTGTGCGCTCGAAGACAAGCGAGCTGTTGCAGAGCGGGCAATAGGTGATGGTTACAGGCATACCTCCCACAATATCGTTCACAATCTCGTGCCAGATCAGGATGCTCAGCGGGTACGCGCGCGCGTCGTCGCGGATGGCAAGCGAAATGACCGGCTCCGCGTTACCGATCCGGGCGGCCGATGCGGAGGCAGCGCCGTCGTTAAGTCGCTCGAAGCGAGGCTTATCGATCGACCGAATGCCGTCCTTGGGCGGGCCGCCTGACTTGATCTCATTTAGCGGGACGGTGTGCTGCGAGAAATCGGTGTGGGGCCATTCTGCTCGCCAACGACTTGGCTCGGCCGCGGCACTGCCAACAATCGTGGTGCCAGCGACGACAAGCGCCGGGGCAAGCGCCATCAAACGTATCCAGTTTGCCAATCTCAATGTTTCGCCGTTGAGGATTCTTAATCTTGCCTCAGCGCCTCGGATCACGACCGGAGTCGATTTAATCTCCACTGTTCGCTTGATGGACCACAATGGTTACCGGCGGGTCGGGTTGCGAGGCGAGGCTCCCCGCTGACGAAGGACGGCTTTGCCGCGGTTACGCGGCGCTGCACACAAACCGCGGCAAAGGCGTCATGAATTCCACCCAGCTACCGACCACCTCCAGCCAACCGGCTTTGCGGAACCGGGGGCTCCAGGTCTTTCGGCGTAACCTTTCGGCGTCCCGAACGAATCTTTTCTTGGCGGGCAGGTTCGGCCTGCCGCACGGGCGACTGCGTACGCTCGCACAACAACCTGCAATCGGAGGAACAGAAATGTCCAATCGCACGCTATCCGCACTGGTCGCCGGCGCCTTTGTCGCAGCCGTGGGATCGCTCGCCGTCGCACCGGCCGCGGCGCAGATGAAGAAGGGCGACATGGAAAAAATGATGAAGGAAAAGCAAGCCGAGACAATGAAGGCGCTGAAGGGCGGCAAGGTGGAGAAGTGCTTCGGCGTGGCGCTGAAGGGTCAGAACGACTGCTATGCGGGGCCGGGCACGACCTGCGCCGGGACCAGCACGGTCGACTATCAGGGCAATGCATTCAAGCTCGAGGCCAAGGGTACCTGCACAACCATACAGACGCCAAAAGGGCCGGGAAGCCTGACCGAGAGGAAGGCCTGATACCGTATCGTGGGCGGGCACCCCGCTGCCTGCCCACTCTCCTCTGATCGGAGGTTGCCCGTGTCGCTTCCGTCGTCTTGCACAAGAAGTTGCATCCCCGCACGCGGCGGCGTCGGCCTGAAGGCCGAGCATTACCGCACGATCCTCGAGCAGCAACCCGACATCGGCTTCTTCGAAGTCCATGCGGAAAACTACATGGGCGCGGGCGGGCCGCCGCACCGCTATTTGTCGGCCATTCGCGAGCGATATCCGCTCTCGCTCCACGGCGTGGGTCTTTCGATCGGCGCCGATCGGGCGCTCGATAAGGAACATCTTAAGCGCCTCAACCGGCTAATTCTTCTCTACAGGCCAGGCTTGTTTTCGGAGCATCTGGCGTGGTCATCCCACGACAGCGGGTTTCTCAATGACCTGCTGCCTGTTCCCTATACCGCCGAGACGCTCACGCGCGTCATCGAACATGTGGATCAGGTGCAGAACGCACTCGGCCGGCAGATGCTGCTGGAGAATCCGTCGACCTACCTCGCCTTCGCCGAAAGCACTTACTCCGAGATCGACTTCATCACCGAGGTGGTCCGGCGCGCTGGCTGCGGCCTTCTGCTCGACGTCAATAACGTCTACGTCGCCTCCACCAACCAGCAGTGGGATCCGTTCGCCTACATCGACGCCTATCCGCTCAAACATGTTCGGGAAGTTCATCTCGCCGGCCATACGCGAGACGCCGACGGCAAGGGGCGGCCACTCCTGATCGACACCCACAATCACCCCGTCGACGAAATCGTTTGGGATCTCTACGCGCATACGGTCCGGCTCACCGGGCCGCTTCCCACCTTAATCGAATGGGACGCCGACGTGCCGACCTGGCCCACGCTGCAACGCGAAGCCGAATGCGCCGAGGCGATCATGTTCGCAACCAAATCGGAGGCCGTACGTCGTGCAGCAGCTCGCTGAAAGGCAGCGCGATTTCGCTGCATCTGTGCTCGATCCAGCGCTCCCGATGCCCGAGGGTCTTCTTGGCCCGGACGGTGAGCCGGATGCGAAGCGGTTCGCCGTCTATCGCAACAATGTCGTGGTCAGCCTGATCGAAGCGCTGCAGCACGCGTTCCCGGCCGTGCACCGCGTTGTTGGCGACGATTTCTTTCGCGCCATGGCACGCGCCTACGTCATGGTCCAGCCGCCGCGCTCGCCAATCATGCTTGACTATGGTGCCGGCTTCCCGGACTTCATCCGGAACTTCAAGCCCGCGGCCGGGCTGCCCTACTTGGAAGACGTTGCACGGATCGAGCGCGCCTGGACGGAAGCATATCACGCACCCGAGGCTTCGCCGATTGATCCAAGCGCATTCAGCGAGGTCGCCCCCGATGAGCTGCCTGCAATGCGGCTCGAGCTTCATCCTTCGCTGCGTCTGGTCCGATCGCAGTTTCCCGCGCTGGCCATCTGGCAGATGAACGTCGGCGACGGCATCCCGGCTCCGGTCGATCTGGCTTCCGGCGGCGAGGACGCGCTGATCATTCGCCCCGCGGCCGACGCTGAGGTTCGCTTGATCCCAAAGGGCAGCCTGGAGTTCATCCAGGCACTGCGCGACGGAAGGCCGGTGCTCGCTGCGTTAAAGGAAGCTTTGACTGCGAATTACCGCTTCGATCTCTCGGCCAATCTTTCCGATCTAATGCGCGCGGGTGCCCTGGTCGGGTACAGCCTGGCACAAGAGGCGGCCCAGACATGACCGTGCATGTGAACATCGCAACGCTCGAGAGTGCCACTCGCGTACTGGCCGATTGGCTCGCCCGCGTCGCTCGGGTGTTGGCTCCGCCGGTGCTGCGGATCGCGCTTGCTGTGCCCTTCTTCAAATCCGGGCTAACCAAGTGGGACGGCTTCCTGTCGCTGTCGCCGGCTGCCGAGTTCCTCTTCGAGGACGAGTTCAAGCTGCATATTTTTGGTCAAGCTTATGACTTCCCTTTGCCCACCGTGGTCGCATACCTCGACGGCATCGCCGAGATCGTGCTCCCCATCCTGCTCGTTGTTGGCCTTGCAACTCGTTTTTCCGCACTGGGGATCCTGGTCATGACCGGCGTTATTCAATTGGTCGTGCCGGAGGGATGGGCGAATTTCCATCTGCCGTGGGCTGGCTTGGCAGTAGCCATCATCGCGCTTGGACCTGGGACGCTCTCCGTCGATCATTTGCTTGAACGGCTGCCGCGGCCCTGGAAGCAGGGAGGCGCCTGATGTTGGCGAGCTCCCGTTCCTCGTTATATGTGCCTCGAGCCCAATGGAACGCTCGGTCATGACGCACGACTCTCGCAGCCGCGGACTTTCGCTCAGGCTTGTCGGGAAGCATGAGAGCGGCGCGCACGAGACAGCGTCGGTCGCCAGAGATGTCGACTGGTCGATCCTGATGGCCTGTGCACAGGAGGGAGACCGAACCGCCTATCACCGGCTGCTGCAGGAAATCACGCCGTATTTGCGTTCTCTTGCGGCGCGGTGGCACCGTGACCCCGGCGATGTTGAAGACTCTGTTCAGGATGTCCTTCTGACCATCCATTCGATCCGAAAGACCTACGACCCGGCCCGGCCATTTGCGCCGTGGCTGGTTGCAATTGCGAACCGGCGTTTCATTGACCGGCTGCGCCGTCAGGGCCGCACCAGAGACCGTGAAATACCTTTAACCACCGAGCATGAAACCTTTTCCGAACCTCAAGCGAACCTGGAAGTGAAGCAGGACAGGCTGGAGCTTGAAGGCATGGTCAACGATCTGCCCCCTGCGCAGCAGAACGCCGTCCGGCTGCTCAAACTCAAGGAGATGTCATTGAAGGAGGCCGCGGCGCTGAGCGGCATGTCGATCAGCTCCCTCAAGGTCAACGTCCACCGTGCGCTGAAGAGCCTTCGGAAAATGCTGGTCGATCGGAGCGAACCGTGATCAAGACACCCGATCTCATTGCTTCCCTTGCGGCGAACGCCACGCCGGTACGGCGGCTGCGGCCGCCGGTCATGCGGGCGGCGTGCTGGCTCCTGCTTGCAGCGGTCGTCTTGACGCTGCTGGCCGTCAACCAGGGAATTCGCCCCGACCTGGTTCGGCGGCTGCAGGAGCCGGCCTTTGTCGTCTGCATAGCGGCCTCGCTTCTGACCGGGGTACTCGCGGCGATCGTTGCCTTCCTCGTGAGCCTCCCCGACCGGTCGCGGCTCTGGCTTCTGCTTCCGATCCCGGCGCTGATCCTGTGGCTTTCGAATATCGGCTATCAGTGCCTCACTCAATGGGTCGCTATTGGACCTGACGGCATGAGTTTTGGGGAGGCCGCGCGCTGCTTCGCTACGCTCGTGCTGACCAGCCTGCCATTGTCGCTCGCGATGCTGGTGATGCTGCGCTATGCGGCTCCGCTTCGCCCAATCGCCGCGACCTTCATGGGTAGCTTGGCGGTCGCTGCGATCACGGCAACGGCACTGTCGCTCTTCCACGTCATCGATGC
This sequence comes from Bradyrhizobium sp. ISRA430, assembly GCF_029909975.1. NCBI lineage: Bacteria > Pseudomonadati > Pseudomonadota > Alphaproteobacteria > Hyphomicrobiales > Nitrobacteraceae > Bradyrhizobium > Bradyrhizobium sp. ISRA430. Next base: position 5,237,850 of record NZ_CP094516.1, read on the forward strand.
GACCGCGATGGTCCTGATGTGGAACTTCGGAACCGCAGCTCTGTTCGTCGGCCTGGCAGGTCTGTTCGGTCGGACAATGTTCCGATGGGCCGCGCCTCGAACGCTATACGCACGAGACTAGGCGTTGAGGTCACTGAAAACGTTCGGTGACGGCAGGCCGCATTTCTTCCCGCGCCCAGGGCTCAGGGGATCACAGGCCTCGATGCCGAGTTCTGATAGAAGAAACTGAGAAGGAGCAAGACACATGACCGATTTCCCACACCTGTTTCCGAGGCGGGCCGTTCCACCTCTTCGAGTTGACCTCGCGAGCGGCGGCACCTTCGATCTTGCGCGCGAGAAGCCTGCGCAGTTCACGCTTCTCGTGTTCTACCGCGGCCTTCACTGCCCGATCTGCAAGACCCAGCTTAGGGACCTGGAAGCAAAGCTCGATGAGTTCGACAAGCGCGGCGTTGCGGTGGTGGCCGTATCGTCCGATACGAAAGAGCGGGCCACACAGACCATGGACGGCTGGGGATTGACGCGGCTGCGTCTCGGCTACGGCCTCGATCTGGCGGCGGCGCGGCGGTGGGGCTTGTTCATCTCGTCAGGGCGCGGCATGACCTCCGTCGGAGTCGAAGAGCCCGCGCTTTTCTCCGAGCCGGGACTCTACCTGATACGGCCGGACGGCACGCTCTACTTCGGCAGCGTCCAGACCATGCCGTTCGCGCGACCGCACTTCGCCGACATTCTCGCCGCAATCGACTATGTCCTGAAGAACAATTACCCGGCGCGCGGCGAAGTCATGGATCTGTCGGAAGCAGCCCCGGCAGCGTGACGCGACGCAACGGCACTCCGCGAAACGCACGCGATGAGCGTGATCGCGCTGGGCAAAGCTGAAAATGGGCCATGAGAATTGCTATCGCGCCATTGGTGCTGGCAATGGCGCTCCGATTGGGGGCGGCGATACCTGCTACTGCCCAGACATTTACTGAATTCACTTTACCTACTCCCGCCAGCCGTCCCTCCGCAATCACGGCAGGACCAGACGGCGCGCTGTGGTTCACCGAGGCCGCGGGGAAGATCGGGCGAATCACCTCCGATGGCACCATAACCGAGCTCCCAATCAAGGGGGGCGGCATTTTGCATTCCATTACAACGGGGCCTGACGGCGCGTTGTGGTTCACAGAGTTCACCTCCAAGAGGATCGGGCGCATTCCGACCACCGCCACGGCAGAAAACCTGCAACTAACCGAATTCGCGATCCCTGGGCCGGCCGGACCACTTGGCATAACGAGCGGGCCAGATGGTGCCCTGTGGTTCATCGAGCCGGTCGGAGGCAAAATCGGGCAGATCACGACCACCGGCGTGGTCACCGAATTCCCGATCCCCTCGGCCAAGAGCGGAGAGATCACGGCTGGACCAGACGGCGCGCTGTGGTTCACATATGCTCGTGGCAAAATCGGGCGGATTGCCACCACGGGCGCGGTCACCGAATTCACGATCCCTCCGGAGGATAGCAGCCCCGGGAGTATTACGACCGGGCCCGACGGCGCGCTGTGGTTCGCCGAACCGGTGAGTGGCAAAATCGTACGAATGACTACCGATGGCAAGATAACCGAATTCGCGCTTCCCAATCCCTATTCCCAGCCATGGGGCATCACGACGGGGCCAGACGGCGCCTTGTGGTTTACCGAATCCGCTTGCGTTCGCCAGCCGGGTCCACGCTGCGCCATCGGCAACAAAATCGGTCGGATCACGACGACCGGTTCAGTCACCGAGTTCGCGATCCCGTCGGACGGTAGCGGGCCTCACAGCATCACGAACGGGCCCGACGGCGCGCTGTGGTTCACCGAGTACTATGGAAGCAGGGTCGGACGCCTGGTGCTTCCTTGACCTACACGATTGTCGTTGGAGATGGAGAAAACACAGACGCGCCGTGGTATCGTCCAGCCAAACGCCGCGGTATTCTTCATGTGCCGACTGACATCAACAGGGATCATCGCGATGATGGAGCCCGTGGTCGGTCTGGTTGAACGTCTCCTGAAGCGAGTCATCGTCGTCGCGATCAAGGTAGACGACAACTTCCACATCAATGCCAACCCGGCTTCTTAGCCGATTTCTATCGCCGCAAAAGAGAAGTAAGCGGGTTCAGCCTCATCAAGGCGGCGAGGAGGGTGGCTACAGCGCGGCGCGGTTGGGCTGTGCGACCATGCAACCTTGAGCCCGAGGAAATGCTTGTCCCGAGACCGTCTGACCCAAAATTTATTCTCAATGGCCGTAACCTTCTCGGCAGAACTATCGAATGGCATTTTGGGGTAGCTGCACGTCTCGCTCGGCGCGAACCGTCTTGCGTCCTCATCAATCTTGGAGCAGGGATTCAATGAACCTAGCAAACTATGCAGGCCGCTCGTTCGGTGCACTACTCACGTTGGCACTGACGGTCCTTTCGGTACCTAGTCAAGCCGACGAGGCGATTCACCTGGATTTCACGGCGCACGCCTCCTTTTTCTCGGCTGAGACGCATCAGCCGAAACCGCTTGACCCGCATGTCTTCGTTGCGGACGCGTCCGCAGCCGCCGCGGTGGGACCTCAAAATATACAGCACGTGGCTGGCATCCGCCCGGCGCTGATTGACCAGGACCCAAAGACTGCCCCTCTCGTCAACGCCAAGGGTGAAGCCTTGGGATTCGATCTCGGCGACTGGCTCGCGGCCAAAGGCACCGTTACCATCACTCCGTCTACCGGTGGCAAGGTCGAGATTTCGGTTCAGTTCAGCCACTTGCAACCGGGCGGCCATTACAGCCTTTTCGAAAATCATTTCGACCAGAAGCCCGTCGGCTTCACCCCGCTCGACGACACGGGCAAGACGAACGATTTCGTGGCCGGAGCGGATGGAACCGCCAAGCTTACGGTGATGGCTCCGCAGAAGCTGACCCACGACAATGCGGTACTGCTCGTCTACCACAGCGATAAGACCGCACATGGCGAGCAGCGCGGCGAAATCGGCGTCAACGCCCATCATCAGCTCATCGCCAGGATACAGTAAGCCTACAGGGGTAGGAGTGATCGCCTCGCGCGGCCCCTTCCAGCTCATCGTTCCGGATGTGCCGAGCATCGGCGCCACCGGCGCCTATCCGGATGTGCTGTCCCCTGATTTCGTGGTGCCAAGCTCGATTCTGCTGCACGCGTTGTCGCTGCGGCAGTTGTACCGGCGAGCCAAGCCTCGTGCCTAGGCCGCGCGAGGCTTCGTTGTTGCCCGGACTATCCTCCTTTGGCAGCAATCAAGATCGCGTAGCCTAACTCGCCCGCCCCTATCGCTTCCAGCACGCGCCGCGTGAAATCCTTCACCATCGCAATATCGAACCCTGGCAGCGATAGCTTGTTCAAGCCCACCATCACTTCGGTCATGAGAAGTCGCGTGCGGATCTGGTTCACGAAGTCGATCAACGCGCCATTGTGCACTTCAGTTGCCACTACCCTTAGACCGGCTGCGGCGAGCAGGGCCCCGTATTCCGTGAGCGGCTGAGCATCGGCTATGCAGGCAATCCACGCCGCAAGGCACTGAAGTTCGGACGGCAGGGTCCCTCGGCGCGTCGGGTCGCTTAGACCGACTTGCCCACCCACGCGAAGCACGCGCGCAAATTCCGTCGCGGCAGACGCCTTGTTTGGGAACGTGCACAGCGCGCACTCGCAAACGATTGCGTCGAACGAGGCATCGGCAAAGGGCAATCGCTCGGCATCCCCGCAATAAAAGGTGACCTTGTCGCTCAAGCCTCGCTCGCTGGCGCCGCGTTTCGCCTCCTCGATATTGCGCGGACTATAGTCAAGGCCGATCACCTCGCACCCGAACCGCGTCGCAAGCGTCAACGCCGTTGTTCCCCGGCCGGCGGCAACATCCAGAACCCGCTTTCGCGGTCCCAAGCCCAGCATGCGGCCGAGCCGCTCGGTCATCTCGGTGCCGCCTGGATGCAGCGCGTCGCCCAGCAGCAGCTTCACTGCGTCGCTTTCATAGACAGTTGCGCAGCACTGCTTAATCGCCGTGGGCGAAAGTGCGCCTGGCTCGGTTGTGCGCTGGTTGTCCGCCTCGTTCATCGGACGTGCGTGCGGTCGCCGAAGTCGAATACGACGGGTCTTGGCTTGTAGGCTCGGCCTTCCCGCCTGGCGCGCCGTCGCTCTGGCTCCATGGCATTGAGCTGCCGCCGCGCCTGCTCGCGATAGCCGACCGAATTGTAGGCGCAGAACGGAATCTGCTTATCCCCCGGCAGCAGAAATTCCTTGCAGCACTTCATGAGGTTCTTTTGATTGAAGGTCCAGGGGTCCATGAAATCTTGGAGCATGATCATGATCATGCTTTTCGCGATCTCGTTGATCGCCAGCCCATCCGGAAGCGCGCACGCTTGGCACGATATCGCGACCTGCTGCAGCGATTTTTCCGAACCTGCGACAGAGGACGACGACCACAGGCCTTCCAGCGCCGTCCTGACTTCGTGGCTGAAATCCGGTACGATCCGGTTGGTGATGTAGTCGAGGTAGTCGTTGACGTTGATGATGCGCGGCAGTGGGGTGACCTTATCGCCTTCGACGAAGGCATAGGTCACCGAATTGCACGTCGGAAAGCAGCACGGCACTGGCACAAAGTCGGAGGCGACGAATTTGCCGCCCGTTTGGATCTCGATCTGCCGAATGATATCGGGAATCGTCATCCGGCTCATCGGGTCGTGGTTCATATGCCGGCCTGCGTGAAATGCCGGCTGAAAGGTGATGCCGCGGATGGTCGGATGTTCGATCGCAAATTCGACGATTCGGCCGATTTCACGCTCGTTGACGCCGCGCTCGATGGCGGGGACGATGGTCACGTCCAAGCCGATCTGCGCGAGCCGGTCCAGGGCGAGAAGCTTTTCCTCCAGGAGGTCCGGCTCGCCGCGAATGATCCGATAGGTATCCCGCTCAAAGCCGTCGAACTGGAAGTAGAGCGCGGGCCTCACCTCGTTGAGCTGTTCGAGGAATCGATCGTCGCGGGCGATGCGCTTTCCGTTGGTGTTGATCATAACGAAGCGGATATTGCGGGCGTATGCGGCGCGGACGAAATCGATGATCTGCGGGTGCATCGTCGGCTCGCCGCCGGAAAACTGCACCACCTCGGGCTGACCTTCCGTCCGCACGTAATCGTCGAGCATCTGCTCGACTTCTTCCACGGTGAGGCTGAAGCCGGGCGCTGCATCGGCAAAGCAAAGGGGACAGTCCATGTCGCATGCACTATTGACCTCTATGATGCCGAGGCAGGCGTGCTGCTCGTGGTCAGGACAAAGGCCGCAATCATGCGGGCAGCCATGTTCGACAGCCGCTCCGTGGGCCAGCGGGATCGTGCCCGGCTTGTTGTAGCGCGCGAACGAGATGTAGGCATCGGCATCGCCGTACACGAGCGACATGAACGGCCCGCACTGCGGGCAACGCTTGCTCATATAGACTTTGTTGTCGCGCAGAAGAATCTTGGCATCGATAACCCGCCGGCAGGCAGGGCAGATACTTCGCGTCAATTCATGGAATACATAGTCTGAATCGCCACGATGACCGTTGGCAATCTCGCTTGCGCCGGCGTCCCGACCAACGTCAATGGCCTGCTTGGCACCTAAGTCAAGAATGCGCTCGTTCATTCGGCTATCACCCTAATTTCCATACCGACCACAGCAGCACCGGCGATAAGAACGCAGTCGTCAGGCAATAGAAGCAATAACCTCCAAAAATCATCATATCGCGCACACCGAGAATGTTTGCGAGCGTTGCCGCGGTCGAAAGCACCAGCAACACGATCCAGGCCCAGCGACCCAACGGCGCGAGCAATAACGCGACGATCACGATGTAAAGGGCGGCGCCGATATAGCCGTCGGGAATGCCAAACGGTCGCGCGAACGGAGCATTGGCGACCCCTTCGCAGCCCTCGCCGAAAAAGGGACAAATGAGGCGACCGACGAGCCGGCTCTGATATAGCCCGACGTAGAGCATGGCTGCAGCACTCGCTAGTGCGACAGCAAATGCAATATAACGATACACGCTCATTCGTCTGGCCAAATCCCTCGTGGCTTCAAATGCCGCAGTAGGCTGGGCTCGATGATTTATCATCAACCGCCTGCCGCGCCGCGCCTGCACAAAATGATAGCCGTTGTGGAGGTTCGGCTGGGCTCTGAGAAAGGTTACCAGCACTCAGAAATTTTATTGCGTAGAACCCTTTGCAGCTCGTTTTTGAGAGCGGCTGATGTCCCAGCATGGTCACCGCCCGCCGGGACCTCGATGCTGTTCACTTCGAGGCAGGCGACACAGCACTTCTCGGGTCGCGTGCATGCGGCTTGCGCCTGGCGCAGTTGGCAGCGAGCGGGTCAGCGGCCCGGCGGACAGGCCTCAAAAGAAGTTGACCTGGAGCCGAATTAGAACGCCTCAAATTGCACCGACCCGAAACCGGCGGTACGACCATCGTCGGGCCCAACTTTCAATTGGCATCCCGTGAAGCTGCTATCCTTACCATCTCGTCTTGTAGTGCTCGCCATGCTGCTGGCTCTGGCTTTCTTTGGCGCAGCGAGGGCCGAGACAAGCGATGTCGAGACCACATGGCGACTATTGGATTACATCGCGGTGGATTACGCCGGCGCCGTGTCGCACGGTACGGTTACGAGTCCTTCCGAATATGCCGAGCAGAACGAGTTCGCGGCGACCATCGCTGCGAAGCTCGCTGCGCTCCCGCCCAAGCCGGAGCGGCAAGCGCTTGCGACTGAAGCTGCCCGCCTGCAGCGTGCCATCGCCGACAAGACTGACGCCGAGCAAGTCGCAACTATAGCGCATGGCCTGGCGGCGGCGTTGCTCGCGGCCTACCCGGTGCCGCTGGCGCCGAATAAGGTTCCGGACTTCGCACGCGGCGCGACGTTGTTCGCTCAGAACTGCGCCACCTGCCATGGCGAGGCCGGCGACGGCCATGGACCAGATGCCGTCAAGCTTGATACGCCGCCCATCGCGTTCACGGATGCCGAGCGCGCTCGCCAGCGCAGCGTGTTCGCACTCTACCAGGTGATCACCCAAGGTCTCGACGGAACGGCGATGTCGAGCTTCGACAGCCTACCGACCGATGATCGTTGGGCTTTGGCGTTCTACGCTGGTCATTTCGCCTTTCCCGATCCAGCAGCGGCCGAAGGCGAACGGCTGTGGAGGCAGAACGCCTCGCTTCACCGGCTCGTTCCCGATCTGAAGACGCTCGCCGGCACAACACCCGCAGCGCTCGCGAGCAAGATCGGACAGGACAAGGCCGACGCTCTCATGGCTTATTTGCGTCGCCATCCCGACGCGGTCCTGCTGCAGCAGGGCGGATCCCTGTCACTGGTGCGCGGTCGCCTGACCGAGAGCCTTGCCGCCTATCGTGCAGGGGACCGCCTGCATGCCGGCGAGCTGGCTTTGTCTGCCTATCTCGATGGATTCGAGCCGATCGAACCGGCGCTGGGCGCGCGCGATCGTACGCTCATGGAGCGGATCGAGGGCGCGATGGGCGACTATCGCGCCGCCATCCAGAGCGGAGAGAATGCCGACGCGCTCGCCGATCGCGTGCAGGTCCTCGACGATCTTTTTGACGACGCCGAGGCGTCGCTCTCCCCCGATGCGGCAAGCGGCCTCTCAACGTTTATCGGGGCGGCGACGATCCTGCTGCGCGAGGGGCTGGAAGCGCTGCTGATCGTCGTTGCGATGATCGCTTTCCTGCGCAAGGCCGAGCGGATGGAGGTCATGCCCTACGTCCACGCGGGTTGGGTGGGCGCCCTCGTCGCCGGCCTCCTGACCTGGATCGTCGCGACCTGGGTGATCGGAATCAGCGGCGCGAGCCGAGAGCTGACGGAGGGGTTCGGGTCGGTCTTCGCCGCCGTCGTCCTGCTCTCGGTCGGCATCTGGATGCATGGCAAGGCACAAGCCGACCAATGGCAACGCTACATTCGCGAAAGGATGGCGAATGCCTTGTCCGGAAGTTCGGCCTGGTTGCTGTTTGGGCTCGCTTTCATCGTCGTCTACCGAGAGGTGTTCGAGACGATCCTGTTCTACGCGGCGCTGTGGGCCCAGGGAAACGGCAGCATGATACTCGCCGGAGCACTGAGCGCGTGTGCAGCACTTGGGGGCATCGCGTGGGCGATGCTGCGCTATAGCAGTCGGCTGCCGATCGGTAAGTTCTTCACCTACAGTTCGTGGCTCATGGCGGTTCTGACGGTCGTGCTGGCCGGCAAGGGCATCGCAGCTCTGCAAGAGGCCGGCATCGTCAGCATCGCCCCGCTACGCTCGGTGCCGCGTATCTCGTTGGTTGGTCTGTTCCCAACTGCGCAAACTGTTGCGGCCCAGGTGCTGATGATCGCGGCTCTGGCCATAGGGTTCGCTCTCAATCGTCGAAAGATCGCATGGAAGGATGGATAAGGCCTAGGTCGAGATTTATGAGCGGCGGCTTGCCGAGTTGCCCCGTGATTAGACGTGGATGATTCTGACTCGGCTCAGCGACGAGGCCGCCAAGCGGCGGTCCACCTCAGTAGCAGGCCGCAGCCGGCGCCGCCCGGCGGCCGCACGACCACCCAGCGCTTGCCGCCACCGAGCGGTGTGTCTTCGCAGAGCTCGAAATTCAAAGCGCGTGTGAAGAAGGTGATCGCTTCGTCATAGTCCGCGACCACAAGACTGACGAGGGACAGACGCTGATTCATTGCCGAACCGAGAGGATGAGACAAGCTTGCAACGGCAAGATCAGGTTACATCGGCCCAATTGTTGTCGGACTCCAAACGAGAGGCGAGCCTGTGTCGATATTCGCGCGGTGCGACCTTTCCACGCAAGAGTCGCCGCTAACCGATGCCGTGCTGCTTCAAAAGCGCCTGCTCATCGCCTGACACCCAGCCGAAGACCTTCGGGGTCCCATTCAATTTTTGAACGAAGTAGTGAGTATCGAAATCTATCGGCATGTCCGGCTGACCTTTGCGGGTGTAGATCGCCGTCCAGGCGACGTGGGCCACGCAATGAGATTCGTCGATTGGGGAAAGGCGGATATTGCGTATCCGCACATCCTTCGTCCCGATCGCCCGATAGTGGGCATACCCCTGCGCCATGACCTGCCTGAATTGGTCGTCGTTCCTTCCGGTCCTGACCCCAGCAGGCGCGGCGCCAATAAACTCGGACGCATATAGCGAGGCGACCTCATCCATATCCACGTCGCCATCGAGGGCTTGATTGAAAAGGCGCTGATATCGCTCGAATAGTTTCCTGACGTCGGCTTCCATTATTTGCTCTCCAAGTGCTGGGATCCGATGATCTTGCGCCATCCGTCGACGAGCGCTTCGGACTCACCTGCGACCAACTCCCCGGCATCCTGGAGAGCGCGCTTGTCATCATCGGTGAAGCCCACCACAGCCTGCAGCCGCATGAATTCCTCCAGCGTCACCGGCGAGCGTTGGACCTTGCCATAGTCATATCCGGAATGTGGGAGACCGGCATCTCTTGCTCCCTCGCCGCCCCACATGTCCCGTAATCGTCGCAGCGATCGTGCGTTCCTATTTCTCCCGTCGTTCAGTCCTGCGCTGGACTGCCAGGATCGCCTCCGCGAACGCCACGGGTGCTTGTCTCGGCGCGAAGCCAAGCGAGTCAACGCTCCGACGCTGGAGCCGACCTGGCATTGGCTTGCATGGGCCCGCGCGTATAGCCCTCCGGGATCACGATCGAGGGATCGGCCGGATCCAGCGCATCATGCGTGACCACCGTGCCCACAAGTGCGGTTGTGGCAAGATCGAACTCGGTCTTGCGCGGGGAGGTAAGCGAGGCCTGGACACGTGTGCGGTAGAATACGTAGGCCGCAAGCAGCGCCTGGGCTATCGCGGTAAACAGGAATAGCGCGCGCGGTCCTGCCGCCGACATGAAGGTGGCGGCAATGAGAGGCCCGACCACCGAACCGAGGCCGTTGGTAAGCAGGATTGTAGCAGCGATCGCTACGACGTCACTCGCTGGGGTCTTGTCGTAGGCGTGGGCCGCGGCAAGCGAATAGCCGGGCAGCGCGAGCGCCCCGAAGAGAATGCCAAATAGCAGCAGCGTCGCTCCCGATGCGGCGATCAGCCATGAGGCGACGCCCGCGGCGGCAGCTCCTATCAAGAGAACAAGCAGAACCCAGCGACGATCGACGCGGTCGGATAGACGGCCGACCGGGAGCTGGACGATCGCGCCGGCCAGCACCGCGGTACTCATGAACAGCGCCACCTGATCGATGCTGAGGCCGCTGCCGGCGGCCGACAGCGGCGCAAGGCCCCAGAATGCACCATTAGCGGCTCCAATCATGAAACTTGCGACCAGCGCAACCGGCGCCGCGCGATATAGCTGCCCGACGCGAAAGCTGACGATGGTAACCGGTGCTGGTTGCGCGGCGCGGGTCAGTGCCACCGGAACAATGGCCAACGAGGACAGTATGGCGGCCACCATGAAGTTCCCGGCTTCGGCGACCGGATAAAGCGTCACCAAACTCTGACCAAGTGTGATGGCGCCATAATTGACCATCACATAAGCCGACAGTACGAGTCCGCGCGTCTCGTTCGAGGCCCGATCGTTGAGCCAGCTCTCGACCACCAGATAGAGACCGGCGAGGCAGAGGCCAGTTACGCCGCGCAGCACGATCCAGGCCGCGACCACCGGCGCGAGCGCGTAGGCAAGCGCCACGGCAGCCGCCACCGCGACCATTGCTGTAAAGGCGCGAATGTGTCCTGCGCGCAGGATCAGATAAGGCGCGAGCAGGCAGCCGCTGACGAAGCCGACATAATAGGCTGAACTGATGACGCCGAGCGCAAGATCGTCAAAACCTTCCGCGCTGCCCCGCAGCGGCAGCAAAGTGAATTGCAGGCCGCTGCCTGCCAGCAGGAACGCGAGCCCCAGGAGCAACGACACGATCGGGCGCAAGGTCTTCGGCATCCGGATCGCCCCAGCAGTCATCGAGTCCAGATTCATCGAATCCACAATCTCTTGGCAAGACACGATAAAGAGCTGCGTACCAATTCAGAGGTGTGTCCGGCGAGATCGTTCTCGGAACCTTCGCCTCGAAGGCAAAAGATCGCGCGTTCGAAACGTGATGCCTGCACACGATCGATGGCCTACGAACTGGAAGGAAACAAACAGCGGCTACGATTGACGTCGCCCGGGACGGTTGCGCCATGTCAGAGGGCTTCGCAGAATAGCGAAGCAGTAGTACCCATCCTCATCGGCCGTGGCACGCCACGGCCGATGAGTGATTGTCCTGTCTCACCGCGGTGCGGTGTCTCGATGCGCGGTCTTGAGACGCGATTGCGCGCCTCGGAGGCGGCCCGCGAGGTCACCGGGACTGGTAGTCGGGGCTCTTCATGTGTTTCCTGGTACCGCTTACGCCGACAGATCGCTTCGAAGGACGCTCACGCATCTCGGCACGAGCGTTGTTCGGATTGTTCGCGTTGCCCATAGCATTGGCGGAGCCCGCTGCAGCATTGGCGGAGCCCGCTGCGTTGGGGGAACCTGCAGCGCCACCCGGCCCTATGAGGCCCGACTTTCCGGCGGGCGTCTGCGTATTTTTGTTGAGGGCATCACGATCCGGATACATTGCGCAGTCTACGCATTGCGCGGACGCGAAGGATGTCAGGGAAATCGACATCAAAACCGACATCAAAGATGTGGCGACCAGGGTCTTGTAGTTCATCATTGGATCTTCCCTTGGTTTTGTCGTTGCCCAGCTAAGCCGGGATTCTCGCCGATCGCTCGGCAGAGTCTGCTACCCGAGAAACAGTTCGGCGTGCTTTGGTTCGCCGCCTCACGAACAGGGCTGATGTGCGCGCGCGTCAGGGCGATCGCCCGACGCTCTTGACCGGCGATACGGTGCTGAGAATGCTCCGCAACGAGCATCCGCACACCGTCCTGGGCCCGTCGATGGAAATGAAACTCAGAGCGGAACTGACAGCGGAAGAAGCGGCTGAAGCTGTGGACCAGGATCACGTCGAGCGGTGGCCGCCTGACCCTGCCGCCAAGGTCGTCTATGACCTCAATCCCAGCAGCGTACGTCGTCGGGCCAGCCATGAATCAGCATGAGAGGCCCGCCCGCGCCGACGGGCCATTACGACGTCCCGCTGCTGCGAGCGCAGACATCAGGCTCCCTCTGCCCCGGCGATCGATCGCTAGAACTGCGTATGCTCGCCGCCAGGCTCGGATATCTGGGCAAGAGCCACACCGGCGCTCCCGTTCGCCTTGCGTGCGACATCGCCGAGTGCAATCACACCAACGAGGCGTTTGTCGCTGTTAAGGACCGGCAGCCGGCGAACCTGAAGATCCCCCATGGATTGACAGGCCGCTTCGACGTCTTCGTCTTCAAAGCAATACATCACGTCCGCGGTCATAGCCTCGGCGACCGGTGTCTCGGGCCCTCGCCCTTTGCCAATCGCGCGAATAGCGATGTCCCGGTCGGTGATCATTCCGACGAGCCGGTCATCGGCGCCAACCGGCAGAAAGCCGACGCCAAGGGCGGACATGAGCTCTGCGGCGGATTGAATCGTGTCCTGGGGATTGACGACTTTTGGTTCGGTGGTCATTGCCTCGCGAACAAGCATCTGGGTGCTCCTATTTGGCGCGGCGAATTTACGATCGGTAACTGCCGGCGATGCGGTCCCCCGCCGGCACAAGTCTCGTTTGCGGCTGCCGAAGATCGACTCACCGTCTATTGAAGGCGCCGATCCGAGTGGCCTCTCAGTGTTTCACGTGCTCGAACACCACGATCACGCCGGTTGGCTCGGGTTCATGTGCCATCAGGCGCGTCAGATCCGAATCGCCCCAGTCGGCCAGGCTCACGACTTCGCCGCTCTGGCGATCGGCCCCGACCGACTGCGCGGGCTCGAGAACCTTGAGTCCGCTCTCGTCGACGAAGAACGTGTGCTCGCCAAACATGCTGTTGAGTTGCGGCATGGCGGGATGCTCGTCGGGGAGCACCTGAGCACCCAGTTGCCTGACGGTCTGCTTCACCTGTTCGGACGTTAGCTTCATGGGCTGCTCCGTTTCTGTCATGTCAGGTTTCATAGCGGCCGAGGCGAACGTTCCATGCGCCCTGGTTCGCCTGGCTCAAGTTTCCGAACGGGTGCTGCGGACAAATGTTCCAGCGCAATGCATTTCGTGATGACGGATTGCATCCGCCGCGCTGATGGCACTGGATCGCCACGATAAGCACATCATTGAGCGACCCGGTACGACCGGATCCGGCTATTCGCTCCGGTTCTCGCCGACCGACAGCGCGCAGATCCGCGACATATGCGTGTAGGGCAGACCGGTCTCCTCGGCCCAGGCGTTGAACTGCGCCTGCACCTTGGCGAGATCGCCCTTCGACTTCACCTCCTCAGCAATGTCGAGGCCGGCGCCACGCAGGCAGGCAACGACGTCCTTAGATGTGACAAAGCCGTCCCAGCCGATGAAGCGCAGCAGCATCTGGCCGGTGTTGCCTCCGAGCCGGCTGCCGCGCTTGGTAAGGAGATCGAGCAGGCCGATCTCGTCGGATGAGGGCCACTTCGCTAGGAACTTGCCGAAGCTGCCGTGCTCTCGTGCGATCTCCTGGACGAAGGCAGCGTTCTCGCGCACCGACATGATCTTGGCGCCATTGCGAACGATGCGCGTGTCGCGCATCAGGTCCTCCCAATAGTCCTCGGGCTGGAAGGCCAGCTTGGCCGGCTGGAAGCGCAGGAATGCATCTTCAAACCCGTCCCATTTGGTCTCGATCACGCTCCAAGCGAAGCCTGCGCAAAACACCCGCTTGGTCATCTCCGCAAGGATGCGATCGTCGCCTAGTTTCGTCAGCCGCTTCAGGTCGGGCTTTGCCGGCATCAGCTTTTCCAGTGCCGTGGGCCCGCCCTTGCGCTTTTCGGCACGGGCACGAATGGTCTTGAAGGAGGTCATACGGTCACCGCGGGTGGGGGCGCATCACGACAGCAGACTTCGATGACTTCGTCCAGTGCGGTGCCGCCAACGGCCTCCGCGAGCGCGAACGCGGTGCAATACGAACGCGCGCCAATAAGCGTCCGATGACCGGTCGCCGGCTGATTTGACGCGGCAGGCAGGCACTGGGCTGGTCTGGTTCTTGCTTTTCCAATCATCCGGATTGCCGGCTTCGTTCATTTCCTGGGCAATTGGATTTTCAATGCGCTGCCTGGTCGTTGCAGACCTGCACTACTCGCTGCCGCAGTTTGACTGGCTGGTGAGCGCCGCGCCGCATTTCGACCTGATCATCTTTGCCGGCGACGCCCTCGATGTCGGCTCCATGGTGGACTTTCGCGCACAGATCGTGGTGGTGAGAAAGTACCTTGCGCTGCTGGCCGGTCAGACGCGCGTCATCCTTTGTTCCGGCAATCACGACCTCGACGAGCGCAATGCGGAGGGCGAGAAGATCGCACGCTGGATCGCGGGGGTGCGCGAGCTCGGGATCGCCTGCGACGGCGACAGCCTCACCATCGACGACACGTTGTTCACGGTGTGCCCGTGGTGGGATGGGCCGCAGGTCAAGCAGTGCATCGCGGACCAGCTTCGCGACGCCGCCGGCAAACGGCCGCAGCGATGGATCTGGGCCCATCACGCGCCGCCGGCGGATTCGCCGACGAGCTGGGACGGCAAGCGCTTCTTCGGCGACGTCGAGCTCGTGCAGTGGATCATGCAGTATCAGCCCTCGATGGTGATCTCGGGCCACGTGCATCAGTCGCCGTTCATCAAGGACGGCTCATGGTTCGACCGGCTGGGTCCGACCTGGGTGTTCAACGCGGGCCTACAACCCGGCCGGCCGCCGACACATATCGTACTGGATCTCGATGCGAACCGGGCGTTCTGGCTTGCCGCCGGCGAAGCACAGTGGATCGGTCTCAACGCGCCGCTGAAGCGGCCCGCTGCATTTGTCGAGGAGCCGCCGGACTGGCTCACATCCTTGGATCGGATTGCCGATCCGAGCCTGGCGAGACCTCAAGCGGCGGCAGGTTGATCATGCTCTGGAGCACCTCGCCGACCATCGCCAGATGCGTGCCGTGGCCAGCATATTGCCGCTTGAGATCGGCGAGATAGGTGTTGGCGACGTTGAGCCGCTGGGCCAGCATGCGCGCGATCAGGATCGCCACATCCGGCTCCCGCTTGAGGAAAGAGGCGGCATCGTCGAATTCGTAGATGATCGCATCGGAGCAGGCCCGCACCGTCGCGGTGTGTGGCTGGCCGAGCAGCACGGACATTTCGCCGAGCACCGCACCGGGCTCGGTGATGGTGGCGACCACCATGTCGCCCTTGATCACCTCGAGCTTGCCCTCCATCAGAACGTAGAGATGGCCTGTGGTCCCGCCCTCGGCGATGACGAGCGTGCCGGCCTTGACCTGCCGCTCCGTCCCGCCGGTGCAAAAGTCCAAAACTGAGGGCATCAACGATACTCCCGATGCGGCCGAGACTAGGCGCGGGATCGACAGACGTCGAAGCGATAAATGTTGCGACGTTGCTCAATTTTTCGGCATCACGGCCGATGCTAAAGAGCCGATGCTAAAGACTTGGCGCTAAAGACTTGGCGCCGGCTCCAGCGGCAGGGACTGGAGGCCGCCAAAACGGCGTTCACGGCCGTGGAAGGACGCCAGCGCCTCGGCAAGATCATTGGCGTCGAATTCGGGCCACATCCGCTCGGTGAAGTGCAGCTCGGCGTAGGCGCCTTCCCATAGCAGGAAGTCTGACAGCCGTTTCTCGCCGGAGGTGCGGATGATCAGATCGACGTCGCGCAAGGACGCTTCCCCGGTGACGAGCTGGGAGAATGCCTCGCGGGTGAGGCTCGTCAGCGCGGCCGCCTTGGCCGCGGCGTTGAGGATGGCATCGCGCGCCGAATAGTCGACGGCGATGCGCAAGTGCAGCACGTTGCCATGCGCCGTTGCGTCCTCAGCACGCGCGATAGCGGCGGCGATGCCGTCCGGCAGGCGGTCGCGGCGGCCGATCACGGTGAGGCGCACGCCGTTCTTCAGCAGGCTCTGCACCTCGTTGGCGAGATAGAAGCGGAGCAGCGTCATGAGTGCGGCGACCTCGGCCTTGGGCCTGCGCCAATTGTCGGTCGAGAAGGCATAGAGCGTCAGCGTGCCGATGCCCTGCCTGGGCGCGGCCTCGACGATGCGGCGGATCGCCTCGACGCCGGCTTCATGGCCGCGTGCGCGCGACAGGCCGCGGCGCGTCGCCCATCGTCCGTTGCCGTCCATGATGATGCCAACGTGAAGCTTCTCGTTCTGGGACGTGACGCCACTTTGCATTGCAAAGTCTCCGGTCAAAAAGGGGGGACGATCAGGTCGGAAGGATGCCGAGCCTGCCGAGCGGCGGCGCTTCGCGGCCGGCGGCCTTGGCGGCGTCGCGCACGAGGCGCTCGAGCACGGCGAGATAGTCGAGGAAGCGGCGGCGGCCGGTCTTGGTCAGGCGGCAGGTGGTGTGCGGACGGTTGCCTTCGTAACCCTTGGTCACCTCGACGAGGCCGGCTTCCTGGAGCACGGCAAGATGCCGGCTGAGATTGCCGTCAGTCAGGCCGCAGAGCTGCTTGAGATCGGCAAATGCCAGGCCTTTGGGATAAGCCATCAGCGAGGTCAGGAGCCCGAGCCTCGCCTTCTCGTGGATCACGCGGTCTAACCCCTCATAGGAAAACGGCGCGCTGTCAGTCTTCGACATCATTGTCTCCGGACGCGAAATACAGAATGGCCGCCATCACCGACTGGCCGATCACGAAGGGCAGGCCCATGGTCCATGGCGACAGCGTGTGGGTCCCGCTCGCCAGCACCACCACTGCGAAACCCGAGACGAAATACCAGGCGCCGGCAAGCGCGACGGTGCGCGGCAGCGAGCGGACGGAGGCGAAGATGCCGAGCGACACCAGGATCTGCCACAGGCCCGGCAAGAGCCAGAGCGTCTCGGCGGCGAACTTCCACATCACCACTGCAAGCAGCACGCCTGCGATGCCGGCGGGAAGGAACTGCTCGGCCGCCTGATGGATCATGGCATCGGCGAGGCCGGAGTGATGGCGGCGCGAACGCGCGCGCATTTCGATCCAGATCATCAGGCCGGACAGGACGGCGGCAATGAACCAGCCAAGGAAGAAGCGGAGCGGCTCGCCGGTGGGATCGCCGAGCAGCCAGAATTGCAGGAATGCGGTGATCAGCGCGACGGCGCCGGTTGCCGCCATGGTCGCGGGGCCGTAGCCGCGAAACGCCGTGCCGGCCGCGATCTGGCTGCGGATCGCCACGATATCGGCCAGTGCCTTGTCGAGATCGCGCATCTGCGACGCCAATATCTCGCTCCGTCCGCGTTTCCTTGTGATCACTTACCGTTCACTTTGTATCGCAAAGTATACCGTATCGCAAAGCAACGGCAAGCCTGAAAGTCGATTACGGCGACACGGCCCCGAGCCAACAACTGCCGGTTGCACAGAATCGTGTCAGGCAGATAAGATGCGGATCATGGCATTCCGGGGGCGTTAATATGTTGAAGTCGGCTGTCATCGCGTGCCTGCTGCAGGCGCTCGCGATCGGAGTTGCGAATGCAGCGGGACCGTTCGGCTCGGTGAGCACCGGCAATTGGATCGGCGGTGCCTTCACCAATGATGAAACGCGCGCCTTCTCGCATTGTGCGGCGACCGCGCCCTATGCCAACGGCGTCAGCCTCGTCGTCGGCCAGAACGTGGCCGGTTCCTGGCTTTTGAGCTTTGCCAGCCCCGCATTCAAGTTCACCAAGGGCGAGAACGCCGCGATCGACGTGATCTTCGACGGCCAGGAGCAGGCTCGGCTGTTCGCGACCGCCAATGCGCCGAACATGCTCACCGCCATCATGCCGCCCAACGTCACGCGCACGTTTCAGAAGGCGAGCCTGATGGTGGCGACCGCGGGTCGTACCGCGCTGCAGTTCCAGTTGACCTCGACCGCGCCCTTGATCGCGGCGCTCGCCAATTGCGTCACCAGGGTGAAAGCCGACGGGATCGACAAGGCCGGCGATTTTACGAAGGTTGCCGCAAAGCCCCCGGCTGCCGCGGATAAGCAGACGCCCTCGCCAGCAGGCAAATCCGGTCGAGCCGTGAGCATCAGCGGCACGGGCTTCGTGGTCAGCCCGAGCGGGCATATCGTGACCAATCATCACGTGATTGACGGCTGCGTCGGGGATATCAAGGGCAATCTTGCCGGCGAGGCCGCGATGGTCTTGCGGGTCGTATCCAGCGATGCAACCAACGATCTCGCGCTGCTGCGAGCGCCGGCAACGGTCACATTCAAGGATTTTGCAAGAATCCGCGACCGCTCGATGCACTCCGGCGATTCCGTCGTGGCCATCGGCTTTCCCTTGCACGGCTTGCTCACCTCCGACCTGACCGTGACCACCGGCGTCGTGAGTTCACTCAGCGGCATCCGCAATGACACAGGTCGCTTGCAGATCAGCGCGGCAATCCAGGCAGGCAACAGCGGTGGGCCGTTGTTCGATATGTCCGGCCAGGTGGCAGGCGTCGTTGTGTCCAAACTCAATGCACTGAGGATGATCAAGGAGACCGGGCAGCTTACCGAGAACATCAACTTCGCCATCAAGACCGGTGCGCTGCGCGACTTCCTCGACAATTCGGTGGTGCCCTATCAGACCGCGGAGCCCAAGGGCGAGCTCAAGACCACCGACATCGCCGGCAATGCACGCCCCTACACCATGCTGATCTCCTGCAACGGCACCGAGCAGGCGGACGCGAAGCGGTAGGGTGATGGGCGCAATGGCCGGCGCGCCCCTCACCCGTGACAGCACGCCCCCTTGGTCGCCTGCGGCTCGTACTGGTCGCGCAGGCGGACCCAATCCATTGGATATGGCAGCCCCTCCTCGTGACGGCCGAGCGGCGTGAGGTCGAGGTACTGATAGGCGGCATTCATCATGTCGAGGCCGCGCGCAAAGCAGGAATAGGTGTGAAAGATCTCGCCGGCCTCGTTGCGGTAGAACACGCTGATGCCGGGCAGCTCGGGGCCATAGAACGGCGTGGTACCGAAATTGTACTTCGGCACGCCCTTGTCGATTTGCTCGCGACTGAACGTGACTTCGTAGTCGGAGTTGAAGTCGTTGTCGCCGGAGGAGACCCAATCGAAGGTCCAGCCCATCCGCTTCTTGAAGGCCTCGAGCTTGGCCACCGGCGCCAGCGAGACCGCGACCATAGTGGTGTCGCGCGCGGCGAGGTGCGGCACCATGCGCTCAAACCCGTCGGCCCAGAACGAGCAGCTCTTGCAGGCGGCGTCCCAGTCGGGCGCGAACATCACGTGCTGCACCACGAGTTGCGGCCGGCCCTTGAAGAGATCGCCGAGGGTGATCTTACCGTTCGGGCTGTCGAAGACGTAGTTCTTGTCGACCTTGACCCACGGAAGCCGGCGGCGTTCCTCGGCGAGGCGCTCGCGCGCCTGTGTCAGCTCCTTCTCATGCGCCAGATGGGCTTTGCGGGCCGCAATCCATTGCTCGCGCGAGACGATCTGATGTTGTTGCATGGCGTCCTCCTCTGAAGGGATCAGGCGACGAAGGCGTCGAGCTTGTCGAAGAACGAGCTCCAGCCGCGCTGATGGTTGTCGCGTGCGGTTTCGTCGAAGAACTGGGCGTGATGGAACACCATCAACGTGCCGGTGCTGTCCGGCTTCAGTGTGATCGTCACGAGCGATTCGCGCTCTGGCGTCGAATGCCAGGCCCAGGTGAAAACCAGCCGCTCGTTCGGCACCACCTCGCGGTAGGTCCCGCCGGCTTCGAAATATTCGCCGTCGTCGCGGGTGAAGCTGATCCGGTAGCGGCCGCCGGCGCGGACGTCGAGCTCGGCGTTCAGCGTGGCCGGTTTCATGTTCGGCGGCCCGAACCATCGCACTAGCTGCTCGGCTTGCGTCCAGGCGGCGTAGACCTTTTCCGGCCGCGCGCGGAGGCGGCGCGTGAGCGTGAGGCTTGGGCGTTCGGCGGCACGGAGATCGGCGCCAGCGGCTGCGTTGGCCATGGGTTTTCCTCCACAAAGGCGGCAAGGCGATCGAGATTGTCGGACCAGAACTGCGCGTAGCGATTGAGCCAGTTCATCGCCTGCTCCATCGGCCTCGCGGTGAGCCGGCAAGAGACCGTACGCCCGCTCTTCTCCCGCACGATCAGTCCGGCATCCGACAACACATCGAGATGTTTCATGATCGCCGGCAGCGAGATCGGAAACGGCGCGGCCAGCTCACTCACCGACAGGCTGTCCTGCGCGCCGAGGCGTGCCAGCAGCGCGCGCCGCGTCGGATCGGACAATGCCGCAAAGGTGCGGTCCAGCGTCTCGTCCTGATACTTAACCATATGGTTTAGTATAGGGGCGAACGAACGGACGTCAAGCCGGAACCCACGCGGGGCGGGTTGCACGACTGCGTGATTGGGCGACAAGACCGCCCACGGAACGATCAGACTGGAAAAGCGCCTCTAGTACGGCGTGACGGGCCGCGCGCGCCGACGCGGCTGCGGTAGCGGCTGCGGTTGCGGCCAAGGCGCCTGACCATAGGCGACAAGCGGATTGGGACCGCAGTACAACAGCCGGCCGGAGACGCTGGCCAGACATTGCTCATAGGTGCTGTAGGCGCATTCGCCGGGATAATCGAACTCGCCGCCCTGGGCGCACCAGGGATAGTCGCGCGCCGCCGCGGGAGTGACGCTGACAACACCGGCAAGGACCGTCGCACCCAGCGTCAGCAACGCCAATTGCGTCTTGCGCATGATCCCAACTCCTCTCTTCACGGCGCGAGATGCAGCGCCATCCATCATCAGGTCTCGGCACACCGTTTTATTCCGGATCAACCGGACTAGGCACCAAGAAAAAAAGCCCTGTCATACGACAGGGCTCCATTCCTGGCCGCCTCCGGCCATCACAAGACCGCTACTCGACCTTGAGGCCGGCGAATTCGACGACCTTCTTCCACTTGTCGGTCTCGGCCTTGATGTCATCGCCGAACTTTTCCGGCGTCTGGACCAGTGGATCGCCGCCGAGCTCGACCAGGCGCTTCTTCATATCGGGCTCGGCGAGGATCGCGTTGATCTCACTGTTGAGCTTGGCGATGATCTCCTTCGGCGTGTTCTTCGGCGCGCCCATGCCGAACAATGCGCTCGCCTCATAACCCTTCACGGTCTCTGCGACCGCTTGCACGTCGGGCAGCAGCGGGGAACGCTCCGTCGTGGTCACGCCGATCGCGCGAAGCGCGCCAGAACGGATGTGTTGGATGATCGAGGGCATGTTGTCGAAGATCACCTGCACCTGGCCGCCGAGCATGTCGGTGATCGCGGGCGCGGCGCCACGATAAGGCACGTGCTGCATCTTGCAGCCGGTCATCGCCATGAACATCTCGCCGGACAGATGCACCGAGGTGCCGTTGCCGGACGAGGCCATGTTCACCTTGCCGGGATTGGCCTTCACATATTCGATGAACTCGGCGACGTTCTTCGCCGGCACGTCCTTGTTGACGGTCATCACGTTCGGCACGCGCTGGAACGAGGCGACCGGTGCGATGTCGCTCACGAATTTGAACTTCAGATTGGCGTAGAGCGAGGCGTTGATGTAGTTGGCCGGATTGACCAGCAGCAAGGTGTAGCCGTCGGGCTCAGCGTTGACCACAGATTCGGTACCGATGTTGTTGCCGGCGCCCGGCTTGTTCTCGATCACGAATTGCTGGCCGAACTTTTCCGACAGCCGCTGGCCGATCAGGCGCGCCAGGATATCGGTGGCTCCGCCCGGCGGATAGCCGACAACCCATTTCACCGGATGCGCCGGATAATCGGCGGCAAGCGCCTTCGACAGCGGGGTGGCTGCAAGCGGACTGGCTGCGAGCAGGCCCAGCGCGGTACGGCGTGTGATCATCTCAAAATCTCTCCCGACTTGTTGTTCTTGAAAGCGTCGTGGGCGGCGTTGTAACAAAGCTTGCCGCATGCGGAAAGTGCGCGCGGCACGCCGCGACGAAAGGATAAGGCAAAGGATAAGCAAAGGATAAAGACATGCCGGTCAAGGTCGAGGCTCTCGATCACCTCGTGATCAATGTCTCTGACGTCGCACGCACCACCGAGTGGTATCGCAAGATCCTCGGCATGGAAGTCAAGGTCTTCGACCCCGGTGGCGGCAAAGCGCCGCGGACTTCGCTTCAATTCGGTAACCAGAAGATCAACGTCCGGCCGCGCGATGCCGACAGGGTGGAATGGTTCACCGCGGACCGGGCGACCGCCGGCAGCGAGGATCTGTGCTTTCTCACCTCCGCCACACCCGATGAGGTCGTGGCGCATTTGCAGGCAAACGGTGTCGCGATCGAGGAAGGCCCGGTTCCCAAGCAGGGCGCCCGCGGCACGCTGCGCTCGGTCTATTGCCGCGATCCGGACGGCAGCCTGATCGAAATTTCGTCGTACGAAGATTAGGGCGTGCGGGCGCCACTCGCTCGATCCTCAAGCCCGGCCATGACGATGGTGAGAGCGCGTGTGCCATAGCCGCATGTCGCGCATGCATTTGCCCCTCGCCCCATCCGATGGCAGAAAGACTCCCGACACAAAAGCAGCCGCCACCCAAAACAGGCTGCACGGGAGGACACATGCCGAATTCGCAAGCCGTAGCCGGAGTAGTGGGTCCATTTGCAGGTCTCGACGTGCCCTGGCTGCTCAAGATGCGCGCCGAGGTGCGCCGCGATCATCCGTTTCTGATCTGGGCGCCGTTCGACGCGCCGGCGCGGCGCTGGAGCTACGGCGAATTCCACGAGCGGGTCGGCGCACTCGCGGCGGGACTCGCAAGACGCGGCGTGAAGCCGGGCGAATATGTACTGATCCATCTCGACAATTGCATCGAGGCGATGCTGGCCTGGTTTGCCTGCGTCGAGCTCGGCGCGATCGCGGTGACCACCAACACCCGTTCGGCGCCGGCCGAGATGGAATATTTCGCCGGTCATTGCGGCGCGGTCGCCGCGATCACGCAGCCGGCCTATGCGGAAATCGTCGCAAAGCACTGCCGCGAGCTGCGCTGGATGGCGGTGACCTCGCATGATGCGGGCGCGACACCCGCGCAAGCCATAGCGCGCGGCGACAGCTTCGAGGCGCTGTTTGCCGACAGCGCCGACCGTCCGCGGCGCGCCACCGATCCGCTCGCGCCGTGCAGCGTGCAGTACACCTCGGGCACGACGTCGCGCCCGAAGGCGGTGCTCTGGACCCACGCCAACGCGCTGTGGGGTGCCAAGATCAACGCAGCGCATGAGGACCTGCACGCCAGCGACGTGCACCAGACCTATCTGCCGCTGTTTCACACCAATGCGCTGGCCTATTCCATGCTGGCGACGCTGTGGGTCGGCGGCTCCTGCGTGATCCAGCCGCGCTTCTCGGCGAGCCGCTTCTGGGGTGTCGCGCGCGAGCACGGCTCGACCTGGACCTCGACGATCCCGTTCTGCATGAAGGCGCTGCTCGAGCACGAGATCCCCCGGGATCACAAATTCCGCCTATGGGGCACCGCGGTCAACGAGCCGCCGGCCTTCGCGGCCCTCGGCGTCAAAATCATCGGCTGGTGGGGCATGACCGAGACCATCACCCACGGCATCATCGGCGAGGTCGATCAGCCCAACATCCCGATGTCGATCGGCCGCGCCGCGCCGGAGTATGAGATCCGCATCACCGATGACGATGGCCGGCCGACGGAGGTCGGCGACACCGGCAATCTCTCGATCAAGGGCATTCCCGGCCTGTCGCTGTTCGCGGAATATCTGCACAACGAAAAGGCGACACGCGAGAGCTTCGACGAGCACGGATTCTTCATCACCGGCGATCGCGTCGTGCGGCTCGACAACGGCTACATCCGCTTCGGCGACCGCGCCAAGGACATGCTGAAGGTCGGCGGCGAGAATGTCGCGGCGTCCGAGATCGAGCAGGTGATCGCGCTGGTGCCGGGCGTGCGCGAGGCGGCCGTGGTGGCCAAGAAGCACCCGATGCTGGACGAGGTGCCTGTGGTCTTCATCATCCCGCAAGGCGGCGTCGCCGGCGCGCCGCCCGACCTGCACGACACCGTGATGGCCGCCTGCCGCGCCGGCCTTGCCGACTTCAAGCTGCCGCGCGAGATCCGCTTCGTCGACGACATGCCGCGCTCGACGCTGGAGAAGGTGGCGAAGGCGGAGCTGCGGAAGATGGTGGAGTAGCGCGTGGCCGGTCGTTGTCGCGTGAACCATCGCCACAACGTCGTCCTGGCTTTCGCCAGGACGACACCGAGTCAGAACGACCCCAGCGCCACGGGCCGGAACGCCTGCAGGAGCTGCTGGTCGAGCTTGCCGCCCATGCCTTCCATCATCGCGAACGCCCGGGAGTGGGTGAAGGGCATGCGGTAGGCGCGCTTCTCCACCAGCGCGGCGTAGATGTCGACGATGGTGGTGAGTCGCACGATGTCGCTGATCTGGTTCGACGACAGGCCATTGGGATAGCCGCTGCCGTCGAGAAATTCGTGGTGATGCAGGACCACATCCAGCATCTCCGGCGGAAAGCCGCCTTGAGCTGCGAGCGCATCATAGCCGCGGCGCGGATGCTGGCGGACCTCGTCCATCTCCTCGTCGGTGAGCTTGCCGGGCTTGTCGAGCAGTGCGGTCGGAACGAAGGCCTTGCCGACGTCGTGCAGCAGCGCGGCCCGGGTGAGCCGGCGCTGGTCGTCCTCGCGCATGCCGAGATGCTGCGCGAAGGCGACGGCAAAGCCGGTGACGAACAGGCAATGCCGATAGCTGCCGACATGGTGGCAGCCGACGGTGGTGAGCCACTCGCGCAGCGAGGAATGCTTGATCGCCTTCAAAATCTTGCTCTCTGCGGCGATCACATCGTCGAAGGTCAGGGGCACGCCGAGCGGCAGCTTCTCGAACATCTTGGTCAGGACCGCATGCGCCGCCTCGACGCCGCGATTGAGCGTCTTGCCGCGATCGGTTGCATCATAGGCGGCAGTGTCGGGGAAGGCAGCGCGGATCCGCTGCAGGATGGCCTCGGCCTGGAGCGGCCGCGAGATCGTGTCGGTGGCCCCGAGCGCCCAGGCCTGCATGGTGCCGTGATGCAGGGCATCCGCGAGCACGAACAGCCGCGGCATCGAGCGATAGGCATCGCCGCGCAGCTTGTTGCGCACCCGCTGCACGCTCTCTGGCGAGCGCAGGTTGATGTCGACCACGATGCCGGAGAGATCGCGCCCCGGCTGCTCGGGGATGTCCTCGGTCGAAACCGTCGAAACGTCGCCGACCGCCTGCAAAATGCTGGCGAGTTCGCTGCTCTCGTCGCTCCGATCGGAGGCGAGCAGAAGCCGGCGTTTGGCGGCTGGTTTGGCTGAGGCGGTCATGGCTTCCCCAAAGCAACTGAGAGCACGTGCGTATTGTGCGACAGCCTAAGCCGGATCAGGTTCTCCGGCCCTTAAGATGCGTGCTCAATGGAACCCTGCGGGGAATGGTCAAATTTTAGGGAATTTGGCAGCGCTGGCGCGCCCGAACCAAAATCTCGAAAACAACCCCATGCAAAGTAGCAGGGCCATTGATGACAAAGGAGATTTCGAGCTCTGAAATCTCCTCACTGTCATCGCCCGCGAACGCGGGCGATCCAGTACTCCGAGATGTCGGTCGAATACGGAGAGGCCGCAGCGTACTGGATGCCCCGCCTTCGCGGGGCATGACAGAGAGACTGCGGAGACGGCATGCCACAAAAAAATCCGCCGGAGGTTGTCCTCCGGCGGATCGTCTGACCTCGCGACCGCGAGCCGGCTTACGCCTTCATGCCCGCCTTCACGGCCTCGGCCGTGATCGGCAGCGCCCGCACGCGGGCACCGGAGGCGTTGAAGATGGCGTTGCCGATGGCGGGGGCGACGACCGTCACCGCGGGCTCGCCGACGCCGGTGGCTTTCTCGCCATTGGCGATCACGGCGACCGCGATCTCTGGCATCTGGCTCATGCGCAGAGGCGTGTAGCTGTCGAAGTTGGTCTGCTCGATGCCACCATCCTTCAGCGTCGCCTTTTCGTACATCGCCAGCGACAGGCCCCACAGCGCCGCGCCCTCGACCTGGGCGCGGATGTTGTCGGGATGCACCTGGGTGCCGACGTCGGTCGCGACCGTGAGCTTCTTCACGGTCACCTCGCCCGAGGGCGCGACGGCGACATGGGCGACACACGCCGTCCAGCTTGCGGTGGCACGCTCCTGCGACGACACGCAGGCAACGCCCATGCCCTCGCCTTTCGGCAGCTTCTTGGTGCCGTAGCCGGAGAGTCCCATCGCCGCGAGCAGCGTGTTGCGCAGCCGCTGCGCGCCGCCATCGTTCTTGCCCTTGCCGTCGAGCAGCGCGATGCGGAACTGCGCCGGATCCTGGTTGGTCGCAGCCGCGATCTCGTCGATCATGCTTTCGACCGCCCAGAAGGTCCAGCCGGGCGCCACCGAGCGGAGCTGACCGGACGGCGTGGCATTGTGCGCGAGCTCGTTCTTGATCGCGCGCACGTAGTGGTTGGGCACGGTGTAGAAGAAGTCCGCACCGTTCACCGTGAAGGAGTCGAGCGGCCCCTTCTTGTCGACCGAGGGCGTCAGGAAATCGGGGATTCCCCAGCGTGCGGTCGGCCAGGCCGAGACCACGTCGTGGCTAATCGCGACGAGCTTGCCGTCGCCGTCCACGCCGGCCTTCACCTTCTGGTAGGTGAGGGGACGCGAGAAATCCATCGTCATGTCGTTCTCGCGCGTATAGATCACCTTCACCGGCTTGCCGACCGCCTTGGCCGCCTGCACCGCCGGCACCATCATGTCGGCGTCCAGCCTGCGGCCGAAGCCGCCGCCGAGCCACATCTGGTGCATGACGACGAATTTCGGATCGATCCCGGCCGCGCCCGCAGCGATCGCGCCGGAGCGCGTCGCGAACTGGTTGCCGGAATAGATGTGCAGGATGTCGCCCTTGAACTCCGCGGTGGCGTTCATCGGCTCCATCGGCGCATGGATGTTGATGTTGGTGGTGTATTCCGCCTCCAGCACCTTGGCCGCCGAGCCGAACGCGGCCGTGGGATCGCCATCCTTGACGAAGAACTGGCCGGAATCGTCGAGCTGCTGAAGCCGCTTGGCCTCATCGAGCAGCGACTGGCTCGACAGCTTTGCATTCGGACCGCCGTCATAGGCGACCTTCAGCGCCGCCGCCGCCTTCTTGGCGTTGGCGTAGGTGTTGGCAACTGCCACAACCCACCCCGACGTCGTCCCCGTCTTGTCGTCGAGGGTGACGGTCTTGATGAACCCCGGCACCTTCTTCGCGCCGCTGTCATCGACCGATTTCACCGTCGCGCCGAAGCGCACCGGCGGCGTGACCACCGCGCCGTGGACCATGCCCGGCAGCATCACGTCGATGCCGTACTTCGCCGTGCCGTTGGTCTTGGAGGGGATGTCGAGCTGCGGCACCGACACGCCGATCATGGTGTATTGATCCGGTGTCTTCAGCGTGATCGCCTTGAGCTCGTCCGGCGTGAACGTCTTTGTCGCCTTGCCGCTTCTCACGACGTCGGCGAACGACATCTGCTTCTTCGACTTCGGATGCGCGATCACGGAATCGCGCACCACGAGCTCTGAGGCCGGCACGCCCATTGCCGCGGCCGCACCTTCCGTCAGCGCGATGCGGCCGGCGGCACCCGCGCGGCTCATCGCCTCGAAGTTCATCATGGTCGACCAGCTTCCGCCGGTGATCTGCGCGCCCAGCACGGGATCGTTGAACTTCGGATCGTTGGAGGCAAGCGCAACGCGCATGTCGCTCCACTTCGCCCCCAGCTCCTCGCAGACGATCTGCGCCATGGTGGAGGCGATGTGCTGGCCCATGTCGGCCTTGCCGCAGGTCACGGTGACGAGACCATCGGGCGCGATCGCATACCAGACGCTCGGCTCGAAATTGGCGGGAGCTGCAGCGAGTGCTTCGCCGATGCCGGGCACGCCGGCATAGCCGAGCACGAGCCCGGTCGCAGCGGTGCCGACCAGGAACGAACGGCGGCTGAGGTCAGCCGTCTCGGGGGTAACGTTCTTCACGTGCCGATTCATGTGTGCCTCCGCTCGTTGCCGGAGGCGGATGCGGTGCGCATCTCGGATGCGGCGCGCATGATCGCCTTCTGGATCCGCGAATAGGTCATGCAACGGCAGAGATTGCCGTCCATGTGCGCGACGACCTCTTCCTTGGTCGGGTTGGAATTCTTCGCAAGCAGCGAAGCTGCCTGCATGATCTGTCCGGACTGGCAGTAGCCGCATTGCGGGACCTGCTCGGCGATCCACGCCTTCTGCAGCGGATGATCACCCTTGGCGGACAGGCCTTCGATGGTGGTGATCTTCTTGCCGGCGACATCGCCGACCATGGTCTGGCACGAGCGCACAGCCTCGCCGTTGACGTGCACGGTGCAGGCACCGCACAGGCCGGCTCCGCAGCCGAACTTGGTGCCGGTCATCTGCAATTGCTCGCGGATCGCCCAGAGGAGCGGCGTGTCGTTCGCCGCATCCACGGACATACTCCGCCCGTTGATGGTGAGAGTTGGCATAGGCGTCTTCCCCTGCCGGTGCATGAAGCCGCTTACGGCGGCAACTTGTATGGCGGGCGCCCACCGGGCCCGCGCCCGCCTTGGCGGCAAGAATGATCGCGTTCAGGCGCCGAGGCAAATGCAATTTGGAATCGATCGAAACAAACCGGCCGCTGCCTGTTGTGCGACGCGACAAGGGCATCCGTGCACCACGAAGGTTCAGCCTCGAGCATGCATGCCATCGCGGCCAGGCGGTTTCCTCCGAGTAACCCGGCGGCTAGAGTATGATGAGATGAAGGCGTCCGCCGCGTGTCCACCTCTCCCCAGCGGGGAGAGGTCGGATTGCGAAGCAATCCGGGTGAGGGGCCGCAGCATCTAGTGAGACTGTTACCCCTCACCCGGATCGCATCTTTCGATGCGATCCGACCTCTCCCTTCGGGAGAGGTGAAGCGCCAGATGGGCGTCGAAACATAAAGGGCGGATGCAATGCCAAGGATCGATCGGGACGGCGTCGGGATCTATTACGAGGTGCATGGCGAGGGTGCGCCGCTGCTGCTCACCCACGGCTATTCCTCGACCTCGGCGATGTGGCACGGCCAGATCGACGCGCTCGCAGCGAACCATAAGCTCGTTTTGTGGGATATGCGCGGCCACGGTCAGTCCGACTATCCGGACGATCCGAACGCTTACAGCGAAGCGCTCACGGTCGGCGACATGGCGGCGATCCTCGATGCGGTCGGCACCGATCGCGCCATCATCGGCGGGCTATCGCTCGGCGGCTACATGTCGCTCGCCTTCTGCCGCGCCCATCCGCAGCGCACCCGCGCGCTCCTGATCATCGACACCGGCCCGGGCTTCAAGAAGGACGATGCACGCGAGGCCTGGAATGCGCGTGCGCTCGCCACGGCCGACAAGCTCGATCGCGAAGGCCTCGACGTGCTGAAAGCGGCGACGCGCGAACGCGCGACCGCCAGCCATCGCAACGCCAAGGGCCTTGCGCATGCCGCGCGCGGCATGCTGACCCAGCGCGATGCGAAGGTGATCGAGCTCCTCCCCGACATCAGGGTACCGTCGCTGATCGTGGTCGGCGCCGACGATGCGCCATTTCTCGCGGCGTCCGACTACATGGCGGCAAAGATCCCCGGCGCACAAAAGGTCGTGATCCCCGCGGCCGGACACGCCGTCAACATCGATCAGCCGCAGGCTTTTGTTGACGCGGTCGTGCCTTTCCTGAAGAACTTGCCGCGACAAACCGGTTGAACGAGGGTGCGGCAATGAAGCAGGCGATGTTGGCCGCCGGCATGGTGGCGGTGGTCATCTCAATGCCGGCCTCAGTACAGGCCGATCCGTTCGGCGCGCCACCGCCGCGCCTGCCCTTCGTAATGACGCTCTCGAACAATACGCCGTTGGCATTCGGCATGGACACCGAACAGACCACACGGGCATTGGGCCAGCCCTTGCAATATGTGCGGGGCCGCCCGGGCAACGAGCTCTATCTTGCTCTGCGCAACATCGGCGGCAGCCGGCTGATACCGTATCGCCATCGCCTCTTCCTGCAATTCCGCCATGGACGGCTGGCAGGATGGAAGGAGGATTACGGTGAGAACTGGATGTGGGAGTGATTGCAGCTCTCATTCTTCACGGTGAGGAGCGCCGCCAGGCGCGGACGATGCTGCGTATCGCCGCGAGAACCATGAAAGGCCCCGCTGCCACCTCTCGGCCTTCATCCTCCGAGTCGCGCTGACGCGCTCCTCGGGATGAGGGGTGAGAGCGGGGCTCGCGATCGACGATCAACAAAGAAGGACGACCCGCGTGGGACAAGACATCAAACTGACGGCTTCCGACAATTTCCAGCTCGGTGCCTACCGCGCCGATCCCAGCGGCGCGCCGAAGGGCGCGATCGTGGTGATCCAGGAGATCTTTGGGGTCAATCACCACATCCGCTCGGTATGCGATCGCATCGCCAGCGAAGGTTATGTCGCGATCGCGCCGTCGATCTTCGACCGCACCTCGCCCAATTTCCAATCGGGCTATTCGCCCGATGAGATCGCCGAGGCGCGCAAGTTCGTCGCCAGTCCCGACTGGACCGCGATGCTGCGCGACACGCAGGCCGCGATCGATGCGGTGAAGAATGTCGGCCCGGTCGGCATCATCGGCTTCTGCCTCGGCGGCAGCGTCGCCTATGTCGCGGCCACGCGTCTGTCCGGCCTCAAGGCCGCGATCGGCTATTACGGCGGCGCGATCGTGCGCTTTGCCGACGAGGCGCCGAAGGTGCCGACGCAGCTCCATTTCGGCGAGAAGGATGCCGGCATTGCCTTGACCGATGTCGAGACCATCAAGACGAAGCGGCCGGAGGTCGAGGTCTTCATCTATCCGGGCGCCCAGCACGGCTTCCATTGCGACGAGCGCGCGAGCTACGACAAGGCCAGCGCCGACACCGCCTGGCCGCGCAGCCTGGCGTTTTTCGCGAAGCATTTGAAATAGCGCGCGGCTCTCACCGCCGTCATCCCACGTTGCGCAAGTGCGCAACGGGGATGCGCCGCAAGGCGCAGGCCCGGACTCCATCGTATCTCAGAGTTGGTGGCGCGATGGAATCCGGGCTCGCGACTTCGTCGCGCCCCGGAATGACGGAGGAGAGAGCTTTTAGAACCAGCGCTCGCCGACCAACACCGTGTCGCCGGGGCTCAAGGGGGTGCCGAGCGGCACCACGGCGCGCATCGCGCCGCCGGCTTCGGTATGCGTGACAGTCACTGCGTCACGTTTCGCACGCGGCGAGAAGCCGCCGGCGATTGCGACCGCGCTTTCGACCGTCATGTTCGGCACATAAGGATACTGGCCGGGCGCGGTGACTTCACCGAGAATGAAGAAGGGGCGATAGGCCTCGATCTCGACCGCGACCGAGGGCTCGCGGATATAGCCGTTGCGCAGGCGCGCCGCGATCTCGCTGGCGAGCCCCGCCGTGGTGCGGCCACGCGCCGGCACGGCGCCGATCAGCGGCATGGTGATCGCGCCGCCGGCATCGATCGCATAGCTGTTGGTGAGGCCTTCCTGGCCGTAGACCACGACGCGGAGCTTGTCGCCGGCATCGAGATGATAGGAGGCAACATAGCGGCCCTGCGCGGGCGCGGCATAGCCGGCGGGCATCGGCCCAGGCGCTGCGGCAAAGGAATTGCGGAGTGCGCTGATGGCGCCGCCACCGGACGTGTCGGCGACGGCAACTGCTTGAGGCCCACCAGGCTGGCCATACGCCATGTAGTCGAGATCGCTGCCCGGCTGCGCCATCGCGACTGGGCCCGTGGTCTGCATGCAGCCGCCAAGGGCGAGCGCCGCGGACGCAACCAAGACCGACCATCGAAACGCGCGTGCAACCGGCACCGGACCCATCCCTTGAAGGAGACAGCTCCAGTCTTGCACTGGGTATGGTTAATAAAGCGTTTCGGAAACCCTCCCTGGAGGGATCCGAGACGAGCGTAGCTCGCTCGTGGGTCGATCGCGCGAAGCGCGAGCGGGTGGGATGACGGTCTCTCCGCATCGAACACTGTCCGCGTTGAGAGATCACCCCACCCCGTCTCATATTTCTATTTCGGTGCGCTCAATATGAGCCGACCCTCGCCCTCCAGGGGAGGGTAACCGCGATGCATATCGATTTGCGCTTACGCGCTCACGCCGACGCCGATCGGGCAGGACACGCCGGTGCCGCCGAGACCGCAATAGCCGGCCGGATTCTTGGCCAGATATTGCTGGTGGTAGTCTTCGGCAAAGTAGAACTCGCCGGCCGGCGCGATCTCGGTCGTAATCGCATCGAGCCCCTTGGCTTTGAGCGCCTTCTGATAGAGCGCCTTCGATTCCTCGGCCGCCTTCTTCTGCACGTCGCTGAAAGTGTAGATCGCGCTTCGATACTGCGTGCCGACGTCGTTGCCCTGGCGCATGCCCTGCGTCGGGTCGTGGTTCTCCCAGAATGCCTTCAACAGCCGTGCATACGAGATCTTGTTCGGATCGAACACGACCAGCACCACCTCGGTGTGGCCGGTGCGCCCCGAGCAGACTTCCTCATAGGTCGGGTTCGGCGTGTGGCCGCCTGCATAGCCGACGGCGGTGACATGGATACCATCGCCGAGCTCCCAGAACTTGCGCTCGGCGCCCCAGAAGCAGCCGAGCCCGAACACGGCCTGCTCGAGGCCCGCGGGATAAGGCGGCTGCAGCTTCGCGCCGTTGACGAAGTGAGTGGTCGCGGTGGGGATCGGTTGCGCACGGCCCGGCAGCGCTTCGGCTGCGCTCGGCAGTGCGGTGGACTTGCGCATGAACAGCATGATCGGATCTCCGGGACGAGCTCACCGTCCCCCGAGCCAAAGGTTCAAACCAGGCGCTCGGGCGGCGTGCTCGTGACTACGGGTGGAATATAGGCAATTACGTCGGGACGGGCAGCCCCGTTACGCGCCCGCGCGCGCAGGACCTTAGTCCCGCGAATAGCCGATCAGCGGTTTCCGCGGCCGGAACAGGATCATCAGGAGGATGCCGAGGATGCCAAGGACGGCGAAAGCCGGCTGGTCCAGGATCACGCGGATCACGGAGGTCCAGAGCCAGGGCGCCTTGGCCTCCACCCAGGTCCGGACCGCCTGCTGGCTGGCCTGATGGACATCGTTCCAGAACTGGCCGAAGCGGGTGAACCGCAGGGTCTGGTCGGCCACCCAGCGGGCGCCGTCATAGACCATGAAGACGAAGCCGCCGGCCAGCAACAACAGCCCAATCAGTCGGAAAAAGCCGCGGATCATGCGTCACCTTATAGGGCCGCCCGGTCGGGGCGGCCTCGAAGCGCCGCCAGCCAATAGCGGGCTAACGGCAGAAATTCAACCTCATCAGCACGTTACGGCCCTCTCCGGACCGTCCGGGGCCGGCCTTCCCAGCCCTAGAGGGCGTTGACGGTGCGGCAGACCCCCTCTATAAGGACGCCAACTGGCGGCGGGTGCAATCCCGCCGCCGCTGTTCTTTGAGCAGACGAAGGTGACGCCGCAAGGCGGTCGCTCATGCTCCGGGGACGGCCTTAGCAACCGAACACCCTAAATCCGAGCGTCGATTACGCGGTTCAAGCAGCCGGCGCTACCCGACCAAAACGCGACCGGTTACCGCAAAGGACATTGAGACTATGGCCAACACCACTTCCGCCAAGAAAGCGACGCGCAAGATCGCCCGCCGCACCGCCGTCAACAAGTCGCGCCGCACCCAGATGCGCGGCGCCGTCCGCACTGTCGAAGAAGCCATCAAGACCGGCGATCGCACCGCTGCGCTGAAGGCGCTGGCGACTGCGGAGCCCGCCCTGATGCGCGCCGCCCAGCGCAACATCATTCACAAGAACAACGCCAGCCGCAAAGTCTCGCGGCTCACCGCGCAGATCGCCAAGCTCGCCAAGTAAGCTTCCAAGCAAGCTTCCAAGCAAGCTTCCAAGCAAGCTCTGCGAGTCATCCGATCGATTGATCCGATCGATCATCGCGCGCATCAATCAGCCCGGCATCCTGCCGGGCTTTTTTGTTGTCTGTCACAATTCAAGCACGCGCTCGCACGACGATGAGCCTTCGGTCGGAAGAGCCTTGGGTCGGAAGAGCCTTGGGTCGGAAGACTTGGGTCGGAAGACTTGGGTCGGAAGAGAAGATGCGTGTCGCCGCGGGACGTCTCGCTCCGTAATTTTACCGCTGATGGTTTTGCGACAGCGGAAACTTTCACCGCATTGCAAAAAACCCTTGCAGGGCGGGGCTAAAATGAATTTGCGCGAGATGAGCTCTACACAGCGCCGTCTGACGGGACGGCGCGTCGCGGCAAAGTTACCCTGCAAAACGAGACTCGAAAAACGATGCTTCGATAATCACTTATCCACATAGCGCGGACAACCATTTGGAAAATGAGCCCACGCGGCACTCGCGTGAAGGTTTTGTAAAATATTTTTGGCCGCCGTCGGGGAATTGTCACACAACGCGCGGAGCTTTCGATTCTCCACGCGGATTCAAAAACTTGGTCTCGAGCCTGTGAACAACTCGCGCGCGGCGTTAACGCAGATCAAGAATTTGGGCGCCTCAAGTGTGAATCAATTTCGTTGCGAGTCTGTCCGCATCGTGTATTCCTTAAGTCGTTCGCGGCGCCCACGATCTTGAGACCAGCGCGGTTTGGGAAACGGGGCGAGCGTGCAAATCGGCGGCGGTCTGCACGTTGGCGACGCTTTACCAAGCGATTGTCGGTTCAAAACCCATAGCAATATGGGAACGGTTGCACTTTGTCTGAATGTCTCCACGCGGGGCATACGTGTCTCGTTCGCAGCAAGCGCAAGTGAGAGACGTGATCGAGGCGACCCGACAGGCGTGACGGCGAAGCCGGCGAACGGCAGTACAGACGGGCGGGGGCACCTGCGACTGAAGTGTTTCGGACGCGGTTGTCTTTTGGACACGCAGGACCTTGTCGTGAGCAATCACGGCAGGACGGGGAGGTATCATGTCTTACGGACTCAACGCGGTATCGAAACAATCTTCCTACTCCAACCATGCCGTTCTAGATTCGTCCGACCTGCAGTCTCCGACGTGTGACGGAGCGCCGAGTACGCGCTGACCTCGCGACCCCTCCATCTCTGACATCGCTGAACAGGCCTGCGGCGCTTGCGCCGAACGGCCGAGCCATGTCCGACGATGGACTCGCTTGAGGTCGCGCCATGGCGGGAAACCCCGCGTGGCGCTCACAACGCAACTTTATCTCTCAGAAGAAGTTTTTCGACGATGACGACATCGGAACAGGATCGCTGGTCACGCGTGAAGGGACGCCTGCGCTCGAGCGTTGGTGAAGACGTCTATACGAGCTGGTTTGCCCGTATGGATCTGGAAGGGGTGCAGGACGAGAGCGTGCGGCTTTCGGTTCCGACCCGTTTCCTGAAGAGCTGGATCCAGGCCCATTATGCCGAGCGCGTGCTGTCGTGCTGGCAGGCCGAGATGCCGGAGGTGCATCGCATCGATCTCACCGTCCGCTCCGCGGTGCGCCCGATGGCGCAGCCGAAGGAAGCGCCCGCGCCGGTCGAGGCACGCCGTGCACCCGCCGCCGAGCTGCGCTCGACCGCGACTGCGCCGGTCTCCGCCAATCACGATGCGCTCGGCGGCTCTCCGCTCGATCCGCGCCTGACGTTTGCGAGCTTCGTCGTCGGCCGTTCCAACACGCTGGCGCATGCGGCGGCACGCCAGGTCGCCGAAGGGCGCAGGGGCGATCCCGTGATGTTCAACCCGCTCTACATTCATGCCGGCGTCGGCCTCGGCAAGACGCATCTGCTGCAGGCGGTGACCTGGGCCGGCAATTCCGGCAACGAGCGCAAGGTGCTTTATCTCACCGCGGAAAAATTCATGTACGGCTTCGTCGCTGCGCTGAAGACGCAGACGGCGCTCGCCTTCAAGGAGGCGCTGCGCGGCATCGACGTGCTGGTCATCGACGACCTGCAATTCCTTCAAGGCAAGTCGACCCAGGCCGAGTTCTGTCACACGCTGAACGCGCTGATCGACGCCGGCCGCCAGGTCGTGATCGCGGCCGACCGTCCGCCGTCCGATCTCGAGAGCCTCGACGATCGCGTTCGCTCGCGGCTCGCCGGCGGTCTCGTGGTCGAGATGGCCTCGCTCGGGGAAGATCTGCGGCTCGGCATTCTCAAGTCGCGCGTCGCCGCGGCGCGCACCCATCATGCGACCTTCGACGTGCCGGAGGAGGTGCTGAACTATCTGTCGCGCGCCATCACCCATAACGGCCGCGACCTCGAAGGTGCGATCAACCGGCTGCTGGCGCATTCCAAGCTCAACAACCAGCCGGTGACGCTGGAGATGGCCGAGCGCGAGGTGCGCGACCTGATCCGGCCGCAGGAGCCCAAGCGCATCAAGATCGAGGACATCCAGCGCGTCGTGGCGCGCCAGTACAATGTCAGCCGCTCCGACCTGTTGTCCTCGCGCCGTACCGCGAACGTGGTCCGCCCGCGGCAGGTCGCGATGTACCTCGCCAAGACGCTGACGCTGCGCTCGCTGCCGGAAATTGGCCGCCGCTTCGGCGGACGCGACCACACCACGGTGCTGCATGCGGTGCGCAAGATCGAGTCCCTGGTCACCAAGGACACCGCGCTGTCCGAGGAGGTCGAGTCGCTCAAGCGCCAGCTTCAGGAATAAACGCCTAGGCCGTCCCGAATTCTGACCTCGCCCGCCGCCCCGGTCCCGCCGGGGCGGCGGCTCGCGTTTTGCCCCTAAATCGTGGGGAACTGGCGCTCAATCCCTTGAAACGGGTGGCGTTCCGCGCCACCTTGCGCGACCCGGGGGGCTTTGATCATATCGGGTGGATGATCCGGCTTTTCGGGTTCTTCGGTGCCGTGGCGCGCTTTTGGCCGCCCGGCTTTTCCATCATGGGAATCGGGCGGGTAGTGCAATGAAGGTTACGGTCGAACGCGCGCAACTCCTGAAGTCGCTGGGCCATGTCCATCGCGTGGTGGAGCGTCGCAACACGATTCCGATCCTCGGCAATGTCCTGGTCCGCGCCGAGAACGCGAAGCTGTCACTCAAGGCGACCGACCTCGACCTCGAGGTGACCGAGACGCTTCCCGCGGAAACCGCGACCGCGGGCTCCACCACCGTGCCGGCGCACATGTTCTACGACATCGTACGCAAGCTGCCGGACGGCTCGCAGATCGTGCTGGAAGCCGACGGCGATCGCGCCGTGCTGGCGATCCGCGCCGGCCGTTCGCGCTTCACGCTGCAGACGCTGCCGGAGAATGATTTTCCGGATCTGGCCGCCGGCGACATGTCGCATTCCTTCTCGCTCGCCGCCAAGGACGTGAAGCGGCTGATCGACCGCACCCAGTTCGCGATCTCCACCGAGGAGACGCGCTATTATCTCAACGGCATCTATCTGCATGCGGCCGGCACGGCCAAGGCCGCGACCTTGCGCGGCGTCGCCACCGACGGCCACCGCCTCGCCCAGCTCGACCTGGTCCAGCCCGCGGGCGCCGCCGGCATGCCCGGCGTGATCGTGCCGCGCAAGACCGTCGGCGAGGTGCAGCGCCTGATCGAGGACTCCGAGGCCGAGATCACCATCGAGCTGTCGCAGGCCAAGATCCGCTTCACCATCGGCAACGTGGTCCTCACCTCGAAGCTGATCGACGGCACCTTCCCCGACTACGGCCGCGTCATCCCGCAGAACAACGACAAGGAGCTCATTGTCGACAAGAAGGATTTTGAGAACGCGGTCGACCGTGTCTCGACGATTTCGAGCGAGAGGGGGCGCGCGGTCAAGCTGTCGCTGTCGGCGGGCAAGCTGGTGCTGTCGGTAACCAATCCGGATTCCGGCAGCGCGACCGAAGAGCTCGAGGTCGATTACGCCTCCGACGCCCTCGATATCGGCTTCAACTCGCGCTATTTGCTCGACATCGCCGCTCAGATCGAGGGCGAGGTTGCAACGCTGAAACTCGCCGACCCCGGCTCGCCGACCCTGGTCCAGGACCGCGACGACACGAGCGCGCTGTACGTGCTGATGCCGATGCGGGTGTGAGCCGTCTCCCCTCGTCATGGCCGGGCTTGCGCGTGGAGGATTGATCTGACAGCCGCGAGCATCCCGAACGGCCGCGCCTATATGATGAAATTGCCCGCGCGGACGATGGGATTGCCGGGTCAAGCCCGGCAATGACGAACAAACATGACCTCCTCCCGCATTCATCGCCTGGCGCTGACGCATTTTCGTAATTACCGGGCGGCGGGGCTCGAGACAGCGGCTGACATGGTGGCGCTGGTCGGGCCGAACGGCGCCGGCAAGACCAATTGCATCGAGGCGATCTCCTTCCTGTCGCCGGGGCGTGGCTTGCGGCGCGCCACGCTGGAAGACGTCGCCGACAACCAGGGCGACGGTTCCTGGGCGGTCTCGGCCCAGGTCGAGGGCGCGCTCGGCCTTGCTACGCTCGGCACCGGCATCGAGCCGCCACGGCCCGACAACACCGTCAGCCGGCGCTGCCGCGTCGATCGCGAGCCGGTCGGTTCGGCCAGCGCCTTCGGCGACCACATCCGCATGGTGTGGCTGACGCCGGCGATGGACGGGTTGTTCATGGGGGCTGCGTCCGAGCGGCGGCGCTTCTTCGACCGCCTGGTGCTCGCCATCGACAGCGAGCATTCCAGCCGCATCTCCGCGCTCGAACGTTCCTTGCGCTCGCGCAACCGCCTGCTCGAGGCGCGCAATTACGACGACCATTGGTGTGACGCGATCGAGCGCGAGACCGCGGAACTCGCGGTCGCGGTGGCCGCAACGCGCGGCCAGACCGCGGCACGGCTGACCGGCATGCTGAACGCCCGCGCGCAGGCGTCCGCCTTTCCATCCGCGCAGATCGCGCTCGACGGCTGGATGGAGAATGCGCTGCTCACCGAGACCGCGACCGCAGTCGAGGACCGCTACCGCCAGATCCTGCGTGACAACCGCCCGCGCGATGCGATCGCCGGCCGCACCACCGACGGCCCGCATCTCACCGATCTCCAGGTGATCTACGCGCCGAAAAGCATGCCGGCGCGCGACGCCTCGACCGGCGAGCAGAAGGCGCTGCTGATCGGGCTCGTGCTGGCGCATGCGAGCCTCGTTGCCGAGATGACCGGCATCGTGCCGCTGCTGCTGCTCGACGAAGTCGTCGCGCATCTCGATCCGAACCGGCGCGCGGCACTTTTCGAGGAACTGCGCAAGCTTGGCGCGCAGGTCTGGCTGACCGGCGCGGACCCGGCCGCCTTCGCCGAGATCGGCGTCGGCAGCGAGGTTTTCGACGTCGAGAGCGGGCGCATCGCCGCACGCCGTTAGGGCATCCGCAGGCCGCCACAGATCCGGAAAAAGCGGCCTTCAAAGACCCCGAAACCAGGTCCCGAATCGGCCTTTTTGCAGTGCCGAGAAACGGCCTTGGAACGACTTGAAAACCGGCCAAAAATCCCCATCTGCTCAAAGGGTTGCGGAAGGATACTTTGCGCTAGGCGCAATCCTCCTTTCATGGCACAAATAGCGTCCAAATCAGCGCCTTCTGCGCCGCTGATTCGGACGACATCCTCGAAGGCCTCTCATGACAGAACCTGCTCGGCAGCCGCGTGCCGAAAACGAGCCCTCCAACGCGAGCGAATACGGCGCGGAATCGATCCGCGTGCTCAAGGGTCTCGATGCCGTCCGCAAGCGTCCGGGCATGTATATTGGCGACACCGACGACGGGTCCGGCCTGCACCACATGGTCTACGAGGTCGTCGACAATGCAATCGACGAAGCGCTCGCGGGCCATGCCACGCGCGTCGACGTCGTCCTCAATCCCGACAATTCCGTCACCGTGCGTGACGACGGCCGCGGCATCCCGGTCGACATCCACAAGGGCGAAGGCATCTCGGCGGCCGAGGTCATCATGACCCAGCTCCACGCCGGCGGTAAGTTCGACCAGAACTCCTACAAGGTCTCCGGCGGCCTGCACGGCGTCGGCGTCTCCGTGGTCAACGCGCTGTCCTCTAAGCTGATGCTGCGCATCTGGCGCGACGACAAGGAGCACTACATCGAGTTCGCCCATGGCGATTCCGTCGCACCGCTGAAAGTGGTCGGCGACGCGCCGGGCAAGCGCGGCACCGAGGTGACGTTCCTGGCCTCGACCGAGACCTTCAAGAACATCGAATATGATTTCGCCACGCTCGAGCACCGCCTGCGCGAGCTCGCCTTCCTCAATTCCGGCGTCAACATCATCCTCTCCGACATGCGTCATGCGGTCGAGAAGCGCGAGGAGATGCACTATTCCGGCGGCGTCGAGGAGTTCGTCAAATATCTCGACCGCAACAAGAAGGCGATCGTGCCGGCACCGATCATGGTGCGCTCGGAAGCCAACGGCATCGGCGTCGAGGCGGCGCTCTGGTGGAACGACAGCTACCACGAGAACGTGCTATGCTTCACCAACAACATTCCGCAGCGCGATGGCGGTACCCATCTCGCCGGCTTCCGCGGTGCGCTGACGCGCCAGGTCAACGGCTATGCCGAGGCCAACGCGAAAAAGGAAAAGATCGCGCTCACCGGCGACGACTGCCGCGAAGGCCTGACCGCCGTGCTGTCGGTGAAGGTGCCGGATCCCAAGTTTTCGTCGCAGACCAAGGACAAGCTGGTGTCCTCGGAAGTGCGCCCCGTGGTCGAGAACGTGCTCAACGAGGCGCTTCAAGCCTGGTTCGAGGAACATCCGAGCGAAGCCAAGGTGATCGTCGGCAAGGTGATCCAGGCGGCCGCTGCGCGCGAAGCGGCGCGAAAGGCGCGCGAGCTGACGCGCAAGAGCCCGCTCTCGGTCTCCTCGCTGCCCGGCAAGCTCGCCGACTGCCAGGAGAAGGATCCGGCGAAGTCCGAACTCTTCATCGTCGAGGGTGACTCGGCAGGCGGCAGCGCCAAGCAGGGCCGCAATCGCGAGTTCCAGGCGGTGCTGCCGCTGCGCGGCAAGATCCTCAACGTGGAACGCGTCCGTCCCGACAAGATGCTGTCATCGGAGCAGATCGGCACGCTGATCACCGCGCTCGGTACCGGCATCAGCGACGATTTTTCGGTCGAGAAGCTGCGTTATCACAAGATCATCGTGATGACGGACGCCGACGTCGACGGCGCCCACATCCGCACGCTGCTTTTGACCTTCTTCTACCGGCAGATGCGCGACATCATCGACGGCGGCTATCTCTATATCGCCCAGCCGCCGCTCTATAAGGTCGCACGCGGCAAGTCCGAGCAATATCTGAAGGACGAGCGAGCGCTGGAAGACTATCTGATCGATGCCGGGCTCGACGACTGCGTGTTCGTTCCGGGAACCGGAGGCGACCGCTCCGGCCGCGACCTGCGCGCGCTGGTCGACGACGCCCGCGTGGTCCGCAGCATCCTGCGCAACCTGCACAGCCGCTATAACCGCAAGGTCGTCGAGCAAGGGGCCGTCATTGGTCTGTTTGGCAGGGAAATTTATACCGATCCAGCAAATGCCAGCGCCGCAGCAGAATACATGGCGAAGCGGCTGGACAGGCAGGCCGAAGAGGTCGAACGCGGCTGGACAGGACAATTCGTGGAAGGCCACGGCTTCATGTTCGAGAGAACGGTGCGCGGCGTCAAGGAAGCCGCCGTCATCGACGATGCCTTCCTGGGCTCGGCCGAGGCGCGCAAGCTCCACGAATACCGGACGAAGCTGCAAGACGTCTACGAGCGCCCCGGCAAGCTGCGGCGCAAGGATTCCGAGCACGTCATTCATGGGCCGACCGACCTGTTCGAGGCGGTCACCGATTCGGGGCGCAAGGGCATCACGCTGCAGCGCTACAAAGGTCTCGGCGAGATGAACCCCGAGCAGCTCTGGGAGACGACGCTGGATACCGAGGCACGCTCGCTGCTGCAAGTGAAGGTCAAGGAGGTCGACGAGGCCGACGACATCTTCACCAAGCTGATGGGCGACGTGGTCGAACCGCGGCGCGACTTCATCCAGGAACACTCGCTGAGCGCGACGATCGATATCTGAGGCTGGTTGCGACTGCCGAAGGACGCCCGCTTTTGGCGGGCTCCTCAGGACGAGGTCTTGTGTCGCGGCGAGATCCTGATCCTCATGGTGAGGAGCGCGGAACGCGCGTCTCCGGACGATGCTTTGCATCGCCGGGCGAACCATGAAGGCCCGCCTGTCGCCCGCCGCCATCCTTCGAGCCCGTTTGTCGTGCGCTGCTCAGGATAAGGGCGGATGCTTGCGACGAATTGCTACCGCGCCCAATTCTCTGTATTTTCCGCTTCCCGAAAGCAGCCCGCCCCAAACAACAGGACACCGACGTGGCGCCCATCCAATACATCGTCGAGGGCGGTCACCGGCTCTCGGGCTCGATCGAACCGTCCGGCAACAAGAACTCGGCGCTGCCGATCATCGCGGCCGCGCTGCTCACCGAGCATCCGGTCACGCTTCAGAATGTTCCGCGGATCCGCGACACCGAGACGCTGGTCGAGCTGATCCGCTCGGTCGGTGCGTCGGCGGAATGGAGCGCGCGCAATACGCTTCATATTCACGCCAAGAGCATCAGCGCCGCCGATCTCGATCCCGAGCTCTGCATCCGCATCCGCGCCTCGATCCTGCTCGCAGGCCCCCTGCTCGCGCGCTGCGGCGAGGTGATGCTGCCGCCGCCCGGCGGCGACGTCATCGGCCGGCGCCGACTGGACACGCATATGCTGGCGCTGGAACAGCTAGGGGCCAAGGTCACGGCGACCGACCGGCTGGAGTTCCGCGCGCCGAAGCTGACCGGCGCCGACGTGTTCCTGGACGAGCCGAGCGTCACCGCGACCGAGAACGCGCTGGTGGCGGCCGTGGCCGCCGACGGCGTCACCTATTTGCGCAATGCCGCCTCCGAGCCGCACGTGCAGGACCTCGCCAACTTCCTGGTCGCGCTCGGCGCGAAGATCGAGGGCATCGGCACCAACACCATGATCATCCATGGCGCGGCGACGCTGGGCGCGGCGACTTACTCGATCCAGCCTGATCATATCGAGGTCGGCTCGCTGATCGGCTTAGCGGCCGTGACGCGCTCGCCGCTGCGCATCGTGCGCGCCGGCGTCGAACACCTGCGCTCGATCCGCATGGGGTTCGAGCGGCTCGGCATCGTCTGCCGCGTCGAAGGCGACGATCTCATCGTGCCCTCCAACCAGACGCTGAAGATCCAGGACGATTTTGGCGGCCACGTGCCGAAGCTGGAGGATCAGCCCTGGCCGGCCTTCCCGGCCGATCTGATGTCGATCGCGATCGTCACCGCCACGCAATGCGAGGGCGTGATCCTGATGTTCGAGAAGATGTTCGAATCGCGGATGTTCTTCGTCGACAAGCTGATCGCGATGGGCGCGCGCATCGTGCTGTGCGATCCGCACCGCGCCATCATCGCCGGTCCCAGCCGCCTGCGCGGCGCATCGATGATCTCGCCCGACATCCGCGCCGGCATGGCCATGCTGCTCGCCGCGGTCTGCGCCGAGGGCACCTCGACGATCAACAACGCCGACCAGATCGAGCGCGGCTACGAGCGCATCGAGGAACGGCTGAACGCGCTGGGTGCGAAGATCAAGCGCGTGCCCGAGCGGAAGGGCTGAAGTCGCCTCTCCCCGCTTGCGGGGAGAGGCCGGATTGCATCGTCAGGTGCAATCCGGGTGAGGGGGAGCCTCCGCGAGTCCAACTCTTACCGTGATCGCGGAAACAGCCCCTCACCCCAACCCTCTCCCCGTAAGAACGGGGAGAGGGAGAATAGAGCAAGGGTGGAGGGAGAACAGCTACGCGCGTCCGGGACGCGAGAATGGGGCCATGTTTTCGACGTGTGGCTGTGTTATTGACCGGCCATGCTCGACACCGTCCAACCTCGTCCGCAGCCGCAAGCCGGCGCGCCGCAAAGCCACCTCGCCGATGAATTCGTCGAGACGCTGCGGCTGGCCGTGCCGATGATGCTGACCCAGCTCGGACAGATCGCGATGATCACGACCGATCTCGCGCTGATCGGCAGGCTCGGCGAGGACGCCGTCGCGGCTGCGGCGCTGGCGCACACGGTCTATTTCGTCAGCTTCACCTTCGGGCTGGGATTGATGGCTGCGGTGTCGCCGCTGGCAGCACAGGCATTTGGTGCCGGAGACGTCAGGCGGATCCGCCGGTCCTTGCGCGTCGGCCTGTGGGTGGCGCTCTTGATCTCGCTACCGATGATGGCCTCGCCGCTCTATGGCGAGCACATTCTGCTTGCGCTTGGACAGGCGCCGCATTCGGCCGCGCTCGCCCAGCGCTATCTGAACGGGCTCGCCTGGGGCATCGCCCCGGCGCTCGGCTTCATCGCGCTACGCGGCATGATGAGCGCGGTGAACCGGCCGCAGCCGCCGCTGTGGATTACCATTGCTGCGATTCCTGCCAATGCGGCACTGGTCTACTGCCTGATCCACGGCCTGTTCGGCCTGCCGGAGCTCGGCCT
Source organism: Bradyrhizobium sp. ISRA430 (assembly GCF_029909975.1). Taxonomy (NCBI): domain Bacteria; kingdom Pseudomonadati; phylum Pseudomonadota; class Alphaproteobacteria; order Hyphomicrobiales; family Nitrobacteraceae; genus Bradyrhizobium; species Bradyrhizobium sp. ISRA430. Next base: position 5,282,300 of record NZ_CP094516.1, read on the forward strand.
GCTCGGTGCGGGGCTTGCGACCACGATCGTCAATCTCGGCACCTTCATCGCCGCGGTCGCCATCGCGGCGACGCGAAAACCCATTGCCGACTATCACCCGCTCGCCCATCTCTGGCGGATCGACTGGCAGTTGATGCGCCAGCTCATCGTCATCGGCGCGCCGATCTCGTTCTCGCTGCTGATGGAATATGGCCTGTTCTCCTCGGCCGCGCTGCTGATGGGGCTGATCTCGACCACCGCGCTCGCGGCACATCAGATCGCGCTGCAGGTCACCGCCGTGCTGTTCATGGTTCCGCTCGGGATCGGCATGGCGGCGACGGTACGTGTCGGCCATGCCTTCGGCCGCGACGAGCCGCTAGCGGTGAAGCGCGCCGGCCTCGTCGCGGCGCTGCTCGGGATCGCCCTGGTCTCGGCCCTGACCGTCGCCATCATCCTCGGCCGCTATGCGCTGGGCCGGCTGTTCTTCGGCGGCGGCGAGGCGAGCGCGGCAACCGTCGAGCTGACGGCGACGCTGCTGCTGGTCGGCGCGACCTTCTTCATCGCCGACGGCCTCCAGACCATCATGGGCGGCGCGCTGCGCGGCCTCAATGACACCAGGATGACGCTGGTGTTCGCGGCGATCGGCTATTGGTGTGTCGCCTTTCCCATCGCCTGGGTGCTGGCTTTCCACGCCGGGCTTGGCGCAGTCGGCGTCTGGATCGGCCTGTCGATCGGGACCTTCGTCTATGCCGGGCTCTTGATCTTGCGCTTTCGGATGCTGACGCGCAGATTGGCGGGATGATCGGGACAGTCCGCGAAGTCACCCCCGAGGTCGAGGCCGCTGCCGTGCTGGCGGGTGCGCAGTTCATCGACGCCTATCGCGTCGGGATCGGCGCGAGCCCGATCGATGCCCGCGAAGCCTGCATCCGGATGGTGCTGCACGGGCCACGCTGGATCGATGCGCTGGTGCGCCTGCGCAACATCCTGGTGAGGCCGTTCGGGCTGAAGACATCGGGCGAAGGCGCGCCGGCCCCGCATGGCATGATCGGCCTGTTTCCTGTGGTCAGCGAAACGCCGGAGCGTCTTGTCGCGGGCTTCAACGATTATCACCTCGACTTCCGCCTCGTGGTCGAATTGGACGGCACTGCACCGAGCCGACAAGTCACCTCGACCACGCTGGTGCGGACGCATAATCTGCTCGGCCGGACCTACCTCACCCTGATCATGCCCTTCCACAAGCTGGTGGTCCGCAGCATGATGGGGCGGATCATGGAGCCGGCGCGATGACCCTTGCAGTCGACCTCTTCTTTTCCTTCCGCAGCCCGTTCAGCTATCTGGCGTTGCCCAAGACGCTGAAGCTCGTCGAGACATACGATCTCACGGTGAACCTACGTCCGGTCTATCCGCTCGCGGTGCGAGTCCCCGGCTTCTTCAAGAAGACCAATCCGCAATTCATCCGCTATGTCGTGCTCGACAGCAGCCGCGTGGCGGAGCATGAAGGCATTCCGTTCCGCTTTCCGCGGCCCGATCCGATCGTGCAGGACCTGACGACGCTCGAGGTCGCGGCCGAGCAGCCCTACATCCATCGCCTGACCCGGCTTGGCGCCATGGCGCAGCTCGAAGGCCGCTCGCTCGAGTTCACTTACGCGATCGCGCGCGTGCTGTGGGACGGCTCGGTCACGGGATGGAATGAGGGCGACCATCTCGCGCGCGCGGCAGAAAAAGCCGGCTTCGATCTCGCCGCCATGGACGCAGCCATCAGCACTGATGCGGACCGCTACGCGCAGGTGATCGCCGACAACGAGAAGGATCACGCCGCGTCCGGCCATTGGGGCGTGCCGACCTTCGTGTTCGAAAAAGAGCCGTTCTTCGGCCAGGACCGCATCGATCTCCTGGTCTGGCGCATGCAAAGCAAGGGCCTGATGCGGCGGTAGGGCGTGTACTCACGAATTCGCCAAGTCCGCTTGCTCTCGAAAGTCGACGTTCAAGCTAACATTGGTGCATGTCGCCCCTGGGCCCACAAGCAGAAATCGCAACCGTGCCCTCCTCCGACTTCGCCCCACCGTGTACATGACCGTGACGGCAGACTGACCGAAGGTTGACTTCGCACGAAAAGAGGCGATCAACTGAGTGGCCCCTTGAACCGGACCTGCTAATGCCTGTCGGAATTTTCGTTTTCGTTGCTGCACTGTGGCTGTGTTTGGTCGCCTATGCCCAGTATCAATGTCCGCTTCCAAGCTGTCATGGCGATGGGACTATTGGTTGGTATCTGCCGTTGTTCACGTCGCCCATTGGCGGCTTTGCGGTGCTTGGCCTGATCCTCATGGCCATCGTGCGTACATTTCGTCGATAGCACGGAAGGGTTTGTCAGCTTGGCACATAGCCACTCGCGAATGAGCGAACGTCTGCTCGGGGCCCAGAAGCGGGAAGCTAGCTCTGTTCCCTTGCGAAGCTCCTCGCCACGTAGAGTATGCTGACGGCTACAGCCGGATAGACGAGCAGACGGAAGTGCTCAGCGCTCCCTTCGCCTTGGAAGACGCTGTGCGCGATAAGGGATAGAGCGGCTAACCCAACCAGAGCAAAGCCGAGGTACGCAACAGACCGCCATGCCGTAGGAAGAAAGCTAAATGCAAATTCAGATGCTGCCGCAGCAGCTATTGTGGGTATCCAATAGGGAAATGCAAAGATTGCCAGAACGAACCCAAGCACGTAATTGCTCGGACTCCCCCCAATGCTGGGACTGCCGATCATGACCGCTTCGACGGTCCACCAAAGCAAGACAGCGAGCAAGAAGATCACAAGGTCCATTTTTCGACCGACGCAAGGCGTGTGACAAACAACAACTGCATCAATCATGTACCGCGACCAGTTAACCTCTGGTTGCAGCACGAAACGGTTTCGACGAATTCCGCTTGGGTCATCTGCCGCCGATCACGGCCAAGCCGGGCGACTTCGGCTTGGCTGTCGGAAGCCGAGGTTTATGAGCACACTCCCTACTCACTCCGCCACCCGCGCCGGCTTGTCCGCTGCAGCTTCCGACCATTCGCCGACGACGCGGTCGAGATCGCAGAGGTTCTGGTGCATCTGCTCCAGCGAGAAGCCGAGCGCGAAGAAACGCTCCGCGGTGTCGCTGGGCTGGCCACGGATCAGGCCGTCGCGACGGACGGAAGCGACCGCCTCGGCATAGTGCTGGAGCGCGAGGTGCACGGGATGGATCGGCGGCGCGCCGGCGCCCTCCCGCAAGGCCGCCGCGGCCGAACGCAGAAAGCGCGCGATCACGGTCGAAACCTCCGCTAAGGGCCCGGCGAGCCGCGTCTGCACCTCGGCCGGCAACGGCACCACGGTGGCGCGGCCGATCATCACGACGTCATGGCGCAGCCGCAGGATGGTTCGCAGCAAGGGGCCGGTGTCGGGCCCGCTCGACAGCCGCGCCGCGCGCTCGCGCTCGGCCTCGGCACCGGTGGCGTTGAGGCCCACCAGCGCGGTGCCGATGCCGTCCTGGATCCGGTGCAGCGCGTCGTTGTCGCGGCCGCGCGTCAGGCCTGCGAGCAGCTCGGTGAAAGCGTCGGCGATCAGTTCGAGCAGCAGCGCCGCACTGGCGCGGATCTGCCGCACCGCGCGCGAGGGCAGCACCAGGAACGAGACCAGCAGTCCCGTGATCGCGCCGACCGCGACCTCGCTGACGCGATCGATTGCCGAGGTCATGGGATCGGAATGATGCATGGTGGGAACCAGGAGCACGATCACGGCGGTCACCGTGGCCGCGCTCAAACTCGGATTGATCGCGGCGACGAAGGCGAGCGGGGCGACCGACAGCACCAAAAGCCCGAGCAGCCCGGCTTCGCTGGAATAAGGGATCAGCACCGCGATGGCGCCGCCATAGACGGCGCCGCCGACCGTGCCGAGCATGTAGTCGCGCGTCGCCTTCAGCGAGCGGCCGACGCTCATCTGGGTCACGATCAGCGAGGTCAGCACCGCCCAGAGCGGCAGCAACAGATGCAGCGCGGTCGCAATCGCATAGGCCGCGGTCGCCGCCACCGTGACCCGGACGGCCAGTCCCAACTGCGTCCTTCGCGACCGGAGCCGGTCGAACACCTCTCTTGCGAATGCCATCGTCGAATATCCCGGCCCAATCCTCGGTCAACCGGCCAAAAGCATAGCTGATGCCCGCAGCCGCAAGCCCGCTTGAAAGGCAAAATCAGCCCGCCTAACGTGCCGGCCAAAACGAGGAAACATGATGGCCCACGAAACCGCAACGCTCGCCGCCTACGTCGTCAACCTGAAATATCAGGATATTCCGGCGGAAGTGCTGGATCGCGCAAAAGTGCTGACGCTGGATTTCCTCGGCAGCGCCATCCGCGCGCGCAGCGAAGCGGAATCGACCCCGTCTCTGCTGAAGATGCTGGAGGCCCTGGCGCTCGACACCAAGGGCGAGTCGACCGTGTTCGGCGATGCCAAGACCTGGACGCCGGCGGTCGCAGCGCTGCTCAACGGCGCGCTCGGCCATTCCCTCGATTTCGACGACACCCATGCGGATTCCTCGCTGCACCCGAGCGCGCCGGTGGTGCCGGCAGCGTTCGCGGTCGGCGAGATGGTCGGAGCCTCCGGCCGCGACGTGCTGACTGCCATCGTTGCGGGCTATGAAGTCTGCTGCCGGCTCGGCAACGCGCTCGACCCGACCTCGCACTACGCGCGCGGCTTCCATCCGACTGCGACGGCCGGCACCTATGGCGCGGCCGCGGCTGCCGGCAAGCTGTTCGGCCTCTCCGAGAAGCAGATCATCGCCGCCTTCGGCGTCTCCGGCAGTCAGGCCGCCGGCTCGCTGCAATTCCTGGTCAACGGTGCCTGGAACAAGCGCTACCAGGTCGGCGCCGCCGCGATGAACGGCGTGATCGCCGCGACGCTGGCGCGCAATGATTTCGTCGGCGCGACGGAATCGGTCGAAGGCAAGCACGGCCTGCTCGCCGGCTACACCGACGACGCGCATCCCGACAAGGCGGTCGCCGAGCTCGGCAAGAGCTATGAGACGATGAAGATCGGCGTAAAGCCGTATCCGAGCTGCCGCTACACCCATGCCGCGATCGATGCGCTGATCGCCATGCGGCGCGAGCACAATCTGACGCCCGACCAGGTCAAGCGGGTCGAGATCGGGCTGCATCGCAACGGCATCACGCTGACCGGCGATGCCGCAACCAAACGGCATCCCACGTCGATCGTCGGCGGCCAGTTCTCGATGTTCTTCACCGGCGCGCTCGCGCTCGACCAGGGCAGCTTTGGCTGGGACGATTACAACCGCCTCGGCGATGCCGCCATCGACGCGCTCGCCGACAAGTTCGACGTGGTGCAGGACGACCGCCTCGAGATCGGCCGCACTCATCCCTTCGGCGCACGCGTGAGCATCACCACCGACGACGGCGTGCATGAGCGGCTCTACGCCGATCCCTCCGGCGAGCCGACCTCCTTCCCCGATGCGCAGGCGATGCAGCAGAAGTTCCTGACGCTGGCGCGCCCCGTGCTGAACGCGCGCGCGGAGAAATTTGCCGACGCGATCCTGTCGCTGGAGCGGTTCGACCGCGTAGCGAAGGCGACGGAGCTGGGAAGGCAGTAGCTAGCGCCATTTTTCCCTCTCCCCTTGTGGGAGCGGGTGGCTCGCCGCGTAGCGGCGAGACGGGTGAGGGGTCTCTGTCCGCGAGCACCTTCACGCAGTTGAGTTCGCGGAGACAGACCCCTCATCCGGCGCTTCGCGCCACCTTCTCCCACAAGGGGAGAAGGAAGAAGAGACGGCGCCCTGTCCTGCCGCTATCAATCCACGCCCGCAACCTTCCCCTTGTCATGCGTCGCGGCGATCACATCGCGAACCAAATCGAACACGCCATCCACCTCCGGCGGCCAGTTCGGCGAGCGGCCCAACCGCACGATCACCAGCCGCTCGGACGGGATCACGATCGTGTACTGACCGATCGTACCCTTGGCGAAGAAGGCATCGCGCGGCCACCCGCGCTCGATGCGGTAGCTCGCGCCAAAACTGTCGCCCCGGTTGGTCCAGAAGCCGGCGCCGATGCCGACCCACGCGTGCGGCGTGGGCGAGGCCGAATAGCTCACCCAACCCTCGGGCAGGATGCGCTTGCCGCCCGCGACGCCGTCGTTGAGATAGAGCTGGCCGAAGCGCGCCCAATCGCGCGCGGATGCCAGCATCTCGCTGGAGCCTTCCACCGTGCCGGCGCCGTCGAGCTGAAGCGTGACATGGCGCATGCCGAGCGGCGCGAACAATTCGCGGCGCGCGAAGCGGAGCACGTCCGTGGGATTGCCGCCGAGCGCATTTCGGATCAGATGCGCGAGGATGAGGGTGTTGCCGTCGTGATAGTTCCAGGCAGTGCCCGGCGCTGTTGCGAGCGGCATGCTCTCTGCATAGGCGGCCATGTCATCTTGCAGAAACTTCATGCGATTGACCGGCTCGAGCGCGGAGCCGAGCGATGCCTGCAAGGAACTGCCGAGCGCAAGGCCGGCGGTGTGGCGCAGGAGATGATCGACGGTGATGGCGTGGCGCGGATCATCCGGATTGCGCCAGGCGGCAACCGGCGCCGGCCCGTCGAGCTTGAGCCTGCCTTGGCGCACGAGAATGCCTGTCAGCGCTGAGATTACCGACTTGGTCATGGAGAAGCCGAGCAGCGGCGTCTCCGGTCCAATGCCATCGGCATAGCGCTCGGCGACGATGCGGCCATTCTTCATGACGATCACGGCGCGGGTGCGCCGGTACGGCGGCTGTGCAGGCTCGGCGAAGGCGCGCTCGAGTGCGGCGGCAAGCCCCTCGCTTTGCGGCGGCACGACCGAAGGCGCGGCGATCTCCGGCAGCAGCGCGGGCTGCCTGTCGTCGGGCGGCGGTTCAACGTCGGCGATCGCCGCACCATGCTCCAGCGTGCAGCCGAGGCCGTCGCGATAGACGGCATGGCTGCGGCCAATGCCGAACAGCGTCACCGTGACATCCTTGCGCACGCGGTCGATCCGGTAGTCCATCGCCCAGGTGATCAGGCCGGTCCCGGGCATCGCATCGGTGGTCTCGGTGAAGGTGCGCCGCGGATCGAGGCCGGAGACGAACGTCTCGGCGCAGAGGATGTCGGCGACGAAACCGGTCGCGACCTTCGGCACGTCGCGGGCACGCGCCGCGCCGAGCACGAGGCCGACGCAGCTGATGGTGGTGGTGAGGAGGATGATCTTGCGGCGGCGGGTCAATGGCGTTCTCCGGCTGAAGTGACGCGAAGAAGGCCGGGGCGGCGCGATGACTGCTCGCCGGATTTGGAAATTGGCCTAGCTGAAACTGGACGGGGCTAGTCGATTTTTGAATTATCCAGCGATTTCAGTTCCTTAATTGCACGGCCGCGACCGCGGTGCGGGTTCACTCCCTCTCCCCGTTCTTACGGGGAGAGGGTCGGGGTGAGGGGCCGCCTCCGCGGGAACGCTGGGATTTGGATTCGCGAAAGCTCCCCCTCGCCCGGATTGCAGACAATCCGGCCTCTCCCCGCGCGCGGGAGATGAGAAGTGTCACGCCGCGCGCACCTTCAGCCGCCGATACTCCGTCGGCGTCACGCCGGTCACGGCCTTGAAGGCGCGGTTGAACGGGCCGAGCGACTGGAAGCCGGCATCCATCGCGATGGTGATGACAGGCACCTCGGCCTGGGCGGGATCGGCGAGCGCGGCCTTGGCCTCCTCGATCCGATGGTTGTTCAGGAACACATTGAAGTTGCGGTAGCCGAGCCGCTGGTTGATCAGGCGGCGCAGCCGGTATTCGGGGATCTTGAGCCGTCCCGCCAGCGCACCGATGGTGACGTTCTCCTGGCGATAGATCCGCTCATCCGCCATCAGCCGCATCAAGGCATCGATCAGTTTCCGGTCGGCAGCTTCCTCGGCGGCAACAGGTTGGCCCGGCGCGATCGCGGGTGCGGGCTCGGCAGCCACCGGGAACAGCTCTGCGCCGTCGACGCGCATCATCGCGCAAGCGATCGCGGCGACGACGAAGGCGAGTACTGCGGCATTGATGGTGTTGGCCACGTCGCCTCCACCGCCAACGAAGATCTGGAGCAGCGCGTTCAGCCCGCCATAGAGCGCGGCAGCGGCGACGATGAAGACGCGAACGCGGCGGCGCCGTTCGACCAGATCGGCCGGCCACGACGCGATCGTCTGCACCACCGCGAGGGCGATGAAGCCAAGCGAGATCAGGTTGGTCGCGACGACGACAAGCCGCAGGTTTCCGCCCGGCGCAATCCAGAGGCAACTGACCAGGCTGAATGCGGCAACGAGTGCCCAGATCGCGCTATGCCGCCAGCGCAGGCAAAACTCGTCATCAAACAGCGCGCGCGTGAACAGCCAGAACACCACGACATTGCTCGTCGAGAGCGCAATCAGCGGCGCGTGCCAGGCTGACGTCAGCGCCGGCGCACCGATCGAATAGCTCGCGGCATGGGCCGCCGATCCGAGCGCGAAGGCAACCGCAAGCCGGCCGGCGACCACATTCCTGAAGCCGGAGAACAGCGATGCCGCCAGCACCAGCAGCAATGCCACGGCAGCGGCGCGGCAGGCCAGTTCGATTGCGGCGGGAGTCATCGGATTAGCGCGATCGGTCAGGGTTGAAATCGGCTGAGCATCGTTGGTCGTGCGACGTTTTTCAAGACTGATCGCGGCGCCAGCGTTCAGGCGCGGTTACAAGAAAGTCGACGTCATCTTCGTTCAGGCCAGCGCCCGGCTTGATCGGAGAAACCATCGCCCGCCCCTGTTTCCAACATTGCTCTGGCCGATATCTCACGGCGACCGCAAATAGGCTATCGCGTCCATGCCCTGATCGGCGCGACGGAGCGATCAAATCCTGTTACGATCGCCGCAACAAAGAAGGAGTCCACCATGAGCTGGCAACCCTCCAACGATCCCGTGCTCGGCGATCCCATGTCATGCGATGCGCTCGACCTCGTCATCGTGCCGCGCACCCGCGACCTCGGCGACGGATTTGAGGTGCGGCGCGCGCTGCCGCATGGCAAGCGGCAGATGGTCGGGCCTTTCATCTTTTTCGACCATTTCGGTCCGGTGCAGTTCGTCTCCGGCAAGGGCATGGACGTGCGGCCGCATCCGCATATCGGGCTCGCCACCGTCACCTACCTGTTCGACGGCGCGATCATGCATCGCGACAGCCAGGGCAACATCCAGGAGATCCAGCCCGGCGCGATGAATTTGATGACGGCCGGGCGCGGCATCGCACATTCCGAGCGCACGCCGGACGCGCAGCGTGCATCGGGTCAGAAGATGCTCGGCCTGCAAAGCTGGATTGCGCTGCCGGCCGGATCCGAGGAGATCGCGCCGTCGTTCCAGCACTATGCCGCCGGCGACCTGCCGATGATCTCGGAACGCGATTTCACCGCGCGGGTGATCGCGGGCTCGTCGTTCGGCATCGCCTCGCCGGTGTCGATGGTCTCGCCCTGGTTCTACACCGAGGTCACGGCCGCGGCAGGCGCGAGCGTACCGCTCGACCCCGACCACGAGGAGCGCGCGATCTATCTCGTCGACGGCGAGGTCGAGATCGCGGGTGAGCGCTATGAGGGGCCGCGGCTCCTGGTCTTCCGGCCCGGCGACCGCATCACGGTGAAGGCGCTCAAAGCCACACGGATGATGTTCCTGGGCGGCGATGCGCTGGAGGGACCGCGCCACATCTGGTGGAATTTCGTCTCCTCCAGCAAGGAGCGGATCGAGCAGGCCAAGCAGGATTGGAAAACCGGCCGCTTTGCGCAGGTTCCGCAGGAACATGAGTTCATTCCGCTGCCGGAATAGGCTATCCCGATCCCGGCCGCATTTTTGCGCGGCCGAGTTCTCCTGCCTGAAGGCCTGCCGATGACCACCATGCTCAGTAGCGACCTGCCCCTGCCCAAGATCGGGCGCGGCAAGGTGCGCGATATCTACGCCGTCGATGATGACCGCCTGCTGCTCGTCACCACCGACCGCATCAGCGCCTTCGACGTCGTGATGGGCGAGACCATTCCGATGAAGGGCGCCGTGCTGACCCAGATCAGCGCGTTCTGGTTCAAAGAGCTCGAGGGCGTGGTGCCGCATCACATGATCAGCGCCGACACCGACGAGATCATCGCCGCCGTGCCGGCGTTGAAAGCCCACCGCGCCGACATCCATGGCCGCGCCATGCTGTCCCGCCGCACCACCGTATTCCCCATCGAATGCGTGATCCGCGGTTATCTCTCCGGCTCGGCCTGGAAGGAATATGCGGCCTCCGGCACGCTCGCAGGCGAGAAGCTGAAGGCGGGCCTCGTCGAAAGCGAGAAGCTCGATCCTGCGATCTTCAGCCCGGCGACCAAGGCCGAGACCGGCCACGACGAGAACATCACCATCGCGCGGATGCGCGAGGTCGTCGGCGACGAGGTCGCCCATACGCTCGAGAGCATGACGCGCGCGGTTTACACGCTCGGCGAGGAGCTGGCGCGCGAGCAGGGCATCATCATCGCGGACACCAAGTTCGAATTCGGCCGCGACAAGGACGGCCGCATCATCCTGATCGACGAGGTGATGACGCCGGATTCGTCGCGCTTCTGGGCGGCCAGTGCCTACAAGCCCGGCCAGCCGCAGGCGAGCTTCGACAAGCAGCCCTTACGCGACTATCTCGACGCCGAGCGCCGCGCCGGCCGCTGGAACGGCGACGCCCCGCCGCCCCCGCTGCCCGCGAGCGTCGTGGAAGCGACGAGCAAGCGGTATCTGGAAGCCTATCGGCGGGTGACGGGGACGGAGCTGAAGATTTAGCTTCAGCTCATTATCGTCGTCCTGACGAAAGCCAGAATGCGTGGCGTCTGCATCGGCTTTTTCCAAGCATTGCCCACGCGGCAACCTGATGCAAAACTCCCTGCAAAACATCAGGGAGAGCACACATGCCCGAAGCCGATGCCGTGCTGATCGAGCGCGATGGCCCCGCCACCGTCATCTCCATCAACCGGCCGCACTGCCGCAACGCGGTTGATGGTGCCACTGCGCGCAAGCTCTATGACGCGTTCCTTGCCTTCGACGCCGACCATGACGCATCGGTTGCGGTTTTCACCGGCACGCACGGGCATTTTTGCGCGGGCGCGGATCTGAAGGCAGTCGCGAAGGGCGATCGCGAGAAGATGCGCGAGATCGGCGGCCACGGCACGATCGCCCCAATGGGGCCAAGCCGCTTGCGGCTCTCCAAGCCGGTGATCGCGGCGGTCGAAGGTTACGCGGTCGCGGGCGGGATGGAGCTCGCATTGTTCGCCGACATGCGCGTGGTCGCGGAGGACGCCACTTTCGGCATCTTCTGCCGTCGATTTGGCGTGCCGCTCATCGATCTCGGCACCGTCCGCCTGCCGCGTCTGATTGGCCATTCACATGCCATGGACTTGATCCTCACGGGGCGTCCGGTCGGCGGCGCGGAGGCGTTGCGCATGGGCCTTGCCAACCGCCTCGTGCCGACCGGTGAAGCCCGCGCGCATGCGGTCCGGCTTGCCAAGGAGATCGCGCGCTTCCCGCAGACATGCCTGCGCGCCGACCGGCTTTCCGCGCTTCAGCAATGGGATATGGGGGAAGAAGACGCGATCAAGAACGAGATGCGCGGCGGCCTGAACGTCATCGCCTCCGGCGAGACGCTGTCGGGCGCAACCCGCTTCGCATCGGGCGCGGGACGGCACGGCGCGTTCGGCGCGGAGGTCTCCGGCCAGGCCGATTGACGCGAACGATTTCGCGAAAGCCTGTCGGAAATTTCACAATCGGAAGAATCCTGTTGCGCTAGCTTCGGACTCGTCTACGTCTCGGACGGGAATTTTCAGGGGCGAGCGCAAAGGCGTGACAGATCCAGCAATTACCTACAGTCCGGCCCCTCGATTTAGCCCGGCTCTCAAGCGTGCACTGAATGATATACTGGGCGGCAGCGCCGCGAGCGTCCTGACCGTCACCTTCGGGCTCTCCTACGCGCTGCTGATCTTCGCGGGGCCGCTGTCGCCCTACCTGTCCTACGGGATCGCCGCGACCTTCATCAGCTCCGCCGTGCTTGCGGCCGTCGTCGCTTTCGGAAGCTCCCTGCCCTTCGCGGTGGCCGCGCCGGACAGCTCGACCGCCGCGGTGACGGGAATCCTCGCCGCCTCGCTGGTCGAGCGCATCGATGCGGCGAATCCGTCGACGCCACTGCTCTCGCCCGTCCTGATCACACTCGGCCTGTCGACTATCCTCACCGGTGTCACCCTGTGCGGATTGGGACTGACGCGGATGGGTCGGGCGATCCGCTATGTGCCCTATCCCGTGGTCGGCGGTTTCCTCGGCGCCACCGGACTTCTGATCGTCATGGGCGCGATCCGGGTGATCACCGGTCATCCGGTGCAGCTCGGGACGCTGTTGCACTTCACCAGCGGCATCACGCTGTCTGAGCTGGGCGCGGCCTGCGCGATGGCGCTGGTGCTGTATCTGACCTGGCATCGCTCGCGCGGCCCGTTCGGGCTGCCGGTCATCCTGATCGGCGGCATGCTCACCGCACATGTGGCGTTCTGGATCGCCGGCGTCTCGCCGGAGGAAGCGCGCAGCCTGGGCTGGACTTTCCAGCCTCCGCCGCCGGCGTCGTTCATGCTGCCGTGGCATGCCGACGATCTCGTGCACTATCCCTGGTTCGCCGTGCCGGACCTGCTCGGCAACCTCGTCGCCGTCATCTTCGTCACGGCCTCCAGCACGCTATTCGGCACCACGGGGATCGAGGTCGCCGTGCATCGCGAGGCCAATCTGGAGCGCGAGCTGAACGTCACGGGTGCGGCCAACATCCTGACCGGCGCGCTCGCCGGCTATGGCGGCTGCATTTCGGTCAGCCGCTCGATCCTCAATTTCAGCAGCGGCGGGCGCGGTCGCCTGTCCGGCCTCACCGTCGCGGCGATGTCGCTCCTGATGCTTGCCGTTGCGCCGGAGCTGCTCGGATTCATGCCGAAATTCGTGCTCGGCGGGCTCCTGATCTATCTCGGTGCCGACCAGCTCCACAAATGGATCATCGAGTCGCGCAAGCGGCTCTCCAAGCTCGAATATCTGTCGCTGATCGCCATCATCGTGATCATCGTGACTTGGGGTTTCGTGCCGGGCATCCTGATCGGCGTGATCATCGGCTGCGCGACATTCGCGTTCAGCGCGGCGCGGGTGGAGACGATCAAGTACAGTTTTGACGGCTCCGAATATCGCTCTTCGCTCGACCGCTCGCGCGACGATCATGAGGTGCTGCTCGCCCATGGCGGCAAGATCCAGGGCCTGAACCTGCAAAGCTATCTGTTCTTCGGCTCGGCCAACCGGCTCTACCAGCGCGTCAAGAAACTGCTGCAGGAGCGCCCGGAGTGCCGCTATCTGCTGTTCGACTTCAAGCTCGTGACCGGCGTCGACTCGTCAGCCGCCTACAGTTTCGCCCAGATCAAGCGCAGCGCGCGCGACCTTGGCGTCGAGCTGATCCTGGTGCATCTGTCGGCCGCCGCCGAGAAGGTGCTGCGCTCCAGCGATTTCATCGGCGAAGGCGTCATCATCATTCCCGAACTCGATCATGCGCTGGAGTGGTGCGAGAACGAGCTCATCGCGCAGCATCAGGGATTGGCCCAGGAAGAGGCCAGCTTGCGGGACTGGTTCATGCGGATCCTCAAGAGCGAGCACGATGCCGACGAGTTGATCCGCCGCTGCCAGCGCCTCGACGTCGAGGCCGGCGAGGTCATCGTGAACGCCGGCGACCCCGCCGATTCCATGCACTTCATCCTCGACGGACGCGTCGGCATCATGGTCCCGGCCGAGGAGGACCGCACCACGCGCGTGCGCAGCCTCGGCCGCTACACCACGATCGGCGAGATGGGCCTGGTGGCACACACGCCGCGCAGCGCCACCATCCAGGCGGAAGTCGCCAGTGTGCTCTACGTGCTGAACACGCACCAGTTCAATGCGATCAGGGTCGAAGACCCCGAGCTCAGCCATAAGCTGCTGACCTATTTCGTGTCGGTCATGGCCGAGCGGCTGAGCTTTGCGAACCGGACGATCGCGGTGCTGAGGCGGTAGCGGCTGCGTAGATGGGGTAACGGGCCGGAGGCGTAAATGGCGCGCCATAAGTTCAATGTCGTCCTGGCGAAAGCCAGAACCCATTACCCCAGCGAGTGATTTGGCGAAGACTGGCGGTCCGATACACCTACCGCCTGCAATCGATAGATCACGCGGTATGGGTCCTGGCTTTCGCCAGGACGACGACGGGCAAGCATTCCCGCCACGTCACACCGATCCGCGACGGCAGGCCTACACCCCCGCCATCATCACGTACTTGACCTCGACATATTCTTCCATGCCGTGATGCGAGCCTTCGCGTCCCAGGCCGCTTTCCTTGACGCCGCCGAAGGGCGCGACTTCCGTGGTAATCAGGCCGGTGTTGACGCCGACCATGCCGGATTCCAGCGCCTCGGCGACGCGCCAGACGCGGCCGAGATCGCGGGAGTAGAAGTAGGAAGCAAGCCCGAAGGGTGAGGCGTTGCACATCGCGATGACGTCGGCCTCGTCCTTGAAGCGGATCACCGGCGCGAGCGGGCCAAAAGTTTCCTCTTGCGACACCAGCGAGTCCGCCTTGACGTCGGCAAGCACGGTCGGCTCGAAGAAGGAACGCCCGAGCGCATGGCGCTTGCCGCCGGTGACGACCTTGGCGCCGCGCTTCACCGCATCCGCGATATGGCGCTCGACCTTATCGACCGCTTCCATGTTGATCAGCGGGCCCTGCGTGACGCCGCTCTCGGTGCCGTCGCCGATCTTCATCGCCGCGACCTTCTTCGACAGCTTCTGCACGAATTCGTCGTAGATCTTGTCCTGCGCATAGAGGCGGTTGGCGCAGACGCAGGTCTGGCCCATGTTGCGGTATTTCGACACGATCGCGCCTTCGACCGCGGCATCGATATCGGCGTCATCGAACACAATGAACGGCGCGTTGCCGCCGAGCTCGAGGCCGAGCTTCTTCACCCCGACGGAGGCCTGGCGATAGAGGATCTTGCCGACCTCGGTCGAGCCGGTGAAGCCGACGAAGCGCACCGCCGGATGCTCGCACAGCACCTTGCCTATCGGCGGCGCATCGCCGGTGATGATGTTGAACACGCCCTTGGGCACGCCGGCCTTCTCGGCGAGCGCGGCAAGCGCGAGTGCCGACAACGGCGTTTCGTTGGCGGGCTTCAGCACCACGGTGCAGCCGGCAGCTAGCGCCGGCGACACCTTGCGCGTGATCATCGAATTCGGAAAATTCCACGGCGTGATCGCGCCGCAGACGCCGATCGGCTGCTTGATCGCGAGCAGCCGCGCATCGGGGCGCTGCGTCGGAATGGTCTCGCCATAGACGCGCCTCGCCTCCTCCGCGAAGAACTCGACATAGGCCCCGCCGATATCGACCTCGCCGAGGGCTTCGCTGAGCGGCTTGCCCTGCTCGGAGGTGAGGATCAGCGCGAGATCCTCGCGGTTGGCGACGATCAACTCGTACCATTTGCGCAAGATGTTGGAGCGCTGCTTGGCGGTGAGCTTGGCCCAGGCCGGGAACGCGCGCTCGGCAGCTTCGACCGCCTTCGTCGCATCATCCGCCGAAAGCTGCGGGATTTTTGCCAGCTCTGCGCCGGTCGCGGGATTGTTGACCGCGAAGACCGGCGAGCCGACCCAGGCGCCATCGATGTAGCAGGCCTGCTTCAGGAGCGAAGGGTCCTTCAAGCGCAGGGTGGAGGTGGCTTGCGAAGCGCGTGCGGCGGCGGTCGGGGTCATGGCGTTGCTCCTCAGGGCGTTCGGATCGGCCCGGAATATAGGGACAGGCGGCGCGTAATGCACCGTCCCTCAACGCACATCAGCTTGGAGTTAAGCTAGGGGCCGCGAGCCCTTACCTCTCCCCAACGGGGAGAGGTCGATTTGCACAGCAAATTGAGTGAGGGGGTTCAGGTCCCACGAGAGAGCGCAACCCCTCACCCGCGCCTCCGGCGCGACCTCTCCCTACGGGTGAGGCTTGGCGTCGCGAGTGCGGAAGCAACTTAATCTAGTCTCGTGGTTCTTACGCCGCGCCGTTCAGATAGGTCTCGCGCCGGCCGATCATGCGCTCAGCCGCAGTCTTGGCGTCGGCCTTGGACGAGGTCGCGCAGGTCCGGTATTCGAGATCGGGAACGTCGGAGGTGTCACGGCGGCCGAACCAGGACCTTGAGCCGACCGGCAGCAGCGCCAGCGCCTGTGCCACGTTCTCGACCGCGCCGAAGGAGTAGAGTGCACCGGTGCCGGCAATCCGGACCTCGTAAATACCAGGCGAAATCGGCGCCTCCAGGTTCTCGCCCCGTCCATGACGAGGATAGCGCTTCCATTCGCTCCAGGTCGAAATCATTTCAAATCCCCTCGCGGCCCATACGCCGCCAAAATTTGCATCAAGTGTTAACGTCGGGCCGCATCGGTCCGGCGGCAGGGCCGAACGTCGCAGCGCACAAAATGTTTCAAGTGCTTCGAAACTCTCGAAACATATCGCCTGACCCCCTCTGGGGTCACGGCGAAGTGCGTCCATCCACCGCACTTTATGTCGACGTGTTGCAGTTCAGTCGCTTTGTCGTCCTGCGCAGGACGACTGTCGTCAAGTCACGACATCGCGACCGTACGTTAAGGTTGACGCGCTTGCCGCGCGCGATCTGCAGGAGGACAATCTATCGCTTCCAACAATAACCAAACCGGAGGAAACGCGTATGCAAAGCCAAGCAGAGATCGATCAGGTTCTGCGCCAGAAGAGCGACGCCAAGGAGATTCCCGGTGTCGTCGCCATTGCAGCGAGCGGTAACGACGTGCTCTATCAGGGCGCGTTCGGCAAGCGCGATTTGTCCAAGCCCGATGCGATGACGCTCGACAGCGTGTTCTGGATCGCGTCGATGACGAAGGCAGTGACGAGCGCCGGCGCGATGCAACTGGTCGAGCAAGGCAAGCTCTCGCTGGACGCGCCGATCGGAAATCTTTTGCCCGATCTCGCCAATCCGCAGGTGCTCGAAGGTTTCGACGCCAACGGCGAGCCGAAGCTGCGGCCGGCGAAGGGAGCGATCACGCTGCGCCACCTCATGACCCACACCGCCGGTTTTTGCTACAACGTGTGGAACGGCGACTGCGCGCAATATCTGGAGAAGACCGGAACCCCGAACATCTTCTCCTGCCTGAACGTCGCGCTGAAGACGCCGATCATGTCCGATCCCGGCACGCGCTGGGAATATGGCATCAACATCGACTTCGTCGGCAAGGCGGTGGAAGCCGTGAGCGGCAAGCGTCTCGATGCCTATCTGCGCGACCATATGTTCACGCCGCTCGGCATGAACGACACCGGCTTCAAGATCACCGACGACATGCGCCAGCGGCTGGTCGCCACGCATGCGCGCGGCGAGGATGGATCGCTGGCGCCGATCCCGTTCGAGATCGAACAGAATCCGGAATTCCACATGGGCGGCGGCGGCCTTTACAGCACTGCCGGCGACTACATCAAGTTCACCCAGATGATCCTCAACAAGGGCCGCGGCAACGGCAATCAGGTGCTGAAGCCCGAGACGGTCGCGCTGATGGGCGAAAACCACATCGGCGACCTCACCATTGGCAAGATGACGACGGTGGCGCCCATGTACACCAACGACGTCGATCTCTTCCCCGACATCGTCAAGAAGTGGGGGCTCTCCTTCCTGATCAACACTGCCCAAACGCCGGAAGGCCGCAGCGCCGGCAGTCTCGCCTGGGCGGGTCTCGCCAACACTTATTTCTGGATCGATCCAGCGCGCGATGTTTCCGGCGTGATCCTGATGCAGGTGTTGCCGTTCGTCGACGCCCACTGCCTCGAGGCCTTCGCGGGCTTCGAGCGCGGCGTATATGCCGGGCTGGATGTGGGAAGCGGGCAAAGGGCGGCGTAGCCACTTAGTATGATGCGCGCCTTGTCGCGCGTGCTCCGAGCTGGATGTACCCTCGTGCCCCGAAGGCCCGCCCTTCGGGGCATGAAGCGAGAATGACAAAGCTGGAGGACGCGACCATGGCAGACAAGGCCGACAGCTACGTTTGTGGTATCTCCGACACGCCGCTCCTTGGCGATACGATCGGCCGCAGCCTCGATCAGGCGGTGCGGCGCTGGGGTGATCGCGAGGCGCTGGTTTCGCCCAGTCACGGCGTGCGATGGACCTGGAAGGAATTTGCCGAACGGGTCGATGCACTCGCCGCGGGTTTTGTCGCGCTTGGCCTCGAGCGCGGAGCGCGAATCGGCATCTGGTCGCTGAACCGCCCGGAATGGACGCTGACGCAGTTCGCCGCCGCCAAAGCCGGACTGATTCTGGTGACGATCAATCCCGCCTATCGGCTGAGTGAGCTGGAGTTCGCGCTGCACAAGGTCGGCTGCGCGGCGATCGTCACGGCGACGGCGTTCAAGACCAGCAACTACATCGAGATGCTGAACGCGCTCTTGCCGGAGCTTGCCGGCGCCAAACCTGCGCAATTGCAGGCGGCGCGGCTGCCTGATTTGCGCATCGTCATCCAGATCGGCGGCCCCGCTGCGCCCGGTACGATCTCCTTCGACGAGGTCGCGCGCATGGGCGGCGATCGTCATCGCGAGCAGCTTGCCGCGCTCGGCGCGGTCTTGCAATTCGATGATCCCGTCAACATCCAGTTCACCAGCGGCACGACCGGCTCGCCCAAGGGCGTGACCCTGACCCATCACAACATTCTCAACAACGGCTACTTCACCGGCCGCGCGATGCGCCTGGCCGAGACGGATCGCATCTGCATCCCGGTGCCGCTCTATCATTGCTTCGGCATGGTGATGGGCAATCTCGCCTCGGTCACGCTCGGCGCGACGATGGTGTATCCGGGCGAAGGCTTTGATCCGCTGGTGACGCTGCGGACGATCGAACAGGAGAAGTGCACCGCGGTCTACGGCGTGCCGACGATGTTCATCGCCGAGCTCGATCATCCCGAGTTCCCGAAATTCGATCTCAAATCGCTGCGCACCGGCATCATGGCCGGAGCGCCCTGCCCGATCGAGGTGATGAAGCGCGTCAACAACGAGATGAACATGCAGGAGGTCACGATCGCCTATGGCATGACCGAGACCAGTCCCGTCAGTTTCCAGAGCGCCGTGGATGACCCGCTCGAACGCCGCGTCTCCACGGTCGGACGGATCCATCCGCATGTCGAGGTCAAGGTCGTCGATCTCGACGGCAGGATCGTCAAGCGTGGCGAACGCGGCGAGCTCTGCACCCGCGGCTATAGCGTCATGTTGGGATATTGGGAAGAGAAGGAGAAGACCGCCGACGTGCTCGATGCGAACGGCTGGATGCACACCGGCGACCTCGCCACCATCGACGACGAAGGCTATTGCAACATCGTCGGCCGCATCAAGGACATGGTGATCCGCGGCGGCGAGAACCTCTATCCGCGCGAGATCGAGGAGTTTCTTTATCGCCACCCCAAGATCCAGGACGTGCAGATCTTTGGCGTGGCGGACACCCGCTATGGCGAGGAGCTCTGCGCCTGGATCCGCCTCAGGCCGGGCGAGACGCTGACGAGCGAGGAGGTGCGCGCCTTCTGCGAGGGGCAGATCGCCCACAACAAGATCCCACGCTACGTGGAATTCGTCGACGAATTCCCGATGACCGTGACCGGAAAGATCCAGAAATTCCTGATGCGCGAGGCCGTGGAGAAGCGGCTCGGATTGAAGGCGGCGAAGACGGCGTGAGTTGCCAGCCACCATGAAGCTGTCATTCCCCGCGAAAGCGGGGAATCCAGTACGCCGCAGCTTCTCCGTATTCTACCGCCGTCTCTGGAATACTGGATCGCCCGGTCAAGCCGGGCGATGACAGCGAGTGTGCGAAGGGAAATTCCGCTACACCGGCAGCCCGCGCTGCTGGGCGAGCTCCTTCAGCGACACCTGCGGACGCGCGCCGATGTGCTGGATCACTTCGGCGGCGGCGAGCGCGCCTAACTGGCCGCATTGCTTATAGGGCAGCTCGCGCGCGAGGCCGAACAGGAAGCCGGCGGCGAAAAGATCGCCGGCGCCCGTGGTGTCGACGACTTGCGCGACCGGGAACGCAGGCGCGGCGACGGTGTCTTCCGGGGACACCACCACGCAACCCTTCTCGCTGCGCGTGACCACGCCGAGCTTGACGTCGTTGCGGAGCTGCTTGAGCGCGGTTTCGAAGTCCGAGCTCATATAGAGCGAGTGCAGCTCGGACTCGTTGGCAAAGACGATGTCGACCGTGCCATTGCGCATCAGCGCCAGGAACTCGTCGCGATAGCGATCGACGCAAAACGAATCCGACAGTGTCAACGCCACCTTGCGCCTCGCATCATGCGCGATCTTGGCGGCCTTGACGAATGCATCCTTGGCGTTCTTGGGGTCCCAGAGATAGCCCTCGAGATAGACGATGCCGGCAGCAGCGATCTCGGCCGGATCGATGTCGGCCGGTGACAGGTCCTGCGCAGCGCCGAGATAGGTATTCATGGTGCGCTCGCCGTCACCCGTCACCAGGATGTACGAGCAGCCGGTGGCCGGACCGTCCTTCGCGGCCGGAGTATTGAAGGCGACGCCGGCGGCACGGATGTCGTGCAGATAGAGATTGCCGATCTGATCGTCCTTGACCTTGCCGACATAGGCCGCGCGCGCCCCGAGGCTTCCCACGCCGACGATGGTGTTGGCGGCCGAGCCGCCCGAGACCTCGGTCGCCGGCCCCATGTCCTTGTAGATGGCGGCAGCACGCGCCTCGTCGATCAGCGACATGCTGCCCTTGGTCATGCCGTGCTTGGCAAGGAAAGCCTCGTCGGTCCTGACCAGCACGTCGAACAGCGCGTTGCCGATGCCCAAGACGTCATATTTCGCGTCAGCCATTCACCTTGATCCTGTTGCCCGATTGCGATGTTGCGGAAAATCCGCTTCCTGTTCGGCTCGAAATCCGGCTCGCGGCCTATCACGTTCGGCCCGGCGCGAGCAAGCAACGAAGGGTTATCTTTTGACGCGTTTTCGTCACGCGAACGTACCACTTCGCTCGAAAACGCCATGGTATGACGCGCGATGATCCGCTCCTTCCTGACCGTCTCGACGGGAACACTGGCCTCGCGCCTCCTGGGCTTTGCGCGCGATTCCCTGATCGCGGCGCTGCTCGGCACCGGCGCGGTGGCCGACGCGTTCCTGGCGGCCTTCCAGCTCGTTAACGTGGTCCGCCGCCTGCTCAGCGAGGGCGCGCTCAATGCGGCCCTGATTCCGGCCTGGCTGGGCGTGCGAGACCGCGAGGGCGAGGAGGCCGCGGCCGCCTTCGCCGGACGCGTGCTCGGCACGGTCAGCGTGGCCCTGATCGCAGCCTCGCTTCTCATCGCAGTTCTGATGCCGCTGATCATCACGATCATCGCGCCCGGCTTCCTCGGCAGCGGGACACGCGACCTCGCCGTTCAGAACGCGCGGCTGATGCTGCCTTATCTCGCCTTTGCCGGCCCCGTCACGGTGCTGATGGGGCTGCTCAACGCGCAAAGCCGCTTTGCACTCACGGCGTTTTCGCCGCTTCTGTTCAACATCGCCTTGATCGCGGCGATCGCGGCGCTCCTGCTCTGGCATGCCGATGCGGGCTTCGCCGCCTGGGCGCTGGCGGCCACCGTCGGGATCGCCGGCCTGCTGCAACTGATGATGCTGCTGTCGCAACGAAGCGCGCGCCTCGCAACGCCCTTGCGCGTGAGCTTCGATGAGGAGATGCGCGGCTTCTTCGCGAAAGCGATCCCCGGCATGATCGCAAGCTCGGGACCGCAATGGCTGATGGTGGCTGGCGCCATCATCGCCTCCGCAACGCCGTCCGCCGTCTCGTGGCTCTATTTCGCCAATCGCCTGGTCGAGCTGCCGCTCGGCATTGTCGGCGTCGCCATGGGCGCGGTGCTGGTGCCCGAGCTGACGCGCGCGGTCGGCAGCGGCGACCGCCACGCGGTGGCGCATGCGGAATCGCGCGCGCTCGAGCTCGCCGCCGGGCTCGCATTGCCGGCGACGCTTGGCCTGATCATGCTGGCCGAACCGATCGTGCGGCTGC
Source organism: Bradyrhizobium sp. ISRA430 (assembly GCF_029909975.1). Lineage (NCBI taxonomy): Bacteria > Pseudomonadati > Pseudomonadota > Alphaproteobacteria > Hyphomicrobiales > Nitrobacteraceae > Bradyrhizobium > Bradyrhizobium sp. ISRA430. Next base: position 5,304,337 of record NZ_CP094516.1, read on the forward strand.
TGTTCGAGCATGGCGCCTTCGGCGCCGACGACAGCACGGCGACCGCGCACGCGCTGATCTGGCTGGCGCTGGGCCTGCCGGCGCACGTGCTGATCAAGGCACTGTCGCCCGCCTTCTATGCCCGCAGCGACACGACGACGCCGCTGTTGGCAACGGCCAAGGGATTTCTGGTCGCAATCGCGCTCGCGGTTGGTCTTGGCCACTTCTTCGACGCGTCGGGGATTGCCGCGAGCATCGCGGCCGGAGCCTGGAGCAGCGCGATCTCCCTGCTACGGAAAGGCACATCCGAATTCGGCTTCTCGGTTGACGCCGCCGCCCAAAAGCGGTTGCCGCGGATCGTGGTCGCCGCGCTCGTCATGGGCGGCCTGCTCTGGCTGACCGCAGGCCTTACGCCCGCCGACAGCCACGGCCTCGTCAGGTTCGTGGCGCTGGGCCTGCAGATCGCAGCGGGGATCGCCGTCTACGGCCTGCTCCTGCAAATCCTCGGCGTCGCCTCCTGGCGCGAAGCGGTTAACGCTCTGAAGCGGCCCTCTCGCGCCTCAAATCCCGCGAATTGCCCTTGACGGGGCAGCGCCGCTGTTGGAAACGACGGCGCATTATCTAGGGGAAGGCTTGCCATGGCATTCGTTGAACGGGTCTTTTCGGGCGTCCAGCCGACGGGCAATCTGCATCTCGGCAACTATCTCGGCGCCATCGTCAACTTCGTGAAGATGCAGGAAACTCACAACTGCATCTATTGCGTCGTGGACATGCATGCGATCACGATGGGGGTGGACGTCTGGGGCGGGCCGGCCGAACTCGCGCGCAACACCCGCGAAGTGACCGCGGCGTTCATCGCGAGCGGGATCGATCCGAAGAAGCACATCGTGTTCAACCAGAGCCAGGTCTCGGGCCATGCCGAGCTCACCTGGATCTTCAACTGCGTCGCGCGCATGGGCTGGCTGAACCGCATGACCCAGTTCAAAGAGAAAGCCGGCAAGGACCGGGAGAACGCCTCCATCGGACTGTATGACTATCCGGTGCTGATGGCGGCCGACATCCTGCTCTACCGCGCTACCCACGTTCCGGTCGGCGAAGACCAGAAGCAGCATCTCGAGCTCTCGCGCGACATCGCGCAGAAGTTCAACAATGATTTCGGCGACTCGATCCGCAGCCACGGCACCAATGACGGCCTGTTCTTCCCGCTGCCGGAGCCGTTGATCACGGGCCCGGCGACGCGCGTGATGAGCTTGCGCGACGGCACCAAGAAGATGTCGAAGTCGGATGCGTCAGATTATTCGCGCATCAATCTGACCGACGACGCCGACACCATCGCCCAGAAGGTCCGCAAGGCGAAGACAGATCCGGAGCCGCTGCCGACCGAGGAGAAAGGCCTGGAAGCACGGCCCGAGGCCGACAACCTCGTCGGCATCTTCGCTGCGCTCTCCGGCCGCACCAAGGCGGACGTGCTGCGCGATTTCGGCGGCGGCCAGTTCTCCAGCTTCAAGAACGCGCTGGTCGATCTCTGCGTCACGAAGCTGTCGCCCATTGCCGGCGAGATGAAGCGCCTCGTCGCCGACCCCGGCCACATCGACGCCATCCTGAACGATGGCTCCGACCGGGCCCGCGCGATCGCCGACGAGACCATGAAGCTCTCGAAGGACATCGTCGGCTTCATCCGCAGGCGCTGATTATTGCGCGTGCAAAACGCGGCCTGCGCCTCAGCGCCGGCCGCCGTTCCCTCTCCCAAACACTGAGGGAGTGTGGCAGCATGCCGGGCAGGGATACGCCGGGACATGCATGACCAGCACGCGACGTTGCTTCGAGCCGGGTCACAAGCCGAAATGCCTCGTCATCGTTGACGACACCGCCGAATGGGATCGCGCGGTCTATTATGCCAGCCGCTGGGCGATCCGCGCCGGCGGCGGCGTGGTTATGTTGCGCATCATCGAGACCGAGCAGCAGAACCAGGAATGGCTGGGCGTTGCCGAGATCATGCGCGCCGAGGCGCATGAGGCCGCGAACGCCGCGCTCGACCGCGCCGCCGGCCGCGCCAACGGGATCGCCGCCATCACGCCGGAGCGGGTGATCCGGGAAGGCAGCGCGATGGAACAGCTCCTTGAGGTAATAGACGAGGACCCGGACATCGCCATGCTGGTGCTGGCCGCCAGTCCCGGCGCGGAGGGCCCGGGACCGCTGGTCGCCCTGCTCGCGCATGCGGTGGGGACCTTCCCGATCCCGGTGACGATCATTTCGGGCGCGCTGAGCGACCAAAGCGTGGATTCGCTGTCGTAGCTTGCAGGGTTCTTCGCTTCTCCCCGCAAACGGGGAGAGGCCAAGAAGGCGCCCTAACCCGCTGATATAACAATGGAACGGCCCCTGCAGCCCCTTGATCGTGCGTTCCCCGTCGCCATCTGCTAATTAATAGCTCACGCGCCGGCCTTGAACCGGCGACGTCCGGAGAAAACCATGTTCATTCAGACCGAAGCCACCCCCAATCCCGCCACGCTGAAATTCATTCCCGGCCGCCTCGTGCTCGACGGCAGCCCGATGGAGTTTTCGAGCCGCGAGGCCGCCGCGCGCTCGCCGCTTGCCGAAAAGCTGTTCGACGTGCCCGGTGTCACCGGCGTGTTCTATGGATCGGACTTCATCACCGTCACCAAGACGAGCGGTGAATGGCAGCAGCTCAAGCCCGCGATCCTCGGCGCCATCATGGAGCACTACATGTCCGGCGCGCCGCTGCTTGCCGACGGCACGGCGTCGAACGATGTGGATTTCGACGACCAAGACGAGTTCTTCGACGAGGCGGATGCCGAGACGGTCGACATGATCAAGGACCTGATCGAGACCCGGGTGCGGCCGGCGGTTGCCAATGACGGCGGCGACATCACCTTCCGCGGCTTCAAGGACGGCATTGTCTATCTCAACATGAAGGGCGCCTGCTCCGGCTGCCCGTCATCGACCGCAACGCTCCAGCACGGCATCCAGAACTTGCTCAGGCACTTCGTCCCCGACGTGGTTGAAGTCCGCCCGATGTGACGGTTGAGCGAATGGCGAGTAGCGAATGGCGAATGACATTCCGATCGGCTAAGCTACTCGCCATTCACCACTCGCCATTCGCTTTTCCATGCTGATCCTTGCCATCGATACCGCGCTGGAGGCGTGCGCGGCGGCCGCCCTTGATGCCGATGCCGGCGAGCTCCTTGCGCAGGAGCAGCTTCCCATGAAGCGCGGCCACGCCGAAGCCTTGATGCCGATGATCGCGCGCGTCATGCAATCAGCCAATCTCGCATTCACCGCGCTCGACCGCGTCGCCGTCACCGTCGGTCCCGGAAGTTTCACCGGCTTGCGGGTCGGCATCTCGGCTGCGCGCGGGATCGCGCTCGCAGCAAAGCGGCCTGCCGTCGGGCTGACGACGCTGTCGGCCTTTGCTGCCCCGATCGTCGGCCGGAACGGGTCGGCGCCGGTGATCTCGGCGATCGATGCACGGCATGATCACGTCTATTTCCAGATCGTGGCCGGCGACGGCAGCCAGCTCACCCCGCCGAGGGTCGCCAGCGTCGACGAGGCGATTGCGGCCTCGCAATTCGGCGCGCCGCATCTGGTCGGCAATGCCGCCAAGATCCTGGCCGACCGCTGGCCGCAGGATCTACCGCAACCGATTGCCGTCGACGCGCAAGGCGCGCCCGACATCGGCTGGGTCGCATGGCTCGGCGCCGCGGCCGATCCCGACACCACGCCGGCGCGGCCGTTTTACTTGCGCGCGCCTGATGCAAAGCCGGCCGCACAGCCGCCGCTCGCCGCACAAGCCGCAACCTCATGATGCCAACCTCATGATGAGCTGGCTGTCGGAATGGTGGCGCGGCGGCACCGCTGCCGTCGAGCCCGCTTCCGCGCGTGATGCGGCGCGGCTCGCACAGCTTCATGGCGCATCCTTCGCGCGTGGTTGGGGCGAAGGCGAGTTCGAGACCATGATCAGCGAACGCAACACGCTGGTTCATCGCCTGCGCCTGGGTCGCAGGACGATCGGCTTCGCGGTGTCGCGGATCGGCGCGGATGAGGCGGAAATTCTCTCCATCGCAGTCGACCAGGCCGAGCGTGGTCGCGGTTTCTCCCGCACGCTGCTGATGACCCATCTCGGCCACCTCGCAGGACGCGGCGTCCGCACTATATTTCTGGAGGTCGAGGAGAATAATCAGCCGGCGCGGCGGCTGTACGACCGGGCCGGATTCGTGGTGGTGGGACGGCGCGAACGCTACTATAAGCAGCCGAACGGGGAACAACTGAACGCACTTCTGATGCGGCGTGACTTGTCGTAACATTGATGGCAAGAAGCGCCTGCCAGGCAGACAACCCTATGACCATACTGAAACCTTCTTCCGCGACCAAGGCGACCGGCATCGAAGCGCGCTGCGCCGCGACCGGCATGCGCATGACCGAGCAGCGCCGCGTCATCGCCCGCGTACTCGCCGAGGCGATGGATCATCCCGATGTCGAGGAACTCTATCGGCGCTGCGTCGCCGTGGACGACAAGATCTCGATCTCGACCGTCTATCGAACGGTAAAATTGTTCGAAGATGCCGGCATCATCGAGCGCCATGATTTTCGCGAGGGCCGCGCGCGCTACGAGCAGATGCGCGACAGTCATCACGACCACCTCATCAACCTGCGCGACGGCAAGGTGATCGAATTCACCTCCGAAGAGATCGAGAAGCTCCAGGCGGAAATCGCCCGCAAGCTCGGCTACAAGCTGGTCGATCACCGCCTCGAACTCTATTGCGTCCCACTCGACGACGACAAGCCGTCGAGTTGATGGCGATGTGCGGCGAACGCTCCTCACCTCTCCCCATCTGAGCCTGTTGCGCATGTGCACGGGAACGCCTTCCCACCCACCACTGTCATTCCCCGCGAAAGCGGGGAATCCAGTACGCCGCGGCCTATCCGTATCCCACCGCGGCCTCTGGAATACCGGATCGCCCGCCTTCGCGGGCGATGACAGTGAGATTGTGGAGCGCGCGTACCCAAATCTCGTCATTACGAGCGCAGCGAAACAATCCACCTCTGGGTATTCGTGCTAGACCTTATCATCTTCGATTGCGACGGCGTGCTGGTCGACAGTGAGGTGATCTCCTGTCGCGCGCATGCCGACGTGCTCACCCGGCACGGCTATCCGATCACGTCGGAGCAGGTTCTGCTTCGCTTCCTCGGCGTATCCGAGCGGGACGCGCGGCTGATGGTGGAGCAGGAGATCGGCCGCAATCTCCCCGACGATCTGGAGCAACAGGTGAATGCGGCCACGCTGCAGTTTTACGCCAGCGATCTGCAGGCGATCACCCATGTTGCCGCAGCGATTGGCGCAATCGATTTGCCCAAATGCGTTGCATCGAGCGGCACACCGGAAAAGATCCATCACGGCCTGACTTGCGCAGGGCTATATGACATGCTCGCTCCTCACATCTTCTCCGCGAGCCAGGTCGCACGCGGCAAGCCCGCGCCCGATTTGTTTCTGTTTGCAGCCGAGCAGATGGAAGTCGCGCCGGAACGGTGCCTCGTGATCGAGGACAGCGTCCCGGGGGTGACCGGTGCGTGCGCTGCCGGGATGACCGTGCTGGGCTTTCACGGCGGCAGCCACTGTCCACCAGGTCACGCCGCCAGGTTGCGTGCCGCCGGCGCCGGGTTGACGTTCGACGATATGCGACAGTTGCCGGAACTTGTCCGGCAGGTCGAGGCGGAGGCACTGGCGGGCTAAATCGGCCCCTTCGTCGTCATTTCGGGGCACGCGCAGCGCACGTGAACCTGGAAATCCGCAAGTTTTGAAATCCGCAAGTTTTGGCGCAAGAAACAGCGCGCCCCGGAATGACAGGTTTTGGCCCCAATCGCTGGATTTTCGCCTCTCCAGCCTATATCTGAGGGCTGTTCTCCACCTCAATCCGGGTTCCATGAAGCCGCCGCGCAAGCTGCACATCAAATCATATGGCTGCCAGATGAACGTCTACGATGCCCAGCGCATGGTGGACACGCTGGCTCCGGAGGGATTCGTGGAGACGGCGCGCGCCGAGGACGCCGACCTCGTCATCCTCAACACCTGCCATATCCGCGAGAAGGCCTCCGAAAAGGTCTATTCGGAGCTTGGACGTCTGCGCGTTGCCAAGGACGAGGCCGGGCGCAAGGGCCGCACGATGCAAATCGCGGTCGCAGGCTGCGTGGCGCAGGCGGAAGGCGAGGAGATCGTGCGCCGTGCACCGGTCGTCGACGTCGTGGTCGGCCCCCAGAGCTATCATCATCTGCCGGAGCTATTGAAGCGCGCGGACGACGAAGGCCGCGCGATCGAGACCGAATTTCCGGCCGAGGACAAGTTCGGCTTCCTCGCCCAGCCGAATCCCGACGCGATCCGTGCGCGCGGGATTTCCGCCTTCGTCACGGTGCAGGAAGGTTGCGACAAGTTCTGCACCTTCTGCGTCGTGCCGTATACGCGTGGCGCCGAGGTCTCGCGCCCCGTGGCCAGGATCATCGACGACGTGAAGCGGCTCGTCGACAACGGCGTGCGCGAGCTCACGCTGATCGGGCAGAACGTCAACGCCTATCATGGCGAGGGTCCCGATGGGACAAGCTGGCCGCTCGGCAGATTGCTCGAGCGACTCGCGCAGGTTCCCGGGATTGCGCGGCTGCGATATTCGACCAGCCATCCCCGCGACGTTGATGACAGTTTGATTGCGGCCCATCGCGATCTGGATGCGCTGATGCCGTTTGTCCACCTGCCGGTGCAGTCCGGCTCGGACCGCATTCTGGCGGCCATGAACCGCAAACATACCGCCGATGATTATCGGCGTGTCATCGACCGTTTCCGTACCGCACGCCAAGACATTGCTTTTTCATCGGATTTCATCGTGGGCTTCCCCGGCGAGAGTGAGCAAGATTTTCGCGCCACCCTCGCGCTTGTCGCACAAATCGGCTACGCTGCAGCTTATTCGTTCAAGTATTCCGCCCGGCCGGGAACACCGGCCGCGGACATGCAGGAGACGGTGTCCCCGGCCGAGATGGACCAGCGATTGGAGCGGCTCCAGGAACTGATCGACAGCCAGCAATCGGCCTTCAACAAGGCCGCGATTGGCACAACCGTCGACGTGTTGTTCGAGCGCGCCGCGCGCAACGCCGGCCAGATCGTCGGCCGCACCGCCTATTTGCAGCCCGCGCATGTGATGGCTTCGCCGGACATCATCGGACAGATCCTGCCGGTCCGGATCGACAGCCTCGAGCGCTACAGCCTTTTGGGAGAACTCGTGACGCGGCATCCTGCGCACGGGCCCGCTTTATCGCCAATCGCCACTGGAGCCTGAACCCTTGCCAAAGAGCGCATCGGATTCGCCTACTTTCGCTCCCAGCCGCAAATTTGACCGCGACATGCAAGTTCCGCCCGAGACCCAGGTCGTCATCGACTTCGACGACAATCGCGCCGCATCCGCGCTGGTCGGCCCCTACGGCCAGAACCTCGCACAGGTCGAGCGGCGGCTCGGCGTGGTCGTCGATTCCAAGGGCAACCACATCACCATCGGCGGCACGCGCGACGGCTGCGACGCCGCGCGCCGCGTGCTCGAGATGCTCTATGCGCAGGCGGTGAAAGGGCAGGATCTCGACCAGGGCGAGGTCGAAGGCGCGATCCGCGCCGTGATCGCGCAGGGCTCGCTGTTCGAGTTCGACGCCAAGTCGGCCAAGGCGACCTTCGAAAGCATCAACCTGCGCAAACGCCCGGTGCGGGCGCGCACCGCCGCGCAGGATTCCTATATCCGCGCGCTAAAGCGCCACGAGCTGGTGTTCGGCGTCGGCCCGGCCGGTACCGGCAAGACCTGGCTTGCGGTCGCGCATGCCGCGCAGCTCTTCGAGCGCAAGGAGGTCGATCGCATCATCCTGTCGCGTCCGGCGGTGGAAGCCGGCGAGCGGCTCGGCTTCCTGCCCGGCGACCTCCGCGAGAAAGTCGATCCCTATCTGCGTCCGATCTATGATGCGCTCTATGACCTGATGGACGCCCGCATCGTCGAGCGCGCACTGCAGACCGGCGAGATCGAGATCGCGCCACTCGCCTTCATGCGCGGCCGCACGCTCACCAACGCCGTCATCATCCTGGACGAAGCGCAGAACACCACGTCGATGCAGATGAAGATGTTCCTGACGCGTCTCGGCGAGAACAGCCGCATGATCGTGACCGGCGATCCCTCGCAAATCGACCTGCCGAACGGCCAGACCTCCGGCCTGTGGGAAGCGACCCGCCTGCTCGACGGCGTCGAGGGTATCGCGCAAGTTCATTTCACCGCCGAAGACGTGATCCGCCACGAGCTCGTGGCGCGGATCGTCTCCGCCTATGAGGGCTCGCCGCATCGGCCGGCCGCAGGCAAGCCATAAAGAGACACAACCGGATCTGAAAGACGCGAAGAAGCGTCATCCGTTCCGAACAACACCATGTCGCATCCCAACCTGCCCACCACCGAGGTTCTCGTCGTCGCCGATTGCTGGCAGAGCGAGCCCGATGCGGACGCCGTGATCCAGCGCGCGATCGCCGCCGCAGCCGAGACGGTCGATGAGGATGTTGCCGAAGCAGAAATCGCGGTCATGCTGACCGACGATGTTGGCATCCGCACGCTGAACAGCAACTGGCGCGGCATCGACAAGCCGACCAACGTGCTGTCGTTTCCGGCGCTGCAGCCCGAGGGCGAGTGGAAAGTAGGCGACGCACCGCGCATGCTCGGCGATATCGCCATCGCCTATGAAACCATGCGGCGCGAGGCGGACGAGGAACAGAAACCGTTCGACCACCATTTGAGCCATCTGGCCGTGCATGGTTTCCTGCACCTGATCGGCTACGACCACGAAAACGACGACGACGCGGAGGAGATGGAAACGCTCGAGCAGCAGATCCTGGCGCATCTCGGCATCCCCGACCCCTATGCAGAGCGCTGACGGATTGATTGAGATGGTGGATTCCGAACCGACCCACGACAATCCACGCAATACCCGCAACCTGCCCGCGGTGGTGACGCCAGGCGAGGTCTTGCGCCCGACCGCGGAAGGCTGGCTGTTGCGCGCGATCCGGACGCTGTTCGGCTGGAAGGCGGGATCGGTGCGCGACGACCTCCAGGTCGTGCTCGACGCCTCTACGCCCGACGACACCGGCTTCTCCGCCGTCGAGCGCACCATGCTGCGCAACATTCTCAATCTGCACGAGCGCCGCATCGCCGACGTCATGGTGCATCGCGCCGACATCGTCGCGGTGAAGAACGACATTCCGCTCGGCGAGCTGATGGATCGGTTCGAGAGCGCCGGCCATTCGCGTCTCGTGGTCTACAACGAGACGCTCGACGATCCCGTCGGCATCGTCCACATCCGCGACTTGCTCACCTTCATGACCGCGCGCGCACGCGTGTCGGAGACGGCCAAGGCCAAGCGCAAGAAGCCGCTGCCGGCCGGGCTAGACTTGCGCGCGATCGATCTCGCGTTGCCGCTGCAAGATGCCCACATCATCCGCAAGCTGCTCTATGTGCCGCCGTCGATGCGGGCGATCGACCTGCTCGCGCAGATGCAGGCGACGCGCATTCACCTCGCGCTGGTGGTCGACGAATATGGCGGCAGCGACGGGCTGGTCTCGCTCGAGGACATCGTCGAGCAGATCGTCGGCGAGATCGACGACGAGCATGACAGCGACGAGCCGCCGTCCATCGTCCGCCTGCCCGACAACACCTTCATCGCCGATGCGCGCGCCAGCCTCGACGACGTCCGTTCGGTGATCGGCGAGGATTTCGTCACCGGAGAAGCCGGCGAAGAGGTGGAGACGCTCGGCGGCTATCTCGTCAGCTTCGTCGGCCGCCTGCCGGTCCGCGGCGAGGTGATTTCCGGCCCCGGCAATTACGAAGTTGAGGTGCTCGATGCCGATCCACGCCGCGTCAAACGGCTGCGCATCTCGACGCGGAAGGAACGTCCCGCACCGCGCACCCAACGCGAGAGCCGCCGCCGCGAGGCGCCGCCGGATGCAGGCCAGCCGCAGACAGGCGACACGCCTACTCCGCCGCCGAGCGACGGAGCCGGCACGCCGTGAGTCCCTTCCAGCGACTGCAACCGATCGCCCTCGCCATCATCCTGACCTGGGGATGGAAGCGTGCCCTCATTGCAATGGCGGCAGGCGCCCTGTCGGTGCTGGCGCTGGCACCGTTCAACGCGTGGCCGGTGCTGTTCGTCACCTTCCCGGTGCTGGTCTGGCTGATTGACGGCGCAGGCGGCGGACGGTTTGGCGGCGTTCCCGCCGCGGCGTTGACCGGCTACTGGTTCGGACTCGGATATTTCGTGCCAGGTCTCTACTGGATCGGCTACGCCTTCTTCGTCGAGGCCGACGTCTTTGCCTGGCTGACGCCCTTTGCCGTGCTAGGCCTGCCAGCCTATCTTGCGATCTTCACGGCGATCGGATTCGCGCTCGCGCGCCTGCTCTGGACCAAGGATGGCACGCGCGTGCTCGCGCTTGCCGCAAGCCTCACGGTCAGCGAATGGCTGCGCGGACACATGTTGACCGGCTTTCCCTGGAATGCCTTCGGCTATGCGCTATCCGAGCCGCTGCCGCTGGCCCAGACGGCGTCCCTGATCGGCCTCTGGGGCATGACGTTCCTCACGATTGCGATCTTCGCGAGCCCTGCGGTGTTGATCGACCGCACGGCGGACCGCGGTGTGGCCTGGCGCGTGCCGGCCGCAGCGGTCGCACTGCTGGTCGTCATGGGCATCTTCGGCGCCATCCGCCTGTCCCTGCATCCGACCACGATGGTCGCCGGCGCCAAGCTGCGCCTGATGCAGCCAAACCTGCAGCAGGATGCGAAGTTCAACTACGCCGCCAAGGCAGAGGTGATGAAGAAATACCTCTCGCTGTCGGACCGCGCCTCCGGCCCGCAGTCGACCGGCGTGCGCGATGCCACCATTCTGATCTGGCCGGAATCCGCCTTTCCGTTCTTCCTGACCCGCGAAGCCGATGCGATGGCAGAGATCGCCGATCTGCTGCCTAAGGGAACGGTGCTGATCACCGGATCGGTCCGTGCTCCTGACCTACCGCCCGGCAAACCAATCACTCGCGCCTACAATTCGATCTACGTGATCGACCACGACGGCAGCGTGCTCGCGGTTTACGACAAGCTGCACCTGGTACCGTTCGGAGAATTCCTTCCCTTCCAGGACCTGATGGAGAAGCTCGGCTTCGAGCAACTGACGAGGGTACGCGGCGGCTTCATCCCGGGCACCGTACGGCACGCGCTGCCGGTGCCTGGTGCGCCGCGCGCGCTGCCGCTGATTTGCTACGAGGCGATCTTTCCCGGCGACGTCGCCGCGCGCGACGAACGTCCCGGCTGGATCGTGAACCTCACCAATGACGGCTGGTTCGGCATCTCGACCGGTCCCTACCAGCATTTGGAGCAGGCGCGGATGCGTGCCATTGAGCTCGGGCTGCCGCTGGTCCGCTCCGCCAATACCGGCGTGTCGGCGGTGATCGATCCGGTGGGACGAACCGTTGCCAGGCTCGGTCTCGGGATCGAAGGCATCCTGGATGCAGGCCTGCCAGCCGCGATCCCGCCGACTGTCTACGCGAGGGTCGGCGACATCCCCGCGGCCATGCTCGTCGCGCTGGCCGTGATCCTGGCGGTGCTGCGACGCGTTGGCAGACGGCACCCCTGATCGCGCCGTGCTCAGCGAGGAGTCCGGAAACCCTTGACAACCGTAGTCCGCGGTTGACAGACCGCTCACGGCCTCCGCATTCTGGCCTCGCTGCAGCAAGACAGCGGTGCATTGCTAAATTTCTCCGCAATGTTTCCCCAATCAGAGTGAAATTTGATATCGCTGTCACCTGAGGCAATACTTCCATTGCGCCAACGGTGGTGTCTGGAGGGCTGAGGAAATGTCGAAAGCGCCCAACCCTGTTGACAAATATGTCGGCAGTCGCGTGCGCATGCGCCGCATCATGTTGGGCATGAGCCAGGAAAAGCTCGGCGAAGCTTTGGGCCTGACGTTCCAGCAAATCCAGAAATACGAGAAGGGCACCAACCGGGTCGGCGCGAGCCGCATCCAGCAGATTGCCGAGATTCTGCAGGTGCCGGTATCGTTCCTGTTCGAGGGCGGACCGAGCGGTACGCCGGGCGCCGACGGATTCAGCGAGGGCGCCTCTCCCTCCTATGTCTCCGATTTCCTCGCGACCTCGGAGGGGCTCGCCTTGACCAAGGCGTTCACCCGAATCGGCGATTCGAAGCTGCGCCGCTCCATCGTCGATCTCGTCGAGCAGATCGCCGCCCGCGAAGGCCCCGACAAGCGCTGACGCGCGCCACCTCATTCCGATTTGAGACTGTGCCAAATCTGGCCTATGTCGTCATGTGAGGGCGCGCCTTCGGTGCGCCCTCTCCGATGATGCGATTCAAAGGCACAGATGCGTCAATGGCGAGCTCCAATTTGTTCGATTCCCAAACTATTCTCGATGGCATCCGCCGCTGGGTGGAGATCGAGACGCCGACGGACACGCCTGAACAGGTCAACAAGCTGGCGTCCCTGGTTGCGGATCACTATCGCGACCTGCCGGCAACTATCGAACGCGTTGCCGGCGTCGATGGCTGCGGCGATCACCTCATCGTCCGTTCGGCGTGGGGCCAGGATCAGCCGGGCATCCTGGTGCTCAGTCATCTCGATACTGTCCATCCCATGGGATTCATCGAGCGACTGCCCTTCAAAGTGGAGGGCGACAGCGCGTTCGGTCCCGGCATCTACGACATGAAGGGCGGCGCCTACATCGCCCACCACGCCTTTCGCGTGCTGTGCGCCACGGCGGATCGCTCGCCGCTCGGCATCACCCACATGTTCACCTCCGACGAGGAGATCGGCAGCCCCACCTCGCGCGCGTTGATCGAGCAGGAAGGGCGCAAGGCCAAATACGTGCTGGTGACGGAGCCCGCGCGCGACGGCGGCAAGATCGTCACCGGGCGCAAGGGCGTCGGGCGGTTCGAGGTCTTCATCAAGGGCGTGCCCGCGCATGCCGGCACGCGGCCCGAAGACGGGCGCAGCGCGATCCGCGAGCTCGCCAATGTCATTCAGGTGCTGGAGGGAATGAACGACCTGAAGCGCGGCGTCACCGTCAATGTCGGCGTGGTGCGCGGCGGCACGCGTCCCAACGTGACGCCGGAAGAGGCCTATGCCGAAGTCGATCTACGTGTCCCCAGCTTCACCGATGCAGAAGAATTCGTCGGCAGGATCCTCGGGCTGAAATCCAAGACTGACGGCGTCACCCTCAAAGTCACGGGCGAGCTCAACCGTCCGCCGTATGAGAAGAACAATTCGGGTGCCTCGCTGTTCGAGCATGCGAAGACGCTGGCTGCCGAGCTCGGCTTCGACCTGATCGACGTTCATACCGGCGGCGGCTCGGACGGCAATTTCACCGCCGCGCATACCGGCACGCTCGACGGACTCGGCGTCGACGGCAAGGGCGCGCACACCCATTTTGAGCAGCTCTACGTCTCCTCGCTCGAACCGCGCGCGCGGCTGCTCCATCGCCTCTATCAGACGCTGCGATGATCGACGACAAGCCGCATCCGCGCCGCACCGATGACAGCGAGCGCGCATTCTTCGGACGCCGCAAGGGTCACAAGCTGAGGCAGCACCAGGCCGACCTCGTCGACAATTTGCTGCCGCATCTGGCGCTCGACATCGCGCACGAGGCGCCAGCGGATGTCCGCGAGATCTTCGATCCGGCCGCGAGCGACCTCAGGCTCGAGATCGGCTTTGGCGGCGGCGAACATCTTGCGGCCGAGGCGCAGAACTTTCCCACGACCGGCTTCATCGGCTGCGAGCCCTATGTCAACGGCATGGCCAAGATCCTCGCGCAGATCGAGGTCGGCAACATCGGCAATATCCGCCTGTTCGCAGGCGACGCCGCCGAGCTGCTCGCCTGGCTGCCGCAAGCATCGCTGTCGCGGATCGACCTGATCCATCCCGACCCGTGGCCGAAGCGACGGCACTGGAAGCGGCGCTTCGTCCAGGACAAGACCATCACGGCGATGGCGCGCGTGCTGAAGACGGGCGGCGAATTCCGTTTCGTCTGCGACATCGACGATTACTGCGCCTGGACGCTGTCGCATCTCGCACGTTCGCCGGATTTCCTCTGGCTTGCGGAGCGCGCCGATGATTTCCGCCTGCCCTGGGCCGGCTACACCATGACGCGCTACGGCAGGAAAGCCGCACGCGAGGGACGCAAGGCGGCGTATCTGCGGTTTCGCAGAGTGTAGTCGCGACGATCTCAGATCGTCTGCCGGTTGCGCCAGAACGTCACGACGCGCTCGGCGGTCGTGGGCATCAGGCGCGTGAAGTTGGTGCGGGCGGCTTCGATGTCGGCATCGGCCGGCGTCCGGTGCGGACCGTACCACAGCAGGATCAGCGCGCGCACCGTCGGCCAACCGAGATTCAAGACACGGCCGAGGATCAGGATCGGATCATAACGATCGCCTGCGATCAGGCGATCGAGGTTCGCGAGCCTGACGCCGGACATCGCGGAGAGCGCGGCGATCGACTCCTCGTATTTGTGCGCCTTGGCGAAGCCGAGCAGCGCGCTCTCGCCGAGATGACCCTCGCGATGGAGGGCGAGCACGGTGCGCTGCGCGTCCGAGAAATCGCGCCGCGGTCCGGGCGGCCGCGCGGCTTCCTCGATCGCCGCCATCGCGCGCTTGATCTCGACCTGGCGAACCGGATTGACCACGCTGGACAGGCGGCGGCGAATGACGTCGAGCGTGCCGTCGAGCAGCTCCTTCAGATGATCGCCCGAGAGATCCTCGCGCTGACCGAGCTTGAGCGTCAGGACGCCATCCTGCGAGGCGCGCTTGATCAGCTCGGAGTAGCCGCCTGGCGAGAACACCGCACCGGCATTGCCGGCGGCGCGACGTATTACGTCGCGATCGCCGCGCTCGACCAGAACGTCGGTGACGTCAGCCGACAATGTCGGCCGCTCCGTCATCGCCAGCAGATGGCCCTGCCCTTTCAGCCGTGCGATCTCGATCAGCGCGGCTTCGTCGAGCACGGGCGAGCGGCGCAGCACCGGGCCAGCCACCATGATCTCGTTCTCGCGGGCGAGCTGCCTCACCAGAAGGCGCGGCGCGTTGTTCAGGCGCGAGAAACGCTCGGCGAGATCGACGCGCGAGGCCAGCTCGGCATGCGGGACGAGGTCGATCAGGAGATCGTCGAACAGCGCAACGAGGTCGGGACGGAGCCTTGCGGAATCCCGAAGGAACAGCTCGGCGATGGCGCGCGCCACCTCGCCGCGACGCTTCGGATCGCCGCGTCTGACGATATCGTCCAGTCCGGGAATGAGCGACGTGGCAACGGTCATGAAACGCAACTCGAATCGGGCACGCCGCGGGTGCGCCCTTGGCTCAAGCCGCCCCACAATCGGGAAATCTAGGCTCCCTAGATGAACGAAGCGTTGCTTGAACGGGCAGGCAAATCGGCCGCAAAAAGCCCCTCGCCGGCTGCGATGGGCCTTGTCCGGGAGGGTGGAAAGCGCTATATCAGCGCCAACTTAATCTTCTCATACGATCCGCGTAATGAGGGTGGGCCCGAAAGGACCCGCTCTTTTTTATTACCTGAACGCGGCTTGGCGGGAGGAGTGCGGCCCGACGGCTTGTTGGGGCCGAAGGAAGTCCGAACCAGCCTCTGAAGCGTTATAACCAAGCCTTAACCATCGAGCGCCTTGACCCTGAATATGACCGAACCGAACCTTGGTTCCACGGATGCCGAATTGCTGGCTGAGCCGCGGCTAGTGGTCGAGCCGGGCGTGGCGGCACGGGTGTCGGCGATCGCCAGCCCGGTGCTCGAGGGCATGGGCTACCGTTTGGTGCGGATCCGCATTTCCGGCGAAGCCGGCTGCACCCTGCAGATCATGGCCGAGCGCCCCGACGGCTCGATGCAGCTTGAAGATTGCGAGGCAATCTCGCGGGCGCTGTCGCCCGTGCTCGACGTCGCCGACCCCATCGACCGCGCCTACCGGCTGGAAATCTCCTCGCCCGGAATCGACCGGCCGCTGGTGCGGCGCTCGGATTTCGAGCGATATGCGGGGCATCTCGTCAAGATCGAGATGGCGGTCGCCCACGAGGGACGGAAGCGGTTCCGCGGCATGCTCGCCGGGGTCGAAGGCGACCGGGTGCGGGTGAAGCGCGACGACGTGAAGGCCGGCGACGAGGCCGAGGTTCTCCTGGTGATGGAGGATATCGGCGATGCACGGCTGGTGCTGACCGATGAACTGATCGCCGAATCGATGCGCCGCGGCAAGGCCGAGGCACGCGAGATGCGGCGCAATCTCGGGTTGGAGCCGCCGCAGGCCCCGCACGCGAAGATCAGCGAGAAGACGACGAAGAACACCAAGCCGAAGAAAAAGCCGGCCCCGAAGAACACCAAGCAACATCGCCTTGCCGCCGAACGCGCGCGGCGCGGCGAAATCGAGCCTGACGAAGGAGACTAGCCATGGCAGTCAGTGCCAATCGTTTAGAACTGCTCCAGATCGCAGACGCCGTTGCGCGCGAAAAATCGATCGACCGCAGCATCGTCATCGCCGCGATGGAGGACGCCATCGCCAAGGCGGCGCGCGCCCGTTACGGCAGCGAAACTGACGTTCACGCCGAGATCGACCCGAAGAAGGGCGAGCTCCGTCTGTCGCGCCACATGCTAGTGGTCGACAAGGTCGAAAATCATTCCAACCAGATTTCGCTGACCGACGCGCAGCGCGCCAATCCCGGCGCCCAGGTCGGCGACACCATCGCCGACACCCTGCCGCCGCTCGAATACGGCCGTATCGCCGCGCAGTCGGCAAAGCAGGTGATCGTGCAGAAGGTGCGCGAGGCCGAGCGCGACCGGCAGTACCAGGAGTTCAAGGACCGCATCGGCGACATCGTCAACGGCGTCGTCAAGCGCGTCGAATACGGCAGCGTGATCGTCGATCTCGGCCGTGGCGAAGCCATCATCCGCCGCGACGAGATGCTGCCGCGCGAAGTATTCCGCAACGGCGACCGCGTCCGCGCCTATATTTTCGACGTGCGTCGCGAGACCCGCGGCCCGCAGATCTTCCTGTCCCGCACCCATCCGCAGTTCATGGCCAAGCTGTTCGCGCAGGAAGTGCCGGAAATCTATGACGGCATCGTCGAGATCAAGGCGGTTGCCCGCGACCCCGGCTCGCGCGCAAAAATCGGCGTGATTTCCCGCGATTCCTCGGTCGATCCGGTCGGCGCCTGCGTCGGCATGCGCGGCTCGCGCGTGCAGGCGGTGGTGAACGAGCTGCAGGGCGAGAAGATCGACATCATCCCCTGGTCGCCTGATATTGCGACCTTCGTGGTCAACGCGCTGGCGCCGGCCGAAGTGTCCAAGGTTGTCATCGACGAGGACCGCGAGCGCATCGAGGTCGTGGTTCCCGACACCAACAACCAGCTTTCGCTGGCGATCGGCCGCCGCGGACAGAACGTCCGTCTCGCCTCCCAACTCACCGGCTGGGACATCGATATTCTCACCGAGCAGGAGGAATCGGAGCGTCGCCAAGCCGATTTCGAGAACTCCACCCGCGTCTTCATGGAATCGCTCAATGTCGACGAGGTGGTCGGCCAATTGCTGGCGTCTGAAGGCTTCACCTCGGTCGAGGAACTCGCCATGGTGGATGTCAAGGAACTCGCCGGCATCGAAGGTTTCGACGACGAGACCGCGCAGGAGCTCCAGAACCGCGCCCGCGAATATCTGGAGCAGCAGGAGGCCGAGCTCGAGGCCCGGCGCAAGGAACTCGGCGTCGAGGACGCGCTCAAGGACGTGCCGGGCGTGACCTCGAAGATGCTGGTGAAGTTTGGTGAGAACGACATCAAGACGGTCGAGGATCTGGCCGGCTGCGCCACCGACGACCTGGCCGGCTGGACCGAGCGCAAGGAAGGCAGCGAGCCGACCAAGCACGCCGGTGCACTCGATGGCATCGACATCTCCCGCGACGACGCGGAAGCCATGATCATGCAGGCGCGCGTCAAGGCCGGCTGGATCACCGAGGCCGATCTCGCCAAGCCCAGCGAGGAGGCCGAGGCGACCGAAGACCAGCCGGCTTAAGGGCAACAGGAGATGTCGCCCGGATGCTCGCTCACACTGACCCCGAACTCGACCATGGACCGCGGACCGAAAGGTCCGCGACCATGCGGATGTGCGCGGTCAGCCGCGAGGTCCGGCCGATCGACGAGCTGATCCGCTTCGTCGTATCGCCCCAGGGCGAGGTGGTTCCCGATCTCAAGCGCAAGCTGCCCGGACGGGGCATGTGGATCACCGCATCGCGCAAGGCGGTTGCGGAAGCCGTCCGCCGTAACCAATTTAGCAAAGCCTTCAAGCGCGACCTGCGCATTCCTCCGACGCTCCCGTCAGATACGGAGACGCTCCTGGTTCGGAGCGTGGCCGAGGCACTTGCGATTGCGGCCAAGGCGGGCGGGGTCGTGGCCGGTTTTGGCAAGGTCGAAAGTGCCTTGCGGGAAGGCACGGTCGAGGTCCTGATCCATGCCAGCGACGGGGCCGCGGACGGAATCCGCAAATTGGACACGCTGGCGCGGCAAAATGACGGGAATCGCGGTGCCCGGCCGCCGATTCCCATCGTTACTGCATTGAAATCGGCAGAATTGGATTTGGCACTGACCCGGTCAAATGTGATACATGCTGCGCTGCTCGCGGGCCCGGCGAGCAGGACATTCCTGTCACGTAGCCAGATGCTGGTCCGATACCGGCTGGCGGACGATGACAAGACTGCCGAAAATCACGGCCAGGATTTCTGAAGACAACGACAAACCGGATGACGGTGCGGCAACGCACAACGTTAACAAGATCAAGATTGGGACTACTGAATGGTTGATACCAAGACCCCTGGCGACAAGAAGCTGAGCGTTCCGAGCAAGACGCTATCGCTCAAGCCGCGCGTCGAAACGGGTACCGTGCGCCAGAGCTTCAGCCATGGCCGGAGCAAGCAGGTCGTGGTCGAGAAGCGCGGCAAGCGCCGCATCGGCGACGGCGGCCCCGAGCCGCAGGCCCCCGAGGTTGCGAAGCCGGCAGCGGCTGCGCCCGCTCCTTCGCGCCCGGCCCCGCCGCCCGCCCAGCCGCGCAATGCCGGTTCCGGTGTGGTGCTGCGTACGCTGACCGAGGACGAACGTTCCGCCCGCGCCAGCGCGCTGGCCGATGCCAAGCTGCGCGAGGTCGAGGAACGCCGCCAGGCCGAGGAAGAGGCCCAGCGCCGCGCCGTTCGCGAGGCTGCCGAACGCGCTGAGCGCGAAGCCGCCGAAGCCCGCCGCAAGGCCGAGGAAGAGCGCCATCGTCACGAGGACGAAGCCAAGCGCAAGGCCGAAACCGAGGCCAAGAAGCGTTTTGGCGAAGGTGAGCAGCCGCAATCGGCCGCGCGTACCGCGACGGCGGCACCGGCCACTCCTGCGCCGCGTCCCGGCGCAGCCACCGCGCGGCCGACGGCCTCTGCGGCCCGGCCCGCGACGACCGCACAGCGGCCGGCCGGCCCTGCGGGTCGCGCACCCGCGATCGCGGCCGGACCGGACGAGGACGAGGGTCCACGCCAGATCCGTCGCGGTCCCGGCGGCGCCGTGCGCCCTGCGGCAGCCCCCAAGACCACGCACAAACCAGGTCCGCAGAAGGAGCGCGGCCGCCTGACCGTCGTCACCGCGCTCAATGCCGACGACGTGCGCGAGCGTTCGATCGCCTCGTTCCGCCGCCGCACCCAGCGCCTCAAGGGCCATGCCTCGAACGAGCCGAAGGAAAAGCTCATCCGCGAAGTGACGATTCCGGAAGCGATCACCATTCAGGAACTCGCCAACCGCATGTCCGAGCGCGCGGTCGACGTCATCCGCATGCTGATGAAGCAGGGCGCGATGCACAAGATCACCGACGTGATCGACGCCGACACCGCGCAGCTCATCGCCGAAGAGCTCGGCCACACCGTGAAGCGTGTTGCCGCCTCCGACGTTGAAGAAGGCCTGTTCGACGTCGTCGACGATTCCACCGATACCGAGCCGCGTTCGCCGGTCGTGACCGTGATGGGTCACGTCGACCACGGCAAGACCTCGCTGCTCGACGCGCTCCGCCATGCCAATGTGGTCTCGGGCGAAGCCGGCGGTATCACCCAGCACATCGGCGCCTATCAGGTGTCTTCGCCTGAAACCGGCAAGAAGATCACCTTCATCGACACGCCCGGCCACGCCGCGTTCACCGCGATGCGCGCCCGCGGCGCCAAGGTGACCGATATCGTCGTGCTGGTGGTCGCGGCCGATGACGGCGTGATGCCGCAGACGGTCGAAGCCATCAACCACGCCAAGGCGGCGAACGTGCCGATCATCGTCGCCATCAACAAGATCGACAAGCCCGACGCCAAGCCGGAGCGCGTGCGCACCGAGCTGCTCCAGCATGAAGTACAGGTCGAAACGTTCGGCGGCGAAGTCGTCGACGTCGAGGTCTCCGCCAAGAACAAGACCAATCTCGACAAGCTGCTCGAGATGATCGCGCTGCAGGCCGAAATCCTCGACCTGAAGACCAATTCGCATCGCCCGGCCGAAGGCACCGTGATCGAGGCCAAGCTCGACCGCGGCCGCGGCCCGGTCGCGACCGTGCTGGTTCAGCGCGGCACGCTTCGTGTCGGCGACATCATCGTCGCCGGTGCCGAAATGGGCCGCGTCCGCGCGCTGATCTCCGATCAGGGCGAGACGGTGCAGGAAGCCGGCCCCTCGGTGCCGGTCGAAGTGCTCGGCTTCAACGGCCCGCCGGAGGCCGGCGATCGCCTCGCGGTGGTCGAGAACGAAGCCCGCGCCCGCCAGATCACCAGCTACCGTGCGCATCAGAAGCGCGAGAACGCGGCAGCCTCGATCTCCGGCATGCGCGGCTCGCTCGAGCAGATGATGTCGCAGTTGAAGACGGCGGGCCGCAAGGAATTCCCGCTGATCGTCAAGGCCGACGTGCAGGGCTCGCTGGAAGCGATCCTCGGCTCGCTGGAGAAGCTCGGCACCGACGAAGTCGCAGCCCGCATCCTGCATGCCGGCGTCGGCGGCATCTCGGAGTCCGACGTGACGCTCGCGGAGGGTTTCAACGCCGCGATCATCGGCTTCTCGGTTCGTGCCAACAAGGAGGCGGCCGCGGCCGCCAAGCGCAACGGCATCGAGATCCGCTACTACAACATCATCTACGACCTCGTGGACGACGTGAAGAAGGCGATGAGCGGCCTGCTCGCGCCGACCCTGCGCGAAACCATGCTGGGCAATGCCGAGATCCTGGAGATCTTCAACATCTCCAAGGTCGGCAAGGTCGCCGGCTGCCGCGTCACCGACGGCACTGTGGAACGCGGCGCCAATGTGCGCCTGATCCGCGACAACGTCGTCGTGCACGAAGGCAAGCTGTCGACGCTGAAGCGCTTCAAGGATGAAGTGAAGGAAGTCCAGTCCGGCCAGGAATGCGGCATGGCCTTCGAGAACTATCACGACATGCGTGCCGGTGACGTGATCGAGTGTTATCGAGTGGAGACGATCCAGCGCTCCCTGTAAGTCCAAATCTTACCGAAGCGCCCGGATCTTTTTTGAACTGAAATTGCGGGAGTGCGATGGCCGGATTTTTCCGGCCATCCGCCTCTCATTCGTTGCAACAGGACAAATGGCAATGCTCGTGTCCAAACACGGGCATGCCGAGGTGATTTTCGAGAAATGCCCCGCCACCATCAGAAAAAGAGCTCCACGCCCGGCGGCTCGCAGCGACAGTTGCGCGTCGGCGAAGCGGTTCGCCATGCGATGGCCGATATTCTGGCGCAAGGCAGTGCGCATGATGCGGACCTCGAAGGCCACATCATCACCGTGCCGGAGGTACGGATGTCGCCTGACCTGAAGCTCGCGACAATCTACGTGATGCCGCTCGGTGGCCGCGACACCGCGGTCGTCATTGCTGCGCTCGAGCGCAACAAGAAATTCCTGCGCGGCGAGGTCGCGCGGCGCGTTAACCTGAAATTTGCACCTGACATTCGCTTCCGCGTCGACGAGCGATTCGACGAAGCGGAACGGATCGAGAAGCTTTTGCGAACGCCTGCGGTGCAAAGAGACCTGGAACAGGATCCGGATTCGGATCGGGAAGAAGAACAATGACGATGGACCCGGCTCACGGCACGATCGGCGGCGAAGAGCCTGATACCCGCGACGTGCAGAAAAATAATTTCGGCGACACGCAGCCGCACCAGGAGCCGCGCCGCGTCAACAATGATCCGCGCGCCAAGCAGCAGAAGGGCAACCAGCCGCGCCGCGACCGGCGCGACGTCCATGGTTGGGTCGTGCTCGACAAGCCGATCGGCATGACGTCGACCCAGGCCGTCGCCGTGCTCAAGCGCCTTTTCCAGGCCAAGCGCGCCGGCCACGCCGGCACCCTCGACCCGCTCGCCTCCGGCGGCCTGCCGATCGCACTCGGCGAGGCGACCAAGACGGTTCCCTTCGTCATGGACGGCCGCAAGCGCTACCGCTTCACCGTGTGCTGGGGCGAGGAGCGCGACACCGATGACATCGAGGGCCGGGTGACCGCGACCTCCGACCTGCGCCCGACCCGGGAGGCGATCGAAGCGCTTCTCCCGCGCTTCACCGGGGTGATCGAGCAGATCCCGCCGCGTTATTCCGCGATCAAGGTCCAGGGCGAGCGCGCCTATGACCTGGCGCGCGACGGCGAGGTCGTGGAGCTGGCCCCCCGGCCAGTCGAGATTCACCATTTATCCCTTGTAGATCAACCAGATAGCGATCGAGCGGTATTCGAGGCCGAGTGTGGCAAGGGCACCTATGTCCGCGCGCTCGCCCGGGATATGGGCCGGATTCTCGGCACTTACGGCCATATCTGCGCGCTGCGGCGGACCCTGGTCGGCCCATTTGGCGAGAACGACATGATTCCGCTGGATCAGTTGGAGGCTTTGTGCCATAGAGCCGCGTCCGGCGAGGGCAGCCTCGCCGACGCGCTTTTGCCCGTTGAGACCGCGCTGGACGACATCCCGGCACTGGCCGTCACTCGGGCTGATGCGGCAAGGCTCCACCGGGGCCAGGCCGTTGTGTTGCGCGGACGGGATGCGCCCAATTGTAGCGGCACAGTCTATGTCACGGTGGCAGGCCGGCTTCTCGCGCTTGCCGAAGTCGGCAATGGCGAAATCATCCCCAAGCGTGTGTTCAACCTGACCGGCCTGACTGCCAGCACCGGTCGCAACGAGAGAAATTGACGATGTCGATTACCGCCGATCGCAAAGCGGAAGTCATCAAGACGAATGCCACCAAAGCCGGCGACACCGGCTCGCCCGAGGTTCAGGTCGCGATCCTTTCGGAACGCATCAACAACCTCACGAACCATTTCAAGACCCACGTGAAGGACAACCATTCGCGCCGCGGCCTCTTGAAGCTCGTGTCGACCCGCCGCTCGCTCCTCGACTACCTGAAGAAGAAGGACGAGGCGCGGTACAAGGCGCTGCTCGAGAAGCACAACATTCGTCGCTAAGTGTTCCTGCGCGCGCCACTGGCGCGCGTTTTTGCGCGTGGTTTCGAACGAAAGCACTTTTTTCAAGGTTTTTGATCGAGGCTCACGCGCACGTCGGGTGCGGGCCAAAGACGATTCGCATCCGGGGCATGATCCCGAAAGCCGCAGTTGGGCATTCGGAATGAAGTTCATGCCGACTGACCAGTCCAGCAGCAATCCGGCGGCTGGGCGCAACGGGCAAGGTGCCCGTATGACCCGAAAGGATGGACGCCATCCGAAATCCAAAAACCATGGCAGGATCGCAGGACGCTGATCACCCGCTCGATCAGCGTCCCGCAATCTTGCGCATGGTTTTTGTTTTTCGAGGCGCACCTCTTTCGTGAACCCATGAAAGAAGACCTCTATGTTCACTAAGCATTCAGTCGAGATCGACTGGGGCGGACGCCCTCTCAAGCTTGAAACCGGCAAGATCGCACGCCAGGCCGACGGTGCCGTCATCGCGAGCTACGGCGAGACCGTGGTGCTCGCCACCGTCGTTGCAGCGAAGTCGCCGCGCGAAGGCGTCGACTTCCTGCCGCTGACCGTCGATTACCAGGAGAAGGCCTACGCTGCGGGGCGCATTCCCGGCGGCTATTTCAAGCGCGAGGGCCGTCCGACCGAGAAGGAGACGCTGGTCTCCCGCCTGATCGACCGTCCGATTCGCCCGCTGTTCGTCGACGGCTGGCGCAACGAGACCCAGGTGATCGTCACCACGCTCTCGCATGACATGGAAAACGATCCCGACATTCTGGCGATGGTCGCGGCCTCCGCCGCGCTGACGCTCTCCGGCGCGCCGTTCAAGGGCCCGATCGGCGCGGCCCGCGTCGGCTTCGCCAATGATGAGTACATCCTCAACCCGACCCTCGACGAGATGACCGACACCCAGCTCGATCTCGTCGTCGCCGGCACTGCGGATGCCGTGCTGATGGTGGAATCGGAGGCCAAGGAGCTCAACGAGGACATCATGCTCGGCGCGGTGATGTTCGGTCACCGTCACTTCCAGCCGGTGATCAACGCGATCATCGAGCTCGCCGAGAAGGCCGCGAAGGAGCCGCGCGAGGTCACCGCGATCGACAATTCGGCGATCGAGAAGGAGATGCTCGGCCTGATCGAGCAGGAGCTGCGCACGGCTTACGCGATCCCGGTGAAGCAGGAGCGCTACGCCGCCGTCGGCGCCGCCAAGGAAAAGGTGCTGGCGCACTTCTTCCCGGAAGGGCAGGAGCCGAAATACGACAAGCTGCGCGTCGCCGACGTGTTCAAGGAGCTGGAGGCGAAGATCGTTCGCTGGAACATCCTCGACACCGGCAAGCGCATCGACGGCCGCGACGTCAAGACCGTGCGCAACATCGTCGCCGAAGTCGGCGTGCTGCCGCGCGCCCACGGCTCGGCGCTGTTCACCCGCGGTGAGACCCAGGCGATGGTCGTGACCACGCTCGGCACCGGCGAGGACGAGCAGTACATCGACGCGCTGTCGGGGACGTACAAGGAAACGTTCCTGCTGCACTACAACTTCCCGCCCTACTCGGTCGGCGAGACGGGCCGCCTCGGCGGCACCAAGCGTCGCGAGATCGGCCACGGCAAGCTCGCCTGGCGCGCGATCCACCCGGTGCTGCCGCCGCATCACGAGTTCCCCTACACGATCCGCGTGGTCTCGGAGATCACCGAGTCCAACGGCTCGTCCTCGATGGCCTCGGTCTGCGGCGCCTCGCTCGCGCTCATGGATGCCGGCGTGCCGTTGAAGCGGCCGACCGCGGGCATCGCGATGGGTCTGATCCTCGAGGACAAGCGCTTTGCGGTTCTGTCGGACATCCTCGGTGACGAGGATCATCTCGGCGACATGGACTTCAAGGTCGCCGGCACCGACCAGGGCATCACCTCGCTCCAGATGGACATCAAGATCGAGGGCATCACCGAGGAGATCATGCGCGTCGCGCTTGGCCAGGCCAAGGAAGGGCGCATCCACATCCTCGGCGAGATGGCCAAGGCGCTGACCGCTGCGCGCGCCGAGCTCGGCGAATACGCGCCGCGCATCGAGACCTTCAAGATCCCGACCGACAAGATCCGCGAAGTGATCGGTACCGGCGGCAAGGTGATCCGCGAGATCGTCGAGAAGACCGGCGCCAAGGTCAACATCGAGGACGACGGCACCGTGAAGGTCGCTTCCAGCGACGGCGAAGCGATGAAGGCCGCGATCAAGTGGATCAAGTCGATCGCGTCCGAGCCGGAAGTCGGCCAGATCTATGACGGCACCGTCGTCAAGGTGATGGAGTTCGGCGCCTTCGTGAACTTCTTCGGATCCAAGGACGGCCTCGTCCACATCAGCCAGCTCGCGGCCAACCGCGTGCAGAAGACCACCGACGTCGTCAAGGAAGGCGACAAGGTCAAGGTCAAGCTGCTCGGCTTCGACGATCGCGGCAAGACCCGCCTGTCGATGAAGGTTGTCGACCAGACCACTGGCGAGGACCTCGAAGCCAAGCAGAAGGCCGCCGAAGGGCAGCAGGCTCCGCGCGAGGCGGCCGGCGAATAAGTCTCGCCGATACATCAGAAACACGAAGGGCGGCCTCTCGGCCGCCCTTTTTGTTTGAAGCTCGCTGATCGTCAGGACCGGACGATGTCGAACCGGTCGAGGTTCATCACCTTGGTCCAGGCCTTCGCAAAATCCTTGACGAACTGCTGCTTGGCGTCCGACGAGGCATAGACCTCGGCGAAGGCGCGGAGCTGCGAGTGCGAGCCGAAGATCAGGTCGACGCGCGTGCCGGTCCATTTGACCGCGTTGGTCTTGCGGTCGCGACCTTCATAGGTGCCGTCAGCGCCGGCCGGCGTCCATTGCGTGCTCATGTCGAGCAGGTTGACGAAGAAGTCGTTGGTCAGCGTCCCCGGCTTGGAGGTGAAGACGCCGTTCTTCGAACCATTCGCATTGGCACCGAGCACACGCAGGCCGCCGACGAGCACGGTCAGTTCGGGCCCGGTGAGCCTCAAGAGCTGCGCGCGATCGACGAGAGCCTCTTCGGGCATCAGGAACTGATGCTTCTTGCCGATGTAGTTGCGGAAACCATCGGCCCGCGGCTCCAGCGGCGCGAAGGACTCGACGTCGGTCTGCTCCTGCGAGGCATCCATGCGACCCGGCGTGAACGAGACCTTCACGTCGACGCCGGCATCCTTCGCGGCCTTCTCGACCGCGGCGGTGCCGCCGAGGACGATCAGGTCGGCGAGCGAAACCTTCTTCGCGCCGGCCGACGCATTGAACTCCTTCTGGATCGCTTCGAGCTTGCCGAGCACCTTCGAGAGCTGAGCCGGCTGGTTCACCTCCCAGTCCTTCTGCGGGCTCAGGCGGATGCGCGCGCCGTTGGCGCCGCCGCGCTTGTCCGAGCCGCGGAACGTCGATGCCGATGCCCAGGCGGTCGAGACCAGCTCCGAGACGGAAAGACCCGAGGCCAGGATCTTCGACTTCAGTGAGGCGATGTCCTGCTCGCTGACCAGCTCGTGATTCACCGCCGGAATCGGATCCTGCCAGATCAGTGTCTCCTTCGGCACCAGCGGGCCGAGATAGCGCTGGATCGGGCCCATGTCGCGATGGGTGAGCTTGAACCAGGCGCGGGCGAATGCGTCCGCGAACTGATCGGGATGCTCGTAGAACCGCCGCGAGATCTTCTCATAGGCCGGATCGAAGCGCAGCGAGAGGTCGGTCGTCAGCATGGTCGGCACATGCTTCTTGGACTTGTCGTAGGCGTCCGGAATGACCGCATCGGCCCCCTTGGCCGTCCACTGTTGCGCGCCCGCCGGGCTCTTCGTGAGCTCCCACTCATAATTGAACAGGTTCTCGAAGAAGTGGTTGCTCCACTTGGTCGGGGTCTGCGACCAGGTGACTTCCGGACCGCCGGTGATGGCGTCGGCGCCGACGCCGGTGCCGTGCCTGCTCTTCCAGCCGAGGCCCTGATCCTCGAGTGCACCGGCCTCAGGCTCCGGTCCGACAAGCGAGGGATCGCCCGCGCCGTGGGTCTTGCCGAAGGTGTGGCCGCCGGCGATCAGCGCGACGGTTTCCTCGTCGTTCATCGCCATGCGGAAGAAGGTCTCGCGGATGTCCTTTGCAGCGGCGATCGGATCTGGCTTGCCGTTCGGCCCTTCCGGATTGACGTAGATCAGGCCCATCTGCACCGCGCCGAGCGGCTCGGCAAGCTGGCGCTCGCCGCTGTAGCGCTCATCGCCCAGCCACGTGCCTTCTGGACCCCAGTAAAGTTCTTCCGGCTCCCAGACGTCGGCGCGGCCGCCGGCGAAGCCGAACGTCTTGAAGCCCATCGACTCCAGTGCGACGTTGCCGGCGAGCACCATCAGGTCGGCCCAGGAGATCTTGCGGCCGTACTTCTGCTTGATCGGCCACAGCAATCGGCGCGCCTTGTCGAGGTTGGCGTTGTCGGGCCAGCTATTGAGCGGCGCGAAGCGCTGCTGACCGGCGCCGGCGCCACCGCGACCATCGGTGATGCGGTAGGTGCCCGCGCTGTGCCAGGCCATGCGGATCATGAGGCCGCCGTAGTGACCGAAGTCCGCAGGCCACCACTCCTGCGAGTCGGTCATCAGCGCATTCAGGTCCTTGATGACGGCGTTCAGATCGAGCGACTTGAACTCCTTGGCGTAATCGAAGTCCTTGCCCATCGGATCGGACAGGTCGGAATTCTTGTGCAGCATCTCGATGCTGAGCTGAGTTGGCCACCAGTCGCGGTTCGCCGGCGTGCGTTTTCCGCCCGAAAACGGGCACTTCGAAGTGTCATCCATGAATACCTCCTCTGGTGGCGGTCAGACTTCGGCCTTTACCAGGTAGAAGCACTCTAAGCTTCACCTCCCATCAGGTGAAGTTGACTTTAATGATCGCTGCGATAGGATTTTCTGATGATCAACGTGACGCTGCGCCAGCTCCGATATTTCGACGCGCTGGCACGTCATGGCCATTTCGGGCGCGCGGCGGAGGCCTGCTCCATCTCGCAGCCGGCGCTATCGATGCAGATCAAGGAACTGGAGGAGGCGCTCGGCGGCCTGCTGCTGGAGCGCAGCGCCCGGCAGGTCGCGCTGACCCGGTTTGGCGAAGAGCTGGCGCAGCGCGTCCGCGACATTTTGCGCTCGGTCGATGAGCTCGGCGACTTCGCGCGGGCCTCGCAGGACCGGTTCGCCGGCCGCCTCCGCATCGGCATGATTCCGACCATCGCGCCCTACCTCCTGCCCAAGATCACCAAGAATCTCACGCGCATGCATCCCGAGCTCGACATCCGCGTGCGCGAAACTATGACGCCGAGGCTGATCCAGGAACTGGTGGAAGGCCGGCTCGACACCGCGATCGTCGCGCTGCCGGTGTCGGAGCCCTCGCTCACCGAAGTCGCACTTTTCGAGGAGAAGTTCCTGCTGGTCCGGCCGGGGGCAGACGAGGGAACACCTGTCCCCTCGCGGGAGATGATGCGGGAGATGCGGCTCTTGCTGCTCGAGGAGGGACATTGCTTCCGCGATCAGGCGCTATCGTTCTGCAACATGCAATCGGCGCCACCGCGGGAAATGCTGGATGCGAACTCCCTGTCGACACTGGTCCAGATGGTCAGCGCCGGCATCGGCGTCACCTTGATTCCGGAAATGGCCGTGCCGGTCGAGACTCGATCGGCCTCCGTCTCGGTCGCGCCGTTCCGCGACCCGCAGCCATCGCGCACCATCGGCATGGTCTGGCGCAAGACCAGTCCGCTGGCACGTCAATTGCTGCAGATCTCCGAAGTGGTCTGCCTGTCGGCCGGCAAGACGCGCGCGCGACCGCCCGTGCGCATTGCGCGGGCCTGAGCCGCCGATGTCGCATCCGATCATCCGCCCCGCCCGCGCCGACGAATATGATGAGATCGGCCGTGTCTGGATGGAGAGCTGGGTCTCGACGGGGCTTGCCGAGGCGAGCAACTTCCTGCTGGCAAACTTGCGCGCGCGCGTCCGGCGCGAGATCGAAGGTGGCTGGAGCCTGTTTGTTGCCGATGATCACGGCACGATCGCCGCGATGCTGGCGCTGCATCTGCCCAAACGTTATCTCGACATGCTTTTCGTCGCGCCCGCCTATCAGGGCCGATCGCTCGGCCGGCGATTGCTCGCCTTCACGCGAACGCAAATGCCGGATGAAATGTACCTGCGCTGCGTGCGTGAGAACGAGAAAGCCTGGCGCTGGTACGAGCGCGAAGGTTTTGTGTTCGAGAAGGAAGAGATCGAGCCATCGAACGGCTTCATGATGAAGTATTACCGGTGGACAAACAAAGGAAACGCACCATGATAAAACTCTACTGGTCGCCCCGCTCGCGCTCGTTCTCCACGATCTGGCTGATGGAGGAAAGCGGGCTGCCTTACGAGCGCGTGCTGACCGACATTACGACGGGGGCGCAAAAGGCGCCGGATTTCCTCAAGGTCAATCCGATGGGCAAGGTGCCCGCGCTCGCCGACGGCGATGCCGCGCTCGGCGAAGCCGCCGCGATCTGCGCCTACATTGCCGACCGCTATCCCAACACGAAGCTCGCACCCGAGGTGACCGATCCGCGCCGCGCGCGATATCTGCAATGGCTGTTCTTCTCGCCGAGTTGCATCGAGCCGGCCATCATCCAGATATTCACCAAGATCGAGGTGCCGACCTCGACCGCCGCCTGGGGCAGCGCCACGCAGGTGTTCGATGTGCTGGAAGGCGCGCTAGCCAAGGGGCCATGGATTCTCGGCGAGGACTTTTCCGCCGCCGACGTCACGATCGGCTCGGGCCTGAACTTCGCCGTGCGCCTGTTCAAGATGGTGCCGTCGCGCCCCGTTTTCGACGCCTATATCGCGCGCTGCATGGCGCGACCGGCATTCCAGCGCGCCGAGAAGATCGCCGCGGGGTGAGGCCGCGAACCCGCAAGAACGCTCTATTCCGCCTTCAGATTCTCCGGCTTCGGCATCAGGATGGTGTTGTAGCCGGAATCGACGTAGTGGATCTCACCGGTCACGCCGCCGGAGAGGTCCGACAGCAGATAGAGCGCCGAGCCGCCGAGCTCATCGAGCGTCACGCCGCGGCCGAGCGGGGAATGCTTCTGCTGGAATGCGAACATCGCGCGCGCCTCGCCGATGCCGGAGCCGGCGAGCGTCCGCACCGGGCCGGCGGAAATCGCGTTGACGCGGATACCGCGCGGCCCGAAATCGGCGGCAAGATAGCGCACGGATGCTTCCAGCGCCGCCTTGGCGACGCCCATCACGTTGTAGTTCGGCATCGCTCGCATCGAGGCGCCGTAGGTGAGCGTGATCATGCTGCCGCCCTGCGGCATCAGGTCCGCGGCACGCTTTGCGATTTCCGTGAAAGAGAAGCAGGAGATCACCATGGTACGCGAGAAGTTCTCGCGGCTGGTGTCGGCATAGCGGCCCTTCAGCTCGTTCTTGTCGGCAAAGCCGATCGCATGGATCACGAAGTCGAGCTGGCCCCATTTCGCGCGCAGCGCATCGAACGTCGCATCGACGCTGGCGATATCCTCGACGTCGCAAGGCAGCACCACGTCGACGCCGAGTGAGTCTGCCAGCGGCTTGACGCGCCTGCCCTGTGCCTCGCCCTGGAAGGTGAAGGCGAGCTCGGCACCGTGGGCATGCAGCGTCTTCGCCATGCCCCAGGCGATCGAATGATCATTGGCAATGCCCATGATCAGACCGCGCTTGCCCTTCATCAAACCTTCCATTGCCTGGCGGCTCCTATCATTCCGACGTCATCGCCCGCGCAGGCGGGCGATCCAGTATTCCGAGACAGTCATGGTAATCGCGAGACCGGGGCGTACTGGATGCCCCGCCTTCGCGGGGCATGACAGCGTCGCTGAAATTACGCGTCCAGCCGGCTGAACACCAGCGTGGCATTGGTGCCGCCGAAGCCGAAGGAGTTCGACAGCACGGTGCCGATCTTGGCGTTGTCGATGCGTCTGCGCACGATCGGCATGTCGGCGAACACCGGATCGAGCTCCTGGATGTGCGCGCTCTCGCAGATGAAGCCGTTGTTCATCATCAGCAGCGAATAGATCGCTTCCTGCACGCCGGTTGCGCCCAGCGAATGGCCGGTCAGCGCCTTGGTCGCCGAGATCGGCGGGCACTTTTCGCCGGTGCCGAACACCCTGCGGAGCGCCTCGATCTCCGGCGGATCGCCGGCCGGCGTCGAAGTGGCGTGCGGATTGATGTAATCGACCTTGGTCTTCACGGTCGACATCGCCATGCGCATGCAGCGCTCGGCGCCTTCGCCCGAGGGAGCGACCATGTCATAACCGTCCGACGTCGCGCCATAGCCGACGACCTCGCCATAGATGCGTGCGCCGCGCGCCTTGGCATGCTCGAGCTCTTCCAGCACCAGCACGCCGGCGCCGCCGGCGATGACGAAGCCGTCGCGGTTGACGTCGTAGGGGCGTGAGGCGGTGGCGGGCGTGTCATTGTACTTGGACGACATCGCGCCCATCGCGTCGAACAGCACCGAGAGCGACCAGTCGAGCTCCTCGCAGCCGCCGGCGAAAATGACGTCCTGCTTGCCGATCTGGATCGTCTCGTAGGCATTGCCGACGCAGTGGTTCGACGTCGCGCAGGCCGAGGAGATCGAATAGTTCACGCCCTTGATCTTGAACCAGGTCGCAAGCGTCGCGGAGGCCGTCGACGACATCGCCTTCGGTACCGCAAACGGTCCGACGCGCTTCGGTCCCTTGGTGCGGGTGATGTCGGCGGATTCAACGATGGTACGGGCAGACGGACCGCCGGAACCCATGATGATGCCGGTGCGGATGTTGGATACTTCGTCAGGCCCAAGCCCGGAATCCTGGATCGCCTGCTCCATCGCGATGTGGTTCCACGCCGCGCCTTGGCCGAGGAAACGCATCGCACGGCGATCGACAACCGTCGCAGGATCAATCGTCGGCGCTCCCTGCACCTGCGAACGGAAGCCGAGCTCGGCATATTTCTCCGCCCGCGAGATGCCTGATTTCGCCTCGTGAAGGCTCGCAAGCACTTCCTGGGTGTTGTTTCCGATGGACGAGACGATGCCCATCCCGGTGACCACAACCCGCCTCATGACAGCCTCGCCTAAATCGTTATCTTCTTCCTGATGTGCCTTAGCCCAGTGTCGTGCCCTGCTTGAACAGGCCGACCTTCAGATCCTTGGCGCGATAGATAATCGCGTCATCGACCGAAAGCCACCCGTCGGCAATACCGAGCACCAGCTTTGACCGCATCACGCGCTTGATGTCGACGTTGTACACAACCTTGCGCGCCTCGGTCAGCACCTGACCGCCGAACTTCAGCTCGCTCAGGCCGAGCGCCCGGCCGCGGCCCTCGCCACCGATCCAGCCGAGATAGAACCCGACCATCTGCCACAGCGCGTCCAGGCCGAGGCAGCCGGGCATGACCGGGTCATTCTTGAAGTGGCAGCCGAAAAACCAGAGGTCGGGTTTCACGTCGAGCTCGGCGCGCACCAGCCCCTTGCCGAATTCGCCGCCGGTGTCGGTAATTTCCGTGATGCGGTCGAACATCAGCATCGGCGGCAGCGGCAACTGGGCATTGCCGGGGCCGAACATCTCGCCACGGGCACACGCCAGCAAATCTTCATATTCGTAACCGTTGCGCCTGTTCAGCATGCGGAAGCCTCTGTTCAAAATGCCGATTGAGCGGCGTTTTTTGGCAAAAATGGGCCCCGTTTTGTTCGGAAAGCAACGTCAATTGCCGTCGTCAGGCGCGAATACCACGAGCCCGAATGGACTGCAGGCCGAGCCTCAATGCCCTGGCTGCGCCAATATCGGTTAAGCGGAACCGCGCGCTCTCTAACACACGCCATTTCGGGTAGCCAAGCATTCTCATGAAGGTAAAATGACGGGGATACGCGCCCGGTTCCCCGGTGACTTAGAACCACTCTAGTTGCGAGAAACTTGCATCTGCATCTATCTCTCCATATATTGCAGAGACATAGTGTTCACGCGTGCCCGAAATTGGAAATGAGCGAGAATAACGCGCCCCATCACGACGACGCCCATTCCGCGGCGCTTCTGTCAGGACGCCAGCCGGCCCTGACCGGCTGCCCGTGGCACGATGTCAACGAAATGCTCCAGGCTGCCGGCCTGCGCCCGACCCGCCAGCGCATGGCGCTGGGCTGGCTGCTGTTCGGCAAGGGTGCACGCCACCTGACGGCTGAAATGCTCTACGAGGAAGCGACGCTGGCGAAGGTCCCGGTGTCGCTCGCGACCGTCTACAATACGCTGAACCAGCTTACCGATGCCGGCCTGCTCCGGCAGGTCAGCGTCGACGGCACCAAGACCTATTTCGACACTAACGTGACGACGCACCACCACTACTACCTCGAGAACAGCCACGAGCTGGTCGACATCGAGGATCCGCATCTGGAGCTGTCCAAGATGCCGGAGGTGCCCGAGGGCTATGAGATATCGCGCATCGACATGGTGGTGCGACTGCGCAAGAAGCGCTGAGATCGTCCTACACGGCTGATTTAATCGTCATGGCCGGGCTTGTCCCGGCCATTTTCGTTGGCGGGCGCCGTCATTCCGGGGCGGCGTTAGTACCGAACTATGGTGCGCAGTTGCGCACCTGAGAATCCCGGGTCTGGCGCCTCGCGCCATCCCGGGATGACGGCCTGCGTCAGTTCACCTGCTCGTCGGCGTAGACGCCCCAGAGGCGTTCCTGCTGGATCCAACCGTCAAAGCCATTGCCAGTGATGTGGCACCAGTTTGCAGTGCACTTCTTCACTTGCGCGACGACGCCGACCTGGAGCTTTGCTGCAACCGCGCTGTCGGCATCCGCCCGATCATAGAGCGGCGCGAGCTCGTCCTTGTGCTTCATGGTGACCACCGCTGTGCGGCGGCCCGACAATAGCGAGTGATAGACCCAGCCCTCTGCGCCTTCGGAGTCGCGCACCCGGCGCCAATTCTCGAATTCGGCGGTGATTTCGACCGGCAGGCCGGCCCGGGTGTAGACCCAGGCCACATCATTGTCCTTGGTCGGGCCGGCGCGGACGTTCACATGATCCGACTTGAGGCTGACATAGCGGGGCACCGGCAGGCCGCTGGCGGTCTGGACATTGTTGTCCTTCGCCGAATGCGAGGGGCTGACCGAGGCGCTCAACCAGCCGCAAACGAGCGCCATCACCGAACAAAAACGCCCCAACGCCATTAACCCGTCTCCCGTCGAAGACCCGGCTGAGCCGGGTCCTCACCCCAAAGTCCAAAACCCTGCCGTGCGCCCTGTCCCGCCCCACGCGGGTGTTCCCGAAGCCTGGTCCGTGGTTCTTGTCTTGGCCCGGCCTTCTGCTAGAGAGGACGGGCACTTGAATAACCAGTTTGTCCCGATTTTCCGGCCGGAAATGTCGGGACAGCTTGGAGGAAACGCCGGGGACGACGCGGCAAGGGCAGTGTCGAACAACCGGGTTAATGAGGCCTGAACGGTCAGCCGCTGACGGCAGAGGCGGGCTGCAATGTCTCATGAGAGCAGGACATGTCGGTGAAGAAAAAGCCCCTCGTCGTCGTGACACGCAAGCTGCCGGACTCGATCGAGACGCGGATGCGCGAACTGTTCGACGCGCGGATCAATCTCGATGACACGCCGATGTCGCCGGAGCAGATCGCGGAAGCGGCGCGCACGGCCGACGTGCTGGTGCCGACCGTCACCGATCACATCACCGCCGACGTCGTCAATCAGCCCGACTGCAAGCTGCGCCTGATCGCGAATTTCGGCAACGGCGTCGACAATATCGATGTCGAGGCCGCCCATGCGCGCGGCATCACCGTCACCAACACGCCGAAAGTTCTGACCGAAGACACCGCCGACATGACCATGGCGCTAATCCTGGCGGTGCCGCGCCGGCTGATCGAAGGCGCCTCGATTCTGACGGAGGGAAAGCCCTGGGCGGGTTGGTCGCCGACCTGGATGCTCGGCCACCGCATCGGGGGCAAACGACTCGGCATCGTCGGCATGGGCCGCATCGGCCAGGCAGTGGCGCGCCGGGCCCGCGCCTTCGGCTTGCAGATCCACTACCACAACCGCCGGCCGGTGGCGCCGAAGATCGCCGATGAGTTAGGGGCGACCTATTGGGAAAGCCTCGACCAGATGCTGGCGCGGATGGACATCATCTCGGTGAACTGTCCGCACACGCCGGCGACGTATCACCTGCTCTCGGCGCGGCGGCTCAAGCTGATCCGCAAGGACGCCTACATCGTCAACACCGCGCGCGGCGAGGTGACCGACGAGGACACGCTGATCAAGCTGATCGAAGCCGGCGAGATCGGCGGCGCCGGCCTTGACGTCTACGAGCACGAGCCCGCGGTCAATCCAAAACTGGTGCGGCTCGCCAAGGCCGGCAAGGTGACGCTGCTGCCGCATATGGGCTCGGCCACGATCGAAGGCCGTGTCGAGATGGGCGAGAAGGTGATCATCAACATCCGCACCTTCCTCGACGCGCACAAGCCCCCGGATCGCGTGCTGCCGAGCATGCTCTGAGATTTATTTTCTGCGCGTCGCGCGCTTGCGCCAGTTCGCGACGAAATCGATGAAGGCGCGTAGCGCCGGCGGCACCTGACGCCGGCGACGACGTAACGGAAGGCAAATCACGTGCGATCGGCGCGGAGGTCGGTCATGACCGGCCCATCGCCGTTGAGCGGATTGGCCGGATCGCGCGTGTAGCGCAGCGTCTCGAAGCGCATCGCGCGCGCATCGATCATCAGGAGGCGGCCGACAAGGCCGTCGCCGAAGCCGACGATCTCGCGGATCGCCTCCAGCGCCATCATCGAGCCCAGCACGCCGGCAAGCGCGCCCATCACACCGGCCTCCGCGCAGGCCGGCACGGTGCCGGGCGGCGGCGCTTCCGGAAACAGGCAGCGGTAGCTCGGGTTGAACTCGCCGGCTTCGTTCCTCTCATGGGCGCGGATGGTGGTGAGCGAGCCGTCGAAAGTGCCGAGCGCCGCGGTGATCAGCGGCTTCTTCGCGAAGAAGCAGGCGTCCGAGACCAGATAGCGGGTCGAGAAATTATCGGAGCCGTCGAGCACCAGATCATAGTCGCCGATCAGCGACAGCGCGTTTTCGGCGTTGAGCCAGGTGGCATGCCCGACGAAGCGCACATGCGGATTGAGCGCCGAAATCCGCTCGGCGGCGCTCTCGACCTTGTGGCGGCCGATGTCAGGCGTCGTATGGATCACCTGGCGCTGAAGGTTGGACAGCGACACCACGTCGTCATCGACCACGCCGAGCGTGCCGACGCCGGCCGCAGCCAGATACATCAGGGCCGGCGCACCGAGCCCGCCGGCGCCGATCACCAGCACGGAGGCCCGTTTCAGCGCGGCCTGGCCCGGCCCGCCGACATCGCGCAGCACGATATGGCGGGCATAGCGTTCGAGTTCGTCCGGGCTCAGCATCGTCTTCGTCCCTTCAAGGTGCTTCCCCTCATGGTGAGGAACCATAGGGTCCGCGCAAAGCGCGGCCCGTCAACAAATACTAGGCGCGTCTCCGAACGATGCTTCGCATCGCCGGGTGAACCATGAGGTCCCACCGGGGCCTTCATCCTTCGAGACGCCGCTTGCGCGGCTCCTCAGGATGAGGCTTGAGGGCGTGGCGTTGCGGCCTCCGTTGCCACCTGAACCACCCTGAGATTGGTCGCGACCAACGAGATGTGCTTCGATGCCATCACGTTCAATGGGGCGGCTGGATTTGTCATGAGATCGATGCTTGCGGCAACACTGATGTTCGCGGCGGCCGCGGGCGCGAACGCCCAGATGGCAACGCCACAGATCCCCGGCGCCAAGCCGAAGACGGTCCAGGCCGTGCCGGTCCGCCCGGCGTTGCAGACGCCGTCGGAAACGGCGGATGCCATGGCGCAGGCGGAACGGTTGTCGCTCCAGTCCGACCTCGCCTGGATCGGCCAATATAACGGCGCCATCACCGGTGACGTCAGCGAGCGCATGGTCAACGCCATCAAGGAATATCAGAAGGCCAAGGGCGGCAAGCCGACCGGGACGCTCAATCCGCAGGAGCGCGCCGCACTCGCAGAGACTGCGCGCCGCAAGCAGGAGAGCGTCGGCTGGAAGATCGTGATGGAGCCGACCAGCGGCGCGCGGCTCGGCATTCCCGGCAAGCTGGTACCGCAGCAGGTGACCGATGCCAGCGGCTCGAAATGGACCTCGCCGAGCGGGACGGTGCAGGTGCAGCTCAGCCGTCGCAAGGAGGCGAGCCCGAGCACGGCAAAGCTCGCCGAGGTGGAGAAGAAGGGGCCGGCAGGACGCAGGGTCGACTACACCGTGGTGAAGCCCGACTTCTTCGTGCTGTCGGGACTCCAGGGGCTGAACAAGTTTTACGTGCGCGGCACCTTCAAGGGCGATGAAGTCCGCATCATGACGATCCTCTACGACCAGGCCATGGAAAACGCCGTCGAGCCGGTGGTGATCGCGATGTCGAGCGCCTTCAATGCATTTCCGTCGGGGCCGCTGGCGGGACCACCGCCACGGAAGACCGTCGAATACGGCACCGGCATCGTCGTCAGCGACGATGGCGCGATCGTCACCGATCGCCTGGTCACGGATAGCTGCCTGGCGATTACGATCGGCGGCTATGGCAGTGCCGACCTTATCGCCGACGACGAGGAGCATGATCTCGCGCTGCTGCACATCTACGGCGCGCGCGGCCTGAAGCCGCTCAATCTTGCAGGCGCCGCGGCGAAGACGAATGTCGATATCATCGGCATCGCGGATCCGCAGAACCAGGGCGGGGCGGCCGGCGTATCGAGCCTCAAGGCGGCGCTCGCGCCGGTCACGGTTAGCGAGTTCGCCCTGTCCCCGCCGCCGGCGATCGGGTTCTCCGGCAGCCCCGCGATCGGCGGCGACGGCAAGTTCGTCGGGATCGCGCTGTTGAAGCCGGCGATGGTCGCCGGACCCGCGACATCGGTGCCGGCATCACAAGCCGTGATGGTCTCCGCGGACGCGGTCCGCGATTTCCTGAAGGCCAATGATGGATGTCACGGCGAACGGCACGTCTATGGACGCGAAAGCCGCCGTCGTGCGCGTGATCTGCGTACGGAAGTAAATCAGCTCAACCTGAACCGTACGCCGCCACGCGCGAGTCCGCCGGATATCCCGACCGGCGTGCCGTCGGCGCGCCAGCAGGCGGCGCCAGTCATGGTGCCGTCCTCGTGGAAGGCGATGCCGTTCATGCCGCCGGCCACCGTCGCGACGACGTCGATCCTGTGGCCGAGGCTCGCGAGCTTCGCGCGCACGCTCTCGGGCACTGCCTGCTCGAGCTCCAGCGCATTGCCCTCGGTCCACACGCGCGGCGCCTCGACCGCCTCCTGCAAGCTCATGCCGTGGTCAATCAGGTTGACCAGCGCCTGCATCGCACTCGGGAAGATGCGCTTGCCGCCGGGCAGGCCGAGCGCATAACGCAGCTTGCCATCGTGCAACGCCATCATCGGCGACATCGAGGTGGTGACGCGCTTGCCCGGCGCCAGCGACAGCGCGTGGCCGGGACGCGGATCGAACAGGTTCATGTAGTTGTTGGCGATGGCCCCGAGGCCCGGGATCAGGATCTTCGCGCCGAACAGGTTGTTAATGGTCTGCGTGGTCGCGACCACGTTGCCGAACGAGTCCGCCGCCGTCATGTGCGTGGTGTGCGCGCCTTCGAGCGGCGACACACCGGCGCCCCACGCCTGCGCCCGCGCCGGATCGATGGCTTGGCGGCGCTCCTCGGCATAGGCCTTTGACGTGAGCCGCTCCACGGGCACGCCAACATAATCGGGATCGCCGCTGGCCGCGGCGCGATCGGCGAACGCGATCTTCAGGACTTCAGCGAGGTAGTGAATGGTCTCGGGTGTTCCGAAGCCGAGACCGCCGAGGTCGTAACCCTCCAGGATGTTCAGCATTTGCGCGATATGCACGCCGGAGGCCGCGGGCGGCGGCGGCCCAAAGATGGCCCAGCCGCGATAATCGGCGCGGATCGGCTGCCGCTCGACGGTCCTGTAATGGGTCAGGTCGGCGCGCCGGATGAAGCCGCCAGCCTCCTCCATGTAGTCGACGAGGATCTCGCCGAGCGGCCCCTCGTAGAGCGCCTTCTCGCCGTGGTCGGCGATGGTGCGCAGCGTCTCGGCATATTCGGCCTGCACCACGCGTTCGCCGACTTTCAAGGGCTCACCGTTCGGCAGGAAGATCGCGGCGATCGGCTTGTCCTTGCGCATCTCGGCCGCGCTCTCGCTGATGCATTCGTGCAGGTAGGGCGTCGCCGCATAGCCGCGCGCGGCGTGCTTGATCGCGGGCTGCATGACATCGGCGAGCGGCATGGTGCCGAACCGGCGCAGCGTCTCGCACCAGGCCTTCAGCGAGCCCGGCACCGCAACCGCCTTCGGGCCGTTGAGATTCTCATTGCCGACGGTGTCGAACACATCATGCGCTGAGCCGGGCTTGGACACGTAGGTGTCTTCGCGCACCGCTAAGGGCACCGTGCTCTGACCGTCGATGAACCGATGGCTGCCGTCGGCGAGGCGAATATGGGCCATGCCGCCGCCGATGATACCGACCATCATCGGCTCGACCACGGTCAGCGTGAACA
This sequence comes from Bradyrhizobium sp. ISRA430, assembly GCF_029909975.1. Classification (NCBI taxonomy): domain Bacteria; kingdom Pseudomonadati; phylum Pseudomonadota; class Alphaproteobacteria; order Hyphomicrobiales; family Nitrobacteraceae; genus Bradyrhizobium; species Bradyrhizobium sp. ISRA430. The sequence goes on from NZ_CP094516.1 coordinate 5,344,447, forward strand.
GCGTCGCGATCGCGGCATCGATGGCGTTGCCACCGGCAGCCAGCATCTCGGCGCCGGCGCTGGAGGCCAGCGGATGGTTGCTGACCACCATGCCGCGGCTCGAAACCGCCGGCATTTTCTGGCATTCAAAGGTGGTTGCCGTCCGGTCCCGCCAATTGGTGCTCATGCCGCTCGTCCCTCTTGTTCGCAGCGGCGAGGACATCATACGTGGGACTACGGGTCCAGTATTGGTACGGATTAGCTGGCATTCCCGATTCCGTCATCATCGCTGGCGTTGATTCGGACATCCGCGATCCCCTTTGGATCGGGCTGGGCACGTCCTGAGCAAGAAGCGCTCAGCATCGAGAAGCGATGCACGTTCGCGTGGCGTATCCAGACCCAAGCACTCCAAAGGAAGCAATTTCCATGCACACGATCGTACTGGCCACCCAAAAGGGTGGCAGCGGCAAGAGCACGCTTGCCATCGGCCTTGCGCTGGCAGCCAGGCATGCCGGCTTCACCGTCCGCCTGATCGAGACCGACCCGCAGGGCACCCTGTCGAGCTGGCAGCGCCGCCGCGGCGATGCGGATCCCGTCGTCGAGCCGATCTATCACGCTGCCGACATCGCGCCGCGCCTGCAGATGCTGGCTGGCAGCGGCCTCCAGCTTGCGATCGTCGATACCGCGGCGGGCCTCAGCGCCGCGACCACCGCCGCGATCCGCCATTGCGATCTCTGCCTGATCCCGGCGCGCCCGAGCGTCGCCGACATCGAGGCCACCGCCTCGACGCTGAGCGTCGCGCGCGCCTGGAAGCGGCCCTTTGGCTTCGTCCTGAACCAGACCCCGATCCGCGGCCAGCGCATCGACAATGCGGCCAACAGGCTTGCCGACGAAGCGGCGCTCGACCTCGCCGACGTGCTCGCACGCCCGCTGATCGTGATGCGCAACGACCACCAGGATTCGCTCGCGGCCGGCCTTGCCGTCAGCGAGTTCGCACCGAACGGCAAGTCGGCGGACGAGATCCGCGGGCTATGGCGCTGGATCGAGACCCGGCTCGAGCTTTCGGCTGCGACCAATCCTCTGATCGACCAGGTCATTCCGGAGGCGGACGGAATGCTGCACGTCGCCGTCACCGAGCTCTCATCGAGCGAGACGACACTGGCGTCCTGAGCGGGGCGATCGCTCGAGACGCCGGCCGGGCGCGCTTCGCTATCCGGTCGCGAAGCACCCAAGCGGCGAAGCAATCCGGCCACCAGCCCGGCCGGATTACTTCGCTTCGTTTCTCGGAAGCTCCATCCATCCCGTCATTGCGAGCGCAGCGAAGCAATCCAGAATCTTTCCGCGGTGACAGTCTGGATTGTCTCGCTGCGCTCGCAATGACGTCCGTGGTGAGCTCGTCACGCTCACGGCCTTTCGGCCGCAAGTCCGATCCTCATTTCTGACATTTCGGACACCAGAAGGTCGAACGGCCGTTCTGGGTGAAACGCTCGACCGTGCCGCCGCAACCGGGCGTCTTGCAGACGCCGCCTTCGCGGTCATAGACCTTGAACGAGTGCTGGAAATAGCCGAGCTCGCCTGAGGTCTGGCGATGATCGCGCAGCGACGAGCCGCCGGCCTTGATCGCATCGTTCAACACGGTGTGGATCGCGCCGACCAGCCGCTTGGCATGATCGCTCGGCTCGCCCTTTTTGGTCGCGAGCGTGGCGGCGATCCGCCGCGGCGACAGATGCGAGCGATGCAGCGCCTCGCAGACATAGATGTTGCCGAGTCCCGCCACCACGCGCTGGTCGAGCAGCGCAGCCTTCAGGCTCGTGGTCTTGCCTGCGCAGGACCGCGCCAGCATCGCAGCATCGAATTCATTGCCGAGCGGCTCGGGGCCGAGTCCGCGCAGCAACGGCTCCTCGTCGAGCGCGTTGCGCGCAATCACTTTCATGTAACCGAAGCGGCGCGGATCGTTGAAGACGACGTCGGCGCCGGAGGACATCCGAAACAGCACGTGGTCGTGCGTGGTGTCCTTGCCGCGCGGATAGTGAAACTCGCCAGGCGCCACGTCGTTGTCGGGCTTGATGACACGGAATGAGCCCGACATGCCCAGATGCATCAGCAGCACATCGCCGGAGACGAGATCGGCCATGAGATATTTTGCGCGGCGGCCGAGCCCGGTGACGACCTGCCCTCGGAGCCGGGCCACGAAATCCGGCTGAAAGGGAAAGCGCAAGTCGGCGCGGCGGGCCTCCGCACTCAAGATCTTGGCACCCTCCATGACGGGCTGGAGGCCGCGGCGGACGGTCTCGACTTCGGGCAATTCAGGCATGGTCAGGCATTCACCTTACGAGGGCAGTGTGATAGCGCCATTGCGGCGGCCGCGCTATGGTCCGCCTCGCGGAGTAGAGTAATGGATCGGCCGGGCGATACCACGCATTTTGGCTTCAGGGACGTCCCGCTAGGGGACAAGCAGACGCTGGTGAACGATGTGTTTCACAGCGTGGCGTCGCGTTACGACCTGATGAACGACCTGATGTCGGGCGGCCTGCATCGGGTCTGGAAAGACATCATGATCAACACGCTCGATCCGCCGAGGGGCGACCGGCCGTTCGCGCTGCTCGACGTCGCCGGCGGCACCGGCGACATTTCCTTCCGCGCCGCCAAGGCGGCGGGCCCCGGCTTCCACGCCACCGTCTGCGACATAAACGCCGACATGCTGGCCGTGGGACGCGAGCGCGCCGCCAAGCAGCATCTGGAGACCCAGATCGACTTCGTCGAAGGCAATGCCGAAGCCCTCGCCTTTGCCGATCGCAACTTCGACGCATATACGATTGCTTTCGGCATCCGCAACGTGCCGCGGATCGATCTCGCCTTGCGCGAGGCCTATCGCGTGCTGAAGCCCGGCAGCCGTTTTCTGTGCCTGGAGTTTTCCACCGTCGAGGTGCCCGGGCTCGACCGGCTCTATGACCTGTTCTCGTTCAAGGTGATCCCGCCGCTCGGCCGCATGGTGACGGGCGACGCCGAGTCCTATCGCTATCTCGTCGAATCGATCCGCAAGTTTCCGAAGCCCAACGCCTTCGCCGACATGATCCGTGATGCCGGCTTCGCCCGGGTGAGCTGGCAAACCTTGTCCGGCGGCATCGTCGCACTGCATTCGGGCTGGCGTTTGTGATCTCTGCCATCCCCCACATTGCGCGCCTGATGCGCGCCGCGTTCGTGTTCGCGCGCGAGGGCGTGTTCGGTTCCGTCGATCCGAGCCTGGTCCCGCCGCCCGGGCAGCTTGCGCTGAAGCTCGCGCGCCTCATCGAGCGGCGCGGCCCCAAGCACGGGCCGCGCGTGTCGCGCGCGTTGACGCGGATGGGCCCGGCCTATCTCAAGCTCGGGCAATTCCTGGCAACGCGCCCCGACGTCGTCGGCGTCAACATCGCGCGCGATCTTGAAAGCCTCCAGGATCGCCTGCCGCCGTTTCGGCAAGAGGACGCCGAGGCCGCCATCGTGACCTCGCTGGAGCGTCCGCTCAAGGATGTGTTCGCAAGCTTCGGTCAGCCGGTCGCGGCCGCCTCGATCGCGCAGGTGCATCGCGGCGAGGTGTTGCGCGACGGTATCCGCAAGCCGGTCGCGATCAAGGTGCTGCGGCCCAATGTGGCCGGGCGCTTCCGCCGCGACCTCTCCGATTTCTTCTTCGTCGCGCACAAGGCCGAAGCCTACTCGGCCGAAGCGCGGCGCTTGCGCCTCGTCGAGGTCATCAACACCATGTCCCGCGCGGTCGCCATGGAGATGGACCTGCGGCTGGAAGCGGCTGCGTTGTCGGAGATGGCGGAGAACACGCGCGACGATCCCGACTTCCGCGTGCCTGCGGTCGACTGGGACCGCACCACGCATAACGTGCTGACGATGGAGTGGATCGACGGCATCGCGCTGAACGATCACGCCCGCTTGCAGGAGGCACAGGTCGACCTGCCCGATCTCGGCCGCAAGATCATCCAGAGCTTCCTGCGTCACGCGCTGCGCGACGGCTTCTTCCACGCCGACATGCATCCAGGCAACCTGTTCCTGGACGATACGGGCCGTCTCGTCGCGGTCGATTTCGGCATCATGGGCCGGCTCGGGCTGAAGGAGCGACGCTTCCTCGCCGAGATCCTGCTCGGCTTCATCACCCGCGACTATCGCCGCGTGGCAGAGGTGCATTTCGAGGCGGGCTATGTGCCCGCGCATCACTCGGTGGAGAATTTCGCGCAGGCGATCCGTGCCATCGGCGAGCCGATCCACAACCGTACCGCCGAGGAAATCTCGATGGCGCGGCTGCTTACGCTGCTGCTCGAGGTCACCGGCCTGTTCGACATGCGCACCCGGCCCGAACTGATTCTGCTGCAGAAAACCATGGTGGTGGTCGAGGGCGTGGCGCGCGGCTTCGATCCCAGGCTCGACATCTGGAAGACCGCCGACCCCGTGGTGCGCGAATGGATCCAGCGCAATCTCGGCCCAATCGGCCGGGTGCAGGGCGCGCTCGCCGGGACCGGCGACCTCGCCCGTGTGCTGGCGAATCTGCCCGACATCGCCGCCCGCTCGGCCAAAGTGCTGGAGCAGCTCGAGACCATGACGCGGGAGGGCCTGCGGCTGTCGCCGGAAAGCATCGCGGCGATGGGCCGCAGCGAGGGCCGCAAGAACCGCTGGCGCACTGTGGCGCTCTGGATCATCGCGGCGACCTTCATCGGCATCCTGATCGCGGTCCGGAATCTATGATTGCACTGCAATCATGTGGGTGATAGCATCGCTATCATTCGGGTGATAGCATCGCTATCATTCCGTGCTGGAGGGCGTCATGGCAAGCCTGACCATCCGCAAGCTCGACGAGAACGTCAAAACCTATTTGCGCCTGCGCTCGGCCAAGAACCGCAGATCGGTCGAGGAAGAGGTCCGGGTTATCCTGCGCGAGCTGATCGAGGGCCGCGAGGAGCCGCTGACGCCATTGGCGGCACCACCCGATGCCGCTCCAGCCCCGGCATCCCAGCGCACCAGCGCGCTTCCCGAGGCCAGCGTCACCCTGATCATCGGCGGCGGGATCGCGGCCTATAAATCGCTCGATCTGATCCGCCGGCTTAAGGAGCGGCGCATCGAGGTCCGGTGCGTGCTCACGAAGGCGGCGCAGCAGTTCGTGACGCCGCTTGCGGTGGGCGCGCTCTCGCATGAGCGCGTCTACACCGACCTGTTCGACCCGCAGAGCGAGTTCGATGCCGGCCATATCCGGCTGGCGCGCGATTGCGATCTGATCGTGGTGGCACCGGCCACGGCCGATCTGATGGCCAAGATGGCAGGCGGCCATGCCGATGATCTTGCCAGCGCCATCCTGCTCGCCACCAACCGGAAGATTCTGCTCGCGCCGGCGATGAATCCGTTGATGTGGAACAACGCGGCGACGCGGCGCAACGTCGCGCAGCTCCAGCGCGACGGCGTGGTGCTGATCGGGCCGAATTCCGGCGAGATGGCCGAAGCCGGCGAAGCCGGCGTCGGCCGCATGTCGGAGGCGATCGAGATCGCATCCGCCGTCGAGCGCATGCTGCGTCCGCCGGTGCCACGCCCGCTCGCCGGCAAGCGCGTGCTGATTACCGCCGGTCCCACGCATGAGCCGATCGATCCGGTGCGCTACATCGCCAACCGCTCCTCCGGCAAGCAGGGCTTTGCCATCGCGGCGGCCGCACAGGCTGCGGGCGCCGAGGTCATTTTGGTGAGCGGCCCGGTCGACCTCGACGATCCCGACGGAGTTGCGGTCAAGCATGTCGAATCGGCGCGGCAGATGCTGGAGCATGTCCAGGCCTCGCTTCCGGTCGACATCGCGATCTTCGCGGCGGCCGTCGCCGACTGGCGGGTTGCCAATGAAGGCGAGCAGAAGCTGAAGAAGACACCGGCAGGCATGCCGCCGCTCCAGCTCGTCGAGAACCCCGACATCCTCGCCACGATTTCGAAACTGACAGACAAGCGCCCGCCGCTCGTCATCGGCTTTGCCGCCGAAACCGAGCATCTCATCGATAACGCCAAGAGCAAGCTCGAGCGCAAGGGCTGCGACTGGATCGTGGCCAACGACGTCTCGCCTGCGACCGGCGTGATGGGAGGCGATCGCAACACCGTTCACCTCATCAGCCGCAAAGACGGCGAGATCGCAGTTGATTCCTGGCCGGTGATGACCAAGGAACAAGTCGCCACCGAATTGATCGCACATGTCGCAAAGAGCGTGGCCGACAAATCCCTGGAGCCCGCGTCTTGAGCACGAAAATCACAGTCGAACTGCAACGCTTGGCCCATGCCGACGGCCTGCCGCTGCCGGCCTATCAGACCCCTGAAGCCGCCGGCCTCGACCTGATGGCGGCGGTTCCCGAGGATGGGCCCCTGACGCTGGCACCCGGCAAACATGCGCTGGTGCCGACGGGACTGGCGATCGCCTTGCCGCCCGGACACGAGGCCCAGGTGCGGCCGCGCTCCGGGCTCGCCGCCAAGCACGGCGTCACCGTGCTGAACTCGCCGGGAACGATCGACGCGGACTATCGCGGCGAGATCAAGGTTATCCTGATCAACCACGGCGACGCGCCCTTCGTGGTCAAACGCGGCGAGCGCATCGCGCAAATGGTGATCGCACCCGTGGTGCAGGCCGCACTGGTTCCTGTCGCTGCGCTGTCGGCGACCGATCGCGGCGCCGGTGGTTTCGGCTCGACCGGCCGCTAACGTACGGCAATTCCAGCCGAACCACCGCAGAATGACATGGGCTGGAACCGCCTGACCGGCATTTTTGTGGGGCCGCCCTTGCGTTCACGATCTGGACTCTTACCGGTCGAGTCACGATGAGGATATTGTCGTTTGATTCGCGTGCGGCGGGGGAAAGTCGTCGCGCGTAAATTCGTGCGGTCTTGGGGCAATTATGTCAGGCGTGATCGTGTCGATGCGTCGGACGCTGTTGTCGTGCACATCGCTGGCGCGCAACGGCCTTATGGGAAGTGCGCTGGCGGCGTTGCTGCCGGCAGCGCCTGCTCAGGCCGCCGACCTCGTCGACGCCCTCTCTACGTTGCTCGACTTCAACCGGCAGGAAGTCGCGGTGCTGACCACCGCGCTGTCTCTGCTCGGCTTCTCGGTCGTGGCCGCGATCCTGTTGATGCGCACGCGCGTGCGCACGGCAAAGAACGAGGCGCGGCTGCGCGCGCGAATCGGCGAACTGCAGCTCCAGGCCGACCGCTTGAGTGCGTTGCTGTTTGCCGAGCCGCAGATCCTGATCTCCTGGCCGGCCGGCGACAGCCGCGCGCAAATCTCGGGCGACATCTCCATGGTGATGCCGCGCGACGCCTCGCCGCAGCGCGTGCTCGCTTTCGGAACCTGGCTGCCGCCAGAACCGGCGCTGTGGATGGACCGTGCGGTCGACGCGCTGCGCGACCATGGCGACGGGTTCCAGCTCACTCTGACCACCGCCAACGGTCACACGCTCGAGGCCATCGGCCGCGCCATCGGCGGCCAGGCCATTGTCAGGATTCGTGAACTGTCGGGCCTGCGACGCGAACTGGCCGAGACCAGCCTGCGCCACAAGGCGCTGCTCGACGAGACCGAGATGCTGCGCGGCTTCGCCGCGGCGGCCCCGTGGCCGATCTGGGCCAAAGCCGAGAACGGCGCGCTGGCCTACGCCAATGCTGCCTATGTGCGCGCGACAGAGGCGACGAGCATCATCGACGCCCAGGCGCGCAAGCTCGAGCTGCTCGACAGCGCCGACCGCACCGCCATGGAGCGGAGCCTGAAGGAGGCCGCTCACTTCGCCTCGCGGCTGCCGATCGTGATCGGCGGTGAGCGCCGCATCTACGACGTGCACGCCGTCAATGTCGGCGGCGGCAGTGTCGGGGTTGCTATAGACGCCAGCGAAGCGGATGCGCTGAGCTCGGCGCTGGTCCGGATGGCGGAAGCGCATCGCCGCACGCTCAATCAGCTCTCCTCGGGCGTTGCCGTGTTCGACGGCCAGCGACGCCTCGCCTTCTACAATGACTCCTATCGGCGCCTGTGGGACCTCGACCGCACGTTCCTCGACAGCAATCCCGACGATTCCAGCGTGCTCGACCAGCTTCGTGCCGCGCGCAAATTGCCGGAGCAGCCGGACTTCCGCGCCTGGAAGGCCAAGCTGCACGAGGCTTATCGCGCGGTCGAAACCGCAAAGGACACCTGGTTCCTGCCTGACGGGCGCGCGCTGTCCGTCGTCACCACGCCGAACCCGGAAGGCGGGGTCACTTATCTGTTCGACGACGTCACCGAGAGCCTCGATCTCGCCCGCCGCTTCGATGGCCTGATCCGCGTCCAGCGCGAGACGCTGGACAGCCTCGCCGAGGGCGTGGCGGTGTTCGGCAGCAACGGCAAGGCGCAGCTATTCAACCCGGCCTTTGCCAGGATGTGGAAGCTGTCGAGCGAGGCGCTGCGCGAGGCGCCGCATATCCAGACGGTCG